>CAUZJR010000370.1:0-5720 GCA_963580005.1 Planctomycetota bacterium
TTCCTCAAGCAGGTGGAAGCCTCGTCCGAGAAAACCGATAAGCTCTCGCCATGGCTCCAGTACGCCCTGGCCCTGCTCGGCAGCAACGAATTCACTTATATTGACTGAGTCCACCCGATCTCCGGCCCCCAGGCCGAACAAGAAACGACCAGGACGCCATTTCATGACTTACGACGCCCCACTGCCTCCGGTCAGCCGACGCCAGATGCTGGCCACCTCGGGTGCCGGATTTGGCATGCTCGGACTCGCCGGAGTCCTCGACTCACAATCCGCCGGTGCCGCGGTCGCCAAGACTCCCGTAGCGCCCCAGGTCGCTCTGGCTTCTTCCAACCCCCTGGCCGCCAAGGCCCCCCACCACACGCCGCGGGCCAAGCGGATCATCTTCCTGTTCATGAACGGCGGCCCCTCGCACGTCGACACCTTCGACCCCAAGCCCGAACTGGCCAAGCAGGCCGGCAAGAAGGGCCCCGGCGGGAAGTGGATGCCCACGCCGTTTCAGTTCTCAAAGCAGGGCCAGGCCGGGATCCCCGTCAGTGATCTCTTCCCCCACGTCTCCACCTGCATCGACGACATCTGCGTCATCCGCTCGATGTACACCTCGACACCCAACCACGAGCCCGGACTGTTCATGATGAACAGCGGCGTGCAGCAACCGATCCGACCCTCGATGGGCTCGTGGCTCAACTACGGCCTGGGCACCGAGAACCAGAACCTGCCCGGCTTCGTTGTGCTCTGCCCCGGCAAACCGGTCGTGGGTCCGGCGCTTTGGTCCAACAGCTTCCTGCCCGGTATCTACCAGGGCACCCACATCAACAACTCGAAACTCGATCCCAAGAAAGTCATCGGACATCTCAGCAACCAGAAACTCGGACAGACCTCCCAGCGTCGGTTGCTGAACCTGATGCAGAAGCTCAACCGAGAACATCTCAGGCAACGCGACCAGGACAACCAGCTCGACGCCCGGATCGCCTCTCTCGAGATGGCCTACCGGATGCAGTTCGAGGCCCAGGAGGCGTTTGACATCGGTCGCGAGTCGAAGACCACCCGCACCGCCTACGGCTCGGGCCAGTTCGCCGACGGCTGCCTGATCGCCCGCCGACTGGTCGAACGAGGTGTTCGCATGGTCCAGCTGTTCTACGGCAGCGGCCAGCCCTGGGACGCTCACGGCAACATCATGGACCACAAGCGAGACGCCGGAAAAAGCGACCAGCCGATCGCCGCACTGCTGGGCGATCTCAAGAGCCGGGGCATGCTCGAGGAGACCCTGGTAATCTGGGGCGGCGAGTTCGGCCGGACCCCGACCGCACAGGGAGCTCGAGGACGAAACCACCACGCCACCGGGTTCTCGATCTGGCTGGCCGGTGGAGGCGTCAAGGGTGGCATGATCCACGGGCAGACCGACGAGATGGGCATGCACGCGGTCGAGAACCGGATGAGCGTTCACGACCTGCACGCCACCATCCTGCACCTGGCCGGTATCGATCACGAGCGGCTGACCTACCGTTACTCGGGTCGAGACTTCCGCCTGACCGACGTCCACGGTGAGATCGCTCACAAGATCATCGCCTAGGACCCCGGGCGCTTCCCCGATGGCCGACACCACAGCCCCCTGCCAGACGCTGGGCACCGGTGCCAGCTTCGGCTTCGGAGACCGCATCGGCCTGGCCACCGCCGGCCACGTGCTCGCGATGCAACGATCCGGACACGGCATCCTGCCGATCTATCCCCAGCAATCGATCCGGGAGATGCTCCGCACCAACCGGTCGCCCGATGACGTCATGAACGACGCACTAAAAGGTGCCGGGCAGGCTGGCTGGTCGGGACCCATCGGAGCCGACGCCGACCATCTCAAGACGACCGCCGATGCCGATCTGACCGCCGCGGCCGGATACACCTTCTTCACCATCGACCCCTCCGACCACGTCGACGAACAGGCCGACCAATACGACGAGCCGACACTCAGGGAACAGTTCGCAAGGGTCCAGGGCGAATTGACCTGGCTGGGTGACTACCAGGGTCGGCGGCTGACCCTGGAAACCGGAGCCGAGATCGAATGCACCGAGGAGGCGTGCCTTAGAGCGGGAGTCAAGTATGGTCGGGCCATCAACCATGCCATCGAACTCGCCTGCCACATCGCCGCCGTGCAGGGGCTGGCCGGTCGTGATTACGAGATTGAACTCTCCGTCGATGAAACCGACCAGCCCACCACCCTGGCCGAACATTACATCATCGCCGACCGCTGCCTGACCGACGGCATCCGCCTGATCAGCCTCGCACCCCGCTTCGTGGGCGACTTCGAAAAAGGAGTCGACTTCAAGGGCGACCTCGCCGAACTCCAACGCTCGCTCGACGATCACGCCGCCCTCGCCCGACACCTCGGCCCCTACAAGCTCAGCCTCCACTCGGGCTCCGATAAGCTCGCCATGTACGCGATGCTCGCCCGGGCCACCCGAGGCTGTTACCACGTCAAGACGGCCGGCACCAGCTACCTCGAAGCACTCCGTGTCGCCGCCCGACACGACGTGGGGCTGTTTCGGGAGATCATCGAGTTCTCTCGCGGCCGATTCGAAACCGACCGGGCCACCTATCACCTCTCGGCCAACCTCGACTCGGCACCGCCGGCCGATCAGATCTCCGACACGGTCGAACTCGAACGCCAGTACCTGGGCCTGTGGTCAGAAGTCCCCACCGGCGAAGGCTTCACCGGACTGGGACGACAGATCCTGCACTGTACGTTCGGATCGGTACTGACCGACAGTACACTCGGGCCCAGGCTCCACGACCTGCTCGAGACCCATCAACAGACCTACACCGAAGTCCTCGCCGATCACTTCCAGCGACACCTCGATGCCCTGCAATCGGGACTCGAATCGGCCAACTGACCATCACCTGCAGCAGAACGACTCACGATGAACATCATGCCGCCTCCCAGGCCACTCGGCTTCCGTCTCGGACTGCTGACCATCACGCTCCTGCCCTTCGTCTCGCAGGCAGCTCAAGCCCAGGACGCGCGGATTCCCGCAACCGGCAAGCCCTACATCGACATGGATTACGGAGCGTTCCTGGGAGCCACGATCGAAGCCGGGCCGGGCAATATCGCTCAGAAGGGCATCGCCATCCGACTCGATCAGGGCCCCGGTGGAGCGACACAGGGCAACGCCTTTGCGTTGTTCGAAACCGACACGCTGAGGTACGCAGGGTTCTGGACAGGACGCGGGCTGATCGACTGGCACGGCATCGCCCTGGATGGGCGACACGGCGCCCACCCCCGCATCGTCGGCGACCTGCAACTGGCCAATCCCAATGCGCCCGGCTGGGCCGATCCCGAGGCTGATCTTCAAGAAGGTAGCTTCGGTGATCCGCGACTGCGAGGAGTCGACCGGGTCGCCTACGGACCCCTGCCCCGACGCTGGGCACACTGGAAAGGCCTGCATCGCCAGGGCCACCGGGTGCTGCTCGAATACACGGTCGGAAAGACCCGGGTCCGCGAGCAACCTCGACTGATTACTGTCGACAACCAGAAGGTGCTCGAACGAGTGATCGAGCTGGGCCCCTCGACACGTCCGCTGGTGCTCCAGGTCGCCGGAGACGCTGAGAGTGTGGTGCAGGTGGTCGATAGCCAAACCGGCAAGCAGGCCGACGCGGCCGGCTCCAAGGCGATCGCGGTCCTGGCCAGCTCGAAGACCCCGACACGCGGGCAGATCCAGTTGTCACGCGACTTCACGATCTCGGCCTGGATCCGCACCCGCTCTGCACAGGGAACGATTTTCAGCAAGGCGGCACTCAGCGGCCCCTGGGTCCCCAAGGGTAAGACGTTTTTTGTCCGGGGAGGCCGGCTGGGCTTTGATGTCGGCTGGGTCGGTGTGGTCACCGGGCAACGGACGGTCAACGACGGCAAGTGGCACCATGTCTCGGTCACCTACTCGCACAAGTCCGGCCGAACACGGTTGTTCCTCGACGGCAAACCCGACGGTGCCAAGCCCTTGAAGTCGCCCGACGACTCCAAACACATCATCCGGTTGGGCTACACCGCCACCAACTTCATGACTCCCCTGAAGGGTGCTCTCGACGAGATCCAGTTCTTCCAGCGCACGCTGCCCGACGCCGAGATCCTGAAGCTGTCGCGTGATGAGGAGATCGAGGCCTCCCGAGTTGCACGCTGGAGTTTTGACGAGAAGGGATCCCGGAGCGGACAGGTACCCGGCCCGGTGGGCAACGTGATCGGCGGCGGATATGCCGGCACCAACCGCGGTGGCCGGCTCGTTGCCGGGCACAAGGGGCTGGCCCTGGAGTTCAACGGAAAGGCCCAGGTCCGCATCGGGCCGCGTCGAGCGACCCGGCCACCGACCACCGTCGACTGGCAGTCCCAGTCGGTCGTCGCAGCCATCGTGCTGGGCCCGGGCAACACCCGGTGGCTGACCTCCGGCAAAGCGCTGCGATTGAAGATCCCCCCGTCCAGGTCCCCGCAACGGATCTCGATCCGGGCCTGGCGGAGCCCGGGCAAGACCACCCTCGCCACCGCCGCGACCCTGCGCAAGACACCGGCTCGCACCACCTGGGACAACCCGGCCGCCGGTGGCCCCACGCAATGGAAGCAACCGGTCACTACGAAGGTGAATCGCGGGGATGCCCGGGGTTCCCTGGCCATCGACGAGATCACTCTGCCGACGGACAACCCGTGGCGGAGCTGGATGAGGCTGGGAGGCTTCGACTACTTCAGCGACGCCTCGCGGGCAGCCGTCTGCACCTGGCAGGGTGACGTCTGGATCGTCTCGGGACTCGGCAAGTCGCTCGACTCGGGCAAAACAGCCGGCCAGCTGACCTGGAAGCGGATCGCCGCCGGGCTGTTTCAGCCGCTGGGCCTGAAAATCGTCGACGACCGGATCTACGTGCTCGGCCGCGACCAGATCACTCGCCTGGTCGACCTGAACAACGACGGTGAAACCGACTTCTACGAGAACTTCAACAACGACGCCCAGGTCACCGAGCACTTCCACGAGTTCGCCATGGACCTGCAGACCGACAAGCAGGGCAACTTCTACTATATGAAGGGAGCCCGTCACGCGTTGCCGGCGGTGATTCCGCAGCACGGTTCGGTCATCCGCGTTTCGGCCGACGGCTCGGCCAGCCAGGTCCTGGCCAACGGGTTCCGTGCCCCCAACGGCCTGGCACTCAACGACGACGGCAGCTTCATCTCGACCGACCAGGAAGGTCACTGGACGCCGATGAACCGGATCAACTGGATCCGCCCCGGCGGCTTCTACGGCAACATGATGTCGTATGTGCCGGGCAAGAAGGACACCAGCTACGACCCTCCCTTGTGCTGGATTCACAAGCAGACGGACCGCAGCCCGAGTGCCCCGGTCTGGGTCGACAGCGACAACTGGGCCTTGCCCCGGGGCTCGCTGCTGAGCCTCTCGTACGGCACCGGCCGCATCTGGCGGGTCGTCCACGAGCGGGTCGGTGAGATTCACCAGGGGGGCATCACCAGGCTGCCGCTGCCCGAGTTGCCCACCGGCATCCACCGCGGCCGTTTTCATCCCGACGATGGCCAGTTGTACATCTGCGGGCTGTTCGGATGGTCGAGCAACAAGACCCGCCCGGGCGGGTTGTACCGGATCCGGGCCACCGGCAAACCGCTGGACCTCGCCGAAGGTCTCTCGGCGGTGCCCGCCGGACTGGTGATCCGCTTCCCCCGGCCACTCGACAAGAAACAGGCC
>CAUZJR010000371.1:0-5691 GCA_963580005.1 Planctomycetota bacterium
GCCTCGATTTGCGCCGAAACAATGAATCGTCCCATCGGTCGTGACGACAAACAGCCGATCATTTGCCGCCAACATGCTCGAAGGCTCGGCGGGCAGCGTCCGAGTCCACGCGATCGACCCGGGAAGCTTGGGATTATCTGCGGCGACGGCAAGTTGAATGGCCAGGAGATGTCGGCCGCTGTGTGCGTAGAGTCGTGTGCCTGCCTTGAGTAGCGTGGTGGTGTTGAGGTTCTTGCCCGAAAACGGAGTCTTGAGTGTCCACAGAACGGTTGCATCCCACCGTGCAGGTTGGATGTCCTTGCCGTTGAACGTCTTGTTCTTCTGTGATGACGTGCGTGCTGTTCTGAGGTCGTAGACATGGACGGTGCCGTCGTCGAGTCCATAGGCGATGCCATTGTCGATGACCGAACGGTAATCGCATGCATGCTGAAACTTGTAGGGGAATATCGGGCCTTCAAAGAGATCGATCTTGCTGGAGCTCCATCCGGCGGGTGCGTCTTTTCCGGCAGCAGTCCAACGATTGGCAATCTCTCGACCATCCTTGAGGCTGACCACCCCGGTCCGGCCGACTAATGCGATATCTCGATCGACAATCACCCGGCTGTCGCCGTTGCGGTAGCCCTGCACAAAGTAGTGCAGCTTGCCGGTCTTGCGATCGAGCCGTGCCGGCATCGATCGACCGTTCGGCACGATCAACATGTCGCCTTGGACCAGCATGTGTCCTTGGGGAGAGAGTCCCGATTCCTGGAGGTAGTTGTGATCCACTCGAACGTTTGCGATGGCATGGCTGTTGCCGTTGGTCCAGAGGATTTTTCCGGTCCTGGCTTCAACTGCTCGAACAAACACCCCCAGGGTTGGCCAAATGCCTGCTCCGAAATAAACGACGCCGTCTGCCACAACGGGTCCACCTCGGACCGGCCAGAACGAAACGAGTCGGGCGTTTCCCAAGTGCCAGTGAGCCCCACGATTCACAGGAGCCCCCGACACTTTCCATTGCAACTTGCCGCTGACAGCGTCGACGCAATACAGCCAGCCATCATCCGAACCGAAACAGACGCGCCGATCAAAAGCCACGGGTGCCAGGCGGACAGGTCCATTGGTGTAGAACCGCCACAATTCCTCGCCCGACTTGGTGTCGAGTGCCATGACACTTCCGTCGATCATCGATCCAACAAACATCCTGGAACCCAACACGATCGGTTCGTAGGACGCGTCAAAATGCAGCCGGGCTTCATTCGGCCAAGCGGGCAGTGGAACAGCCAACTGCCTGGTCCACTGCAAGTGCAGGACTTCGGGCAATTGCGACGAGGAACTCGCAGACCGTTGTTTGTCATTCCGCCACATCGGCCAGTCGGCGGATTGGACGTCAGTCGCGAGTGCAAGCGAGGCGACGGCGACAAGGACGGGAAACAGACATGAGTGAAACATGCAGTTGCTCTTTGGACAGGACGTGGGGTGCATTGTCTACGAAACTCGACCCTGTGTTCAAGACGACCGTGTTGGTTCCCACTTCGATCTGTCCCGCAACACCGACAAGCAGGTTGCAGGAGCGATCCGGTTGCGAAATACTCGTCCCCGGAAGTCCCTCAACCCGTAAACGCCTCGGGAAGTCCTGTGCGATCTGGCAGAGGAGTCTTGACGTTACATTTCGGGGGGGATTCACAGAATCCAAGCGTTCAAACGAGTGGTCGAGGTGTCTTGGTGATGAGTGGCAGCACGCGGTTGGTCGTCAGTGCATTGATGATGATGTGCAGCAGTGTCACGTGGGCTGGAGATTGGCCGATGTGGCGTCACGACGCGAGGCGAGCGAACGTGTCGGTGGAGGCGGCACCTGCGAATCCGCGTCTTCAATGGAAGCGTCAACTTCCCGTCATGAAGCCAGCCTTTCGTAAGGCTCGTCTTCAGTTCGACCAGGGTTACGAGCCGATCGTGATGGGGGGCACGTTGCTTGTTGCCGTGCCTCATGTCGACGCCTTGGTGGCCTACGATGCAGCGAGCGGCAAAGAACGATGGCGTTTTTATACGGATGGGCCGGTTCGGATGGCTCCGGTTGCCTGGCGTGACCGGGTGCTTTTCGGGTCCGACGACGGTTTCTTCTATTGCTTGAACATCGCCGACGGGCAAGTCGAATGGAAGTTTCGAGCTGTTCCCTCGTCGCGAAAGATTCTCGGGAACGGTCGGTTGATTTCCGTGTGGCCAGTTCGCGGTGGAGCCGTGTTGGCTGACGGGATCGTGTATTTCGCAGCCGGTGTTTGGCCGTTGGAGGGTGTGTTCGTTTACGCGCTCAAGGCGGAGACGGGTGAGGTTGTCTGGCGCAACGAGCGTTGCGGTTCGCTGTACGGCCGACAACCCCATAACGCTCAGGCACTCGGAGGACTCTCGCCTCAAGGATACCTGTTGGTTGACGGCGACAAGCTGTTGGTCCCATGCGGCACGGCTCGTCCGGCCTCATTTGATCGTCGTACGGGTGAGTTGATCGAGTTTTCGTTGCCGGGGGAGGGCCGTCTGCCGGGCGGTTGGTTCATGATGTTGAATCCTCAGATGGCAAAGGATTTTCGGAGAGGCAAGATCCGTTTCGACAGCGGCGTGAATCGAGAGCGACACGAGGACAAGGAGATGGTCGGGAACGGCGAGTCGGGGCTCCGGAAGCGAATTGTCTTGGCTGGAACGACGCTGAAGTATTCGGATGGTTTCGAGGGAGTCACCGGTGAGATACACACAGTTCTGGCGGCGAACGGCCGGCTGTTCATCGTCACACTTGACGGTGTGGTTTACTGTTTCGCTGACAAGCCGGGCACACCCGGAGAGTTTCAGAAGGTCACTGATAAAAGGCACTCTGTTGCAACGGCCCTCGGCTTGCCTCAAGGGATCGGCGAGCGGAGTGGCTACGCGTTGGTCCTGGGAACACACAACGGTGAGTTGGCTCGACAATTGTCGACGGATACGGAATACCATGTCGTTGCCGTGACGCCGGATCCAGCCGACCTGAAGCATCTTCGCCGACGTTTTAATTCTCCCGAGGTGGCACCCGGTCGGCTTGTGTTTCTTCCCGGGCGTTTGGTGGATCTGGATCTCCCGCCGTATCTGGCCGACCTGATCGTCGAGGAATCTCCGGCTGTCGCAAAATCTGGCGTCGACCGGATCGTGGCGATTTACGAGCGACTGCGTCCTTACGGTGGCGTGGCCTGCCTGAGATTGCCAGGGGATGGAACGGATGAGATTCGTGGATGGTTGGCCTCTGCGAATCATGCGGAGGCGGTGGTGGAACGGGTCGGTGAGTACACGGTCATTCGACGAGATGGCTCATTGCCCGGAGCGGTGGACTACACCAGGAACTGGTCAGCTCCGGATGCACGTGTCCGAGCCCCGTTGGGTATTTTGTGGTTTGGCGACGCGAATGCCCATTTCAAGCGATCACCTCAGCCCGACATCCTGGGTGGTGTCATGGTGTCACGGGACAAGGCGTGGCTCGGTACGAGTCGCCTATTTCGGACGCGCGGACGATTGCACGTTGCAGGTTCGGCGAGATTCGTCCTGGGAGATCCGCAGTTCATGGACGTGTATACGGGCCGTGTACTGAAGAGGCCTGAGGCGTCTTCGCGGCTGAAGAAAGCTCCCGTTTCACCAGCCAACAGTCTTCGTCCGCCTTACCAATACCGTCCGCCCTACGTGACCGATATTGAGGTGCCCGGTGAAAAACGGCGACCCTTCCTGCGGAAAATGAACAAGGGCCAGATGACCAACCCACTCACGGGTCTCGTCGAGCCGCGGCGTTACGTGAAGAGTTACGGATGTGATGGTGGAAACGACTACGGCCAGCTGATCACGATGCGGTCGGCGACACCCGCTTTTTATGATAAGCGAATTGAGAGTGGAACAATCAACATCAGCGGTCCGCGGTCGGGTTGTACCAACAGTATTATTCCCGCCAATGGCATATTGAATATGCCGTTCTTCTACGACGGCTGCACCTGCAGCTACCCGCTGCCCACGGGAGCGGCATTGGTGAGCATGCCCGAGACGTTTGAGCAGTGGACGGCATGGGGGGCGGGTGACGTTGGCCCGATTGTGCGGGTTGGAATCAACCTGGGTGCACCCGGTGATCGCATGACACGTAAGGGGACGTTATGGGTGGATGCTCCCAGTGTCGGTGGACCGTCGCCGAACATTGCCTGGAAGATCCAGCCAGAAGGAACCAACTACTTCTACCGGCATTCATTATTCAGCGAAGGCGGAACGGGCTGGCCCTGGGTGTGTGCGTCCGGTGCCGAGGGCCTGACATCGTTTCAGTTGGACGGCCTGAAACCGGGGCGATTCACCGTTCGACTCTACTTTGCGGAGCCGCGTTCGATCGGTGTCGGTGAACGCGTGTTTGACGTGATATTGCAAGGGAAGACGGTCTTGAAGGGCCTGGATATCGTTGCTGTGGCTGGTGGTTCGATGAGGTCAGTTGTTCGCGAGTATTCTGGTGTCTCAATCGATGGTCGTTGCGAATTGGTCCTGACAGCCCATCGAGGGAAACCTCTGCTGAGCGGTATCGAACTGGTGTCGGAAGGCCTGGAACTGGATGTCTTGGATCGTCTTGGGACGGAGGACAGGTGAGAGCCTCGCAACGACCGATCCGTATGGCCTGTGCCGATGTACTGGCCACGGGGCTGGAGAGTGTCAGACTGTGTACAGCCAGCCTTCGAACAAGTCGTACTTGTCCTGTATCCGGGCAATGATGGTTGCGTTGTTGGCCATGCCGTCGGTGGTGCTGTTCATGCCGTCGTCAAAGCCCAGTCCAGCTTCGTTCATGAAGAACAGTGCAAACACCTCGGCAAAGTCGTCTTGTGGCACATTGGTTCCGTAGCTGCTGGCGAATGTGGCACTTGTGTCGTACCACCAATTGCCGTCTCCGCTTTGTGCATAGTTGGAATCGGCGCTCTTGTCGCGTTTGGTCCAGCCACTGAGGTCCTTGAAGTCGGACCAGATTGAGCTTTCATCTTCCCAGTTGTGTCCGAGTTCGTGGAAGACGACGTGCTCGACAGGTTTGCATCCAGCGAACGTTTCGTCATAGATCCGGATGCGTCCCCAGTCGTTGTTGGATCCGAGAGGTGCGTTGTTGCAGGACCCGCCATTGGATTCACCTTCTCGTTTGAATCTCATCTTGAGGCCACTCTTTCGTTTCAGGAGAGTGGTGTCTCCGGTGAAGTGGTGTAGCACGGAGAAAGCCTGGTCGATCGCTTCGATTTCGTCTTCGCTCCAGTCGCCATCGCCGTTGAAGAATCGGATTTTGGCATCTGCAGAGGTCTTGTCGACGAGTGTATCGTCGTCCTGGTAGAGGAATCGATCTTCGTTGTCGCCGCCATCGAGCGAATCTTCGCCGTCGCCGCCGAAGAGTCCATCGTCTCCGTCCATGCCGAAGAGTTCGTCAGCTCCTCCGTTCCCATACAGGTCGTCATTGCCTTCGCCTCCGTAAAGCACGTCACGGCCGTTTCCGCCGTTGAGGATGTCATCATCCGCATCCCCGTAGAGCGAGTCCTCGTGATTGCCTCCGGAGAGGACATCATCTCCCAAACCGCCGTGAAGTTCATCGTTGCCGTTCCCGGCATCGATGGTGTCGTCACCGCTGCCTCCGTCGAGGACATCGTCGTCATCTCCGCCGTGCAACTCGTCATCGCCCGCCTGTCCGCTGAGATCATCTTCGCC
>CAUZJR010000372.1:0-5648 GCA_963580005.1 Planctomycetota bacterium
CGGGACACCGAGTGGCATCACGTGGCCTGGCAATACAACTATGCCCAGGACCTGCACGAACTGTTCCTGGACGGTCAACTGGTCTGGCGGATGAAGAGCCCGGATGGACGCAAGCTGGTCAACAACCGCCGGCACGAAGCTCAGTTCAGCGTCAGCACTCGGCTCTCGGGGTACTCGCGTTACGGAGGCTCATTCAATTTCCTGGGTTTCGGAAATTTCTTTGGCCAGATTGGTGAAATCCGGATCTCTGACACGCGAAGGTACCAGTGACGTAACGTTGCTGGGTTCCGGCGATTGTCTTTGTTGATTCTGGCACCCGGCGGCTATGCTCGGGCCAGTGTCCTGGACGCAGTTTGTCCTGGACCGAGTTTCGGGATGTTCACCAGGTCGTATCCGTGACACAGAAGTTCCTCTCAACGAACAACACGCTCACCCGCCGTCGCTTGATGGCGACAGGGGCGGCGGGTTCGATCGGCGCCCTGGCGACACCAGCAGGGGCTGCTCCCCAGGGCAAAGTGATGTCCGGTCTCGGCTCGGGTCCGGCCAAGCATGTGATCCTGCTGTACCTGCACGGTGGTGCTGCGACGCAGGACATGTACGACATGAAACCCCAGGGGCCGAGCACCAGTCGTAGCGAATTCGATGTGATTTCCACGTCGACACCCGGTACCCACGTGTGTGAACACTTGCCGTTGATGAGCAGGTGGATGCACAAGTCGGCAGTCATTCGCAGCGTGAGTCACCAGAGCGGCTGCCACAATTCCGTGCCGGCGTTCTCGGGCCACGAGGGCGTTGTGCCGAACCAGCTGGTCGAGGACATCAACCATCCCCCGAGCATGGGTTCGATCGTCGAGTATTTTCACCAGCACAAGCCGGAACACCGTGGCCGCAGCGTGCTGCCAACGTACTTCTGCCTGCCGCATCATCTGGGATGGGGCGAAAACTGGCGCCGACCGGGAATCTATTCCGGCTGGCTCGGCAAGCAATTCGATCCGTTGTGCAGCGAACCGGTGGCCTGGTACGAGAAGGGAGCCGCGTTGAAGGATTGGCAGAACATCCCCACGACGATGGGCCATCCCCGGTTGACCAACGAAAAGACCGTGAGCGGTCGACTGAACCAGCGATGGGATCTCAGGCAGGCTCTCGATCGAGGACTCGGTCGGTCCCTTGATGACGATTCGAGTGTCGCCAAGTTCGATCGCCGCCACCAGCAGGCGTACGGGCTGCTCACAACCAACGAAGTGCGCGACGCATTTGACCTGGCTGGTGAGTCCGTCAAGACGCGAGACCTTTATGGCCCCAGCCTGTTCGGCAACAGTTGCCTGGTCGCCCGGCGACTGGTCCAGGCCGGCATGCAGTTCGTAAACGTGTTCTGGGACAACTACTCGATCCGCCCGGGCAGCTACGACTACGGATGGGACACCCACGGTTACAACTTCGAGGTGCTCCGCGAACGGAACCTGCCTGGCCTGGACCGTGCGGTCCACGCCCTGCTGACGGACCTGGAACGTCACGGCCTGCTGCAAGAGACGCTGCTCCTGATCACCAGCGACTTTGGCAGAACACCCAACATCAACCCGAAGTCGGGACGCGATCACTGGACACACTGCTACAGCAATCTGCTGTTTGGCGCCGGGATTCAGGACGGCTCGGAGTACGGGGCCTCGGACCAGAATGCCGCCTATGTCAAAAGCAACCCGGTCCATCCCCGCGATGTCTGTGCGACGGTCTTGAAGGCGATGGGCATCAATGAGAACACTATGGTCTACGACCGTCTCGATCGGCCGCAGCCGGTTGTCCTGGGCGGAGAGCCAATCGACAGGATCCTCGACAGATCCTGACCGGCCCCAGACGTGCAGGTCGTGACGTCTGACGATGCGCCATCGCCGGAGAGTCCTTACAGTTGCGAGGCGTGTTCTTGTCCGACGGTTGAGCCCTGATGGGAGGCTTCGTGTTGAAGCGTGTTCACTTCTTGCAGCGAGTGAGTGTCTGCTCGTGCGTGGCCGTGGCGGCTTGCTCGGCAACGTTGCGTGCTGATGACTCGTGGAAACGTCCGTTCGAGCCGGACAGGCACACGGTCGTGCTTTATCACTTTGACGAGGGCACAGGCAACCAGGCTCACGACGCGACCGGTGACAAGAAGCTAGCCCTGCGAGCATACAAGCGATCGCTTTGGGGCAGCCGCCCTGGTTTCGGATCGACAGCTCGCTTCGATCGTCAGAACGATCACCTGCTGATCGGGCCGACAAATAACGACAAACTTCAGCTACGAACCTCCACCAGGGAATGGACCGTCGAAGCGTGGGTCCGTTACACCGGTCCCGGCGGAAAGGACCGCGCCAATTCGTGGCCCCAGGGGAACGGCTACACGTTCGCCAATATTTGCGGATCAGATGAGGAAGGCTGTGCGCTGCCCAATGGGTATCGCCATGGCTGGCTGTTCTACCTCCGAACTGCCAAGACCGGTCCCAGGTCGACTCGTGAGGAGGGATTGTTGCCCGGAGCCCGATTCCTCGGTTCTCACAAGGGCAAAGACCCGAACAACGATGTGGGGGGCGCATTCTGGCCCGGCTACGGTCACGGCTGGATCGGCAAAGACTGGGGACGTTTCCGTGACACTGGCTGGCATCATGTGGCCTGGCAGTTCCGATATCGGGACCAGACGGGCTACATGTTTGTTGACGGAACGATGACCCGAAAAGTGCCGTTGCCTGCACCCGGCCGCGCGCCGACGCGGATCATCGTCAACAATGCCAAGAGGTGCGACATCCCGTTTCAGGTGGGTGGCTTTGTGCGTCCGACCCATCGGCCAGGTTGGAAGCCGGGCGCCTTCGGGATGACCATGTACAACATGGATGGTGAAATCGACGAGCTGCGGATTTCCAATGTCATGCGATTTCCGGTGGCCGACACACTGGCCATTATCCGGCAGAAGTTGCCGGATGCCGGGCTGAAAATCCCCTACCGGGTTCAGCTGGGCACAGATGCCGCGACCGGCCTCGTCACATGGAAGATGAAGTTCCCCCGCAGCATGCCCGGCGGGCTGATGCTCGACAACAAGACAGGTGTGATCCACGGTACTCCGAATGAACTGGTCCAGGGCCGCACGATGACCATCCTGGCCCGTGACGAAGCGGGTGCGACCGACCAGCACACCTTCAGGCTCACGGTCGAAGGGGGCCGACTGGTTAGCGAGTCGCTTCCACCGGCCTTCAGTGCTGCGGCCTACCAGGCCGGACTGAAGACTCAGCACATGGCCATCCCGTTACGCTGGGACGTCACCTCGGGATCGTTGCCCGCGGGCATCACGCTTGGCGAAAAGACCGGAAACCTGCGTGGCACTCCCAGGCAGGTCGGTGTTTCGAAGTTGACGATTCGAGTCACCGATGCCCAGGGAACCCGAGATCATCGCGACTTGGTTCTGCGCGTGCTTCCGGACTCGCTGCGAGTGATCGGTCCCGACGAGCACACGGTGTCGCTTTACGACTGGCAAGGACCAAACGGCCGTCTGATCAAGGAGCGGATTGCCGGTGGTGAGGCCACGACGTTGACGTTCACCAACATGGGAGGCGATCGCCGCTACTCCTGGCCAGGCCGGGCAGGACGCTTTCCTCAAGAAACCGGACACGGCGAGCACGGCTACGTGTCGTTGGGCCGTGGGATTCCCAGGCTCGACATGAAGACCTGCCCCAGGGAATGGACAGTGGAAGCCTGGGTTCGCCGCGGAGGCCCCCACCAGGCATTCGGCGACGTCCCCTTGAAGAAATTCGATTACGGACATGTCTGCGGGACGTACGACAGGTCCAAACGAGGTGTGTGGGAGTTGTATCTCTCGGAGATCGACTCGCCCAATGGAACTATGGCGCCCGGTGTCCATTTCCAGAGTGCCGATCACACCTGGAAGGATCTTCATCCCTGGAACCGCCGTACGGGGATGGTGGCCAGTCCGTCTGAGGTCGGGATCGCCGACACCGAGTGGCATCACATTGCCTGGCAATACAGCTTTGCAGAGGATCTTCACCAGCTGTTCCTGGACGGCAAGCTGATCTGGCAGATGAAGAATCCGGACGGCCGCAAGCTGGTCAATGATCGCAAGCACGATGCTCAGTTCAGCGTCTTCAGCCGGATCGGCGGCCATGTGAAATATGGAGGCGACTTCAACTACATGGGTTTCGGAAATTTCTTTGGCCAGATTGGTGAAATCCGGATCTCTGACACGCGAAGGTACCAGTGAGGCAAGGGTGATGGTTTGTGGGTCGCACGATGGCAGACGGGCATTGACTCGCCAGAATTGCCTCCCGGATCGCCGGCTGCAGCGTATGCCAGACCTCGATCACCTGCTATGTGCGGTCGAGGTATTCGATGGAACACGACTCGATACGGTAACCATCCAGGTCGGTGCCGACCAACTTGAGGATCTCATCGCGGAAGATGAACCGGTTCGAAAACAGTTCGGCGAAATGGTGCTGGGAGGCGATGGCGCTGAGGATTTCGGAGAACCTCCCTTCGAACAGTTCCTGCAGCGTACCGATCTCCGCTGCACGCTGCGGGCCGACCAACTCGACAACGCGTTGGATGTCCTCCCTCAGGCTGTTCACTCGGATGCAAAACTCGACCCGAATGTCGGCACGGATCCCGTCCTTGCAAACCAACCCGTTCCGACCCTCTCGCTCGATTACGAGTCGCTTGACTGAGAGATCCAGCCGCTGAGCCTGCTGGAGAATCGGGACCACGAGAACCCCTCGTCCGGTTGCAACACTCAGGCCACCAAAGCCTGTCCGCACGATCGCCTCCTCGGGACCCGGCTTGCGGTAACACACCGCCAGCGTGCCCAATTGCACAACAATCATGACCAGGAAGGCACCGGCTACAATCCACTCCATGGGCGTACTCGTTTCTCCCATATCGATTGTGAATTCACAGCCGGCCACCGCGGAGTGCTCATCCTTTGTACCACACAAGCTGGACACGCCCCCTCAAGAACCGACGGTTCCCACTCCGGAGACACTGGTCGGGGCACCCCCGGTGGGAGTCGGGATGGGCAGATCCAGCTCAAGTCTGCACAAAACCGCGTGATGTCCCTGTCCTTCCAGCCGGCCGAAAGCAACAGCTGACGAATCGCCGCGTGGTCCAATCCCTTGCCGCAGGCGTGCTCGACAAACTGAACGAGCTTCTCGTCCATGATCGTCGCCCCGAGGAACCGCGTGTGACCAGCCTGCAGGGAGCGACGCTTCACTGTCGTATCAGAACCGCAACTCGCAAAACAGGCGATGCTCTGGGCGACGGACGACAGGCTGACCCCGGACGACCAATTGTTTCTGAGCATCGGGTAGGATATTCGCGGACCACAATTCAGCCACACCCAGTCCATTTCTACGACAGACCCAAACCGTGACTCGAGATACCGGAGCATGAAATGAATGCTGCAGGCAACCGCATTGTGAGACGGCCGGGCTTGGTCAACGGTACGGCCAAGCTGGTTCTGGGACTTGCCTGCCTGGTGACGACCGCCTTCGCTCAGCAACCGCTGGTCAAGAATTCGAGCTTCGAAATCGACACCGACCGGGACGGTGTTCCGGACGACTGGACGCACGGGCCGGGACACTACGGTCGCTGGAAGGAGACGGTGAAAAAGCAGCTGGGCACCG
>CAUZJR010000373.1:0-5642 GCA_963580005.1 Planctomycetota bacterium
CAAGCCGGCAAGCCGGGGGTGGAAGATCGAGGTCGACATCCTGCACGGGGCCACGTACGCGGGGAAGTATGGCAGTTTCAGCAAGGGGCATGTCCACGTCGACCGCAATGACCAGCTCTGGTTGCCGATCCAGGTGTATTTTCCGGACGATGAGGCCAACACCGATGCCTATGCCCCGCGGGCGTCGACGGTTGTGATGATCTCTGAGGATCGCGGTCGCAGTTGGAAGATCACCGGTGACAAGTCGCCGGCTCTGGCTCGCAACCGCATGACGCTGCCTGGTGGTGTGATCATGGAGATGGGGACCAGTGGCTGGATTCGGTACCCGCGGACCGAGATCGCGCGGCTGCAGAAGCAGGGGTACCATGTCTGGGACCTGGGTGCCAAGAACGACTACTGTGCGATCATCCATGACCTGTGGCAGAAGACATCCCGAGACGGTGGCAAGACGTGGACAAAGCGAGCACTTCACAAGCAGCTGCCGTTTTTTGCTCATTTCGTCGCCCGAGGTCCTCTGCGGCGTCTCGATGACGGGTCGTTGGTCTTCCTGGCCTACGGGTACGGCAAGGACGAGCGGTCGGTCGATCCGAAGACCGGTGGAGTCGGCTTGTCGCTGGGCCGGAGTCATGTCTACTGCGTGCGGTCTGAGGACAGTGGCAAGACGTTTCAGGCAGTGCGTGCCGCCGACGGGAAGCTGTCGCCCTTGGCGACGGGTTTTTCCGAGACGTTTCCGGTGATCGAGAGTGACGGTCGGATCTTCCTGATGATCCGCACCGGCCTGGCGAGCCCGGCGTACTCGTGTGCATCGGTCGACGGGGGCCGCAGTTGGTCGCCGGTGGTCAAGACACCGATCCACGCCAAGCATCCGTTGCCGTGGAAGTTGAAGGACGGCTCGATCGTCTGTTCCTACCAGCGGCGCGGCGCGGTGCCCTATGGGGTGCGGGCCCGCTTCACCAGGGACCTGGGCAAGAGCTGGAGCGAGGAGGTGGTGTTGCGGGACGACGTGCCGATTTCCAATGCGTTGGCCGAGGCGAACACGGTGCAGTTCTCTGACGGGACACTCTTCACCGCCTTCCAGGGCGTCAAGTTCGACGACCGCGGTCGCGTGCAGCCGTTTATTGCCGGTTGCCACTGGTCTCGCAACTTCCGTGGCCCGTTCACTCCCACGCTGCCGGTCCCACCACGCCAGAAGAAGATCAACTCGAAATGACCCGGCCGTTTGCAGGCCAGGAAACCTTCGCTGCAGTGGTCTGCTAGGATGGCCAGCAGATGACCTTGATCGTGTGCAGGCGGCGGTGACGTCTTGATGCGGTTTTCCTTGTGGATTGTTCTGTTGGTGTGCGGCGCGGTGGGTCCGTTGCGGGCCGGCGATCCCGCGATCGAGGCCCAACACTGGTCGTTTCGGCCGATTCGGGCTGTCGAGCCTCCGGCGGATCCGACCGGTTGGGCCGTGCACCCGATTGACCGGTTCATTGCGGCAGGATGGACGGGACAGCGAGTCATGCCGGTCCCGGCAGCGTCGCCTCGCGACCTGGTCCGCAGGCTGTTTGACGACTTGCATGGGCTGCCTCCGGACTGGCAGCAGGTTGCAGCCTTTCAGGCGGATTCCTCGGAGCCCGCCTACCGGCGATTGATCGACCGGCTGCTCGACATGCCCGCATATGGCGAACGTTGGGGCCGACATTGGCTGGACCTGGCACGGTATGCCGACACGCAGGGAGGCAGCGTGGATTGCCCGATCCCCTCGGCCCGGTTGTATCGCGACTATGTCATCGACGCCTACACCGCCGACAAGCCTTATGACGAGTTCATCCGCGAACAGATTGCCGGGGATCTCATCGCCCGGGGGAAACCCGACGCACGATTCCGCGAGCGGGTGATTGCGACGGGCTTTCTCGCGCTGTCGATTCGAAACGGCATCTTCAAGCACTACCACCCCGAGCTGATCATCGAGGACACGATCGACACGATTGGCCGCTCGATGCTGGGGATGACGATCGTGTGTTCGAGGTGTCACGACCACAAGTTCGAGCCGATCAGTACGGCCGACTATTACCGGCTGTACGGGATCTTCTCGAGCAGCCGATACCCGTTCAGCGGTTCGGAACTGCCAGGATTTTCGGCCGGAGAAACCGTGCTGTTGGCCACACCGGCACAGTGGGCTGCCTTGCCCATTGAACGGCGGCAGGGCATGGAGAACCTGATGGCAACCATCAACAGGACCATCGCCGCTGATCCTGCTCAAGCGGCCCTGGCCATCAAGCAGAAGCGTCTTGGTGGAGACATGCGTCGTTATCGCGAGCTCCGTTCACGGGGCGAATTCGACGTGGCACTGAGGACGAGCATCGACGACCAGGACATTCGCATCCGCGAGGAAATTGCCAAGCTCGACAATGGTGTTCGCACGATCTGGAACGACTTGAAGGGCAACGAGCGGGCCGCGGGACTCGAGCGGGCCTACGCCATGCGTGAGGCGACAGCGGCCGATGCCGCGATCCAGTTCGGTGGTGACCCATTTGATCCTGGCAAGGTGGTGCCCCGGGGTGTTCCCAGTCGACTGGCGTGGGGTGGGCCACTGAAGATTCCCGCCGGCCAAAGCGGCCGCTTGCAGCTGGCTCGGTGGCTGAGCAGTCCGGAAAACCGGCTGACGCCTCGCGTGGCGGTCAATTACATCTGGCAGTTCCATTTCGGCAAGGGCATCGTCACGACTCCCGACGACTTCGGCCTTGAAGGTGAGCCTCCCACTCATCCCGGGTTGCTCGACTGGCTGGCACGCCAACTCATCGACCACCGCTGGTCTGTCAAGCACGTGCACCGCTTGATCCTGTCGTCAAAGACCTGGCGGCTGGCGGGGATCAATCGAGACGACTCGTTCGCCAGGGATCCGGCCAACCGGTGGTATTGGCGATGGGACCGTCGGCGGCGGGATGCCGAGTCGATCCGCGACGGCTTGATGCAGGTGGCCGGTACGCTGGATCGTTCGAGACCGGGAGTGCACCCGTTTCCGCCCGAGCGGACCTGGCAGTTCAGCCAGCACGGGCCGTTCAAGGGCATCTACGAGTCGAAACACCGCAGCGTCTACCTGATGACTCAGCGTCTCCAGCGTCATCCCTTCCTGACGCTCTTTGACGGCCCCGACACGTCGCGTCCGACGGTGAACCGCAAGAACACGGCCAAGGCGCTCCAGGGGCTTTACCTGCGGAACAGCCCGTTTGTACACGAGCAGTCTCAGGCGCTGGCCAGGCGGTTGATTGCGGTCGAGCCTCAGAGGTCAAAGCGGGTGCAACGCGCGATCCGGCGGGCCTGGTTGCGTGAGCCTCATGCTGGCGAAGTCGACGCGGTCCTAGCCTATGTCGATGCCTATGCCCTGGGCTGGAAGCAGGCTGCCGAGGGCCGCTACGGTGGCGCGGCTGCCAAGCTGGTGCTCGAATACCACTTCGAAGGTGATGCCCGAGATTCATCCGGCGGCAACCATCACGGCACGCTGATCGGCAATCCGACATTCGTGGACGGGCGATTCGGCCGGTGCGTGTCGCTGGACGGTGACGGTGACTATGTCGACAGCGGCCTGAAGCTGGAGCTGGGAGACGCATTTGTGGTGGAGTGCTTTGTCAGACCCGGACCCCAGCAGGCTCTTTATGCCGATATCTTCGGCAATCACCTGGGTGGAGGCAGTCGCGGGTTTGTTCTGCAGCAGGCCGGTCGCAAAACCAACCAGTTTACCGCGTCGATGGGTATTGGCGGCGAGGCGTGGGTGATCAGTGATCCGGTGACACTGCAGGCTGGACGCTGGTACAAGCTGGCGATGGTCCGCACACCGCGGGCGTTGCAGGTGTTTGTCGACGGAACGCTCGGAGCCGAGATCGCTTCGACGGCACCGATTCGTCCCAGCGAGCTGCCCTTTCGGATCGGGCTGGGGATTACGCTTCTGAAGAGATGTTTTGCCGGTGAGATTGACGAGATGAAGGTCTATCGTGGAGTGCCGTCGCGGTACCGCAAGCCGCTGGGTGCCGAGCAGATCGAACTGGCGGCGTGGGCCAGTTTCAGCCGATTGCTGATGACGGCCAACGAATTCCTGTACGTGGATTGATTGAGGGGGTCGAGGACGGTGCGTCAAACAGTCAGCCACGAGGTCTCGCGTGCGGGCAGCCGACGGGAGTTCCTGCGCCAGGCGGCCGCGCTGACCGGTGTCAGTTGCGCTGGGGCCACGGCGTTACGCAACGGCCTGCTGCAGGCGGCTCTGCAAGAGGGCGGCCATCCGCTGGCACCCCGTCGGGGCCACAAGGCCGCGCGGGCTCGCAACCTGATCATTGTCAACCTGACCGGTGGCCTCTCGCATGTCGACTCGTTCGACTACAAGCCGAAGCTGCAGGCCGATCACGGCAAGACGATCGACTGGCGTGGTCGCCCGTTTTTCCTGAATGCGTCGCCGTTTCGATTCCGACGGTACGGGGAACTGGGACTGTCTGTCAGCGAGTTGTTCCCTCACCTGGCCAGCCAGGTCGACAAGTTGGCCGTGATTCACTCGATGGTCAACGACCACATCAGCCACGGCCAGGCGACGTTGGCGATGCACTGCGGCCTGACAACAATTCCGATGCCGAGCATCGGGTCGTGGATCAGCTACGGGCTGGGGACGAGCGAGCCCAACCTGCCTCCGTTTGTGGTCCTGGCCGCGGCACTGCCCTACATGGGCAACCAGGTCTGGGACGCCAGTTTTCTTCCGGCGCATCACACCGGTACTCACCTGGTTCCCGGCAAGGACCCGGTTCCGAATCTCAAGAGTCCCCTGCCGACGGTGTCGCTGGGACAGCTCGAGCAGTTGATGTTGAGGCGGATCAACGAGCGTCACGCTCGGGATCGGCAGCAGGACCCCCGGCTCAGGGCCCGCATGTCGTCGTTTAGGACGGCCGCAGGCATGATGCAACTGGCGCCACGAGTGCTGGATGTTTCCGGCGAGACGCGTGGCACACTGGATCACTTTGGCGTTGCCAGCGGAGACCAGCGATCGATCGCCTGGCAGCTGCTGGCGGCCCGGCGGTTGGTCGAGCATGGTGTGCGGGTGGTGGAGGTGGTTCACACCGGGTCAGGGGCGAACTGGGACTCGCACGGTGACATGCAGCAGCACCGCCTGCGGGCCCGCGACATCGATCGGCCGCTGGCGGCCCTGATCGCCGATCTCGATATGCGAGGCCTGCTCGATGAAACGCTGGTGGCGATCTGCACCGAGTTTGGCCGTTCCCCGGCGGGAACCGAAAATGAAAAAGGTCGCAACCACCACAACTCGGCATTCACCTGCCTGCTGGCAGGCGGAGGAACGCGGCCGGGGACGGTGCATGGTCAGAGTGACGAGTACGGAAACGTGGTGGCCAGCGACGAGGTGCACGTGCATGATCTGCACGCCACCATCCTGCACCTGATGGGATTGGATCACGAACTGCTGACGTATCGCTTTGGTGGCCGCGACTTCCGCCTGACCGATGTACGCGGGCGGGTGGTTCACGAGATCCTGGTGTAGGGTCGTCCGGCGTCGCGTTTGCGTGGGCCGGGTTGCTCAGATAGTGTGATCGTGAGTCGACACGACCACCCAAGGGCGACCTGTTGAAAGGGCCGAACATGCTGAAACATCTTGTCATGGCCAT
>CAUZJR010000374.1:0-5640 GCA_963580005.1 Planctomycetota bacterium
ATTGGACCTGTACCGAAGCGACCTGCGGAAGGCTCAGGAGCTCAAGTACGAGTCGACGTCGTATCCCAAGTTCCTGGCTCCCTAGCGGCCGTTCTGCGTGGCCGGGTGCTCGGCGACGGCCTCCTCGTTGACCTCGGTTCCCCAGCCGGGCCCCGTGGGCAACAGCAGTTGACCGTCCTCGATTCGGGGCACCACGGTGAACAGCTCGTCGTGCCAGGGGACGAAGTCGCAGTCGATTTCCATGATGCGGAAGTTCGGCACCACGGCACAGAAGTGCGCGTTCATCATCGTGGCCAGGTGGCCATAGAAGTTGTGCGGGGCCACGTTGACCTCGTGCGTGTCGGCCATCGCAGCAATCTTCAGTCCCTCGCCCACTCCGTTCCACGGGTTGTCGACAATGGCGACGTCCATCGAATCGGCATCGAGGTAGGGCTTGTAGCCGCGACGCCGGAACAGGCATTCCCCTGAGGCAATTGGGATCGTCGTGCCGCGGCGGATGTAGGCCAACGCCTCGGGGCTGCAGGTATCGATTTCGACCCAGAACAGGTCAAACCGCTCCATCGCCCGGGCCATTTTCAGAAAGCCCTCGGTTTTGAAGTTGAAGTTCAGGTCGACCAGGATATCCATGTCCGGACCGGTGCCCTCGCGAAACGCCTCCAATTGCTCGCACATCGCCCGGACCACGGCCCGGTCCGCATTCAACTCGGGGTAGCCCTCACCCCGCCAGAACCCCGGGCAGTGCAGCCAGGCCTCTGAGTCGTCGAATCGGAAGACGTTGGTTTTCAGAGCCGAGTAGCCGCTGGCGGCCGCCTTGCGGCCCAGCGCGACGACATCGTCGAGTGATCTCAGCGGCTCGATCTGCATCTCCTCGGCGAAGCTCAACGGGTAGGTCCCGCAGTGGGACCAGTAGAGCCCGATGCGGTCGCGGACCGGGCCGCCGAGCATCTCGTAGACCGGGATCTCCAGCGCCTTGGCCTTCAGATCCAGCAACGCGTTCTCGATGGCGCCGATGGCCTGCTGGGCGACGCCGCCGCTGGCCTGGCGTCGGATGGCATACATCCGGGCCACGTGGAGTTCGATCGGTCGAGGGTCCTCGCCCAGCAGGACCCCCGAGAGGCCGTTGATCACCTCGCTGACCCCCAGCCCACCAAACGACTCGTTGTACTCGCTCCAGCCGACCAACCCCTCGTCGGTGCTGATCTTCAGGAAGTCGAAGTTGCGGAAGCCCGCGTCGGCGTGCAGGCACTCGAGTTGGGTGATTCTCATGGGAACCGCTGGGGGCGGGAGGCTGGGGGAGGGGGAGGGGACAGGCACCTTCGCCTTCGGCTGCGGAGCCAGTCCCTGGGGTTACCAGTTGAGCAGATGCGGTTTCTGTGCTTCCCAGCCTGCGTCGGAGGGGAAGACGGTTTCCATGTCGATCTTCTCCAGGTCCGTCTCGAACCACTCCTCGACCGTCGACCACCACTTCTGGAAGTGAGGCGTTTCGCGGTGTTTGTCGAGTGAATCGGCGTTGAGATAGACCTCGTAGAGGTAGTACCGACCGGGGACGGTGGGGTCCTTGAGGATGTCGAAGCGGAAGCACTCGGGTTCGTCGCGAGTTGATCCCTGGGCGTCGCCGAGACTGACGTCTTCGAATTCGGCGATCTTGTCGTGCCTGACGTTGAGTGTGACAAAGATGGCGTACATGGGAGGTCCGTTGGAGAGAGGAGAATCAGGAGAATCAGGAGAATCAGGAGAATCAGGAGAATCAGGAGAATCAGGAGAATCAGGAGAATCAGGAGATGCCGGCGGCAGATTTGAAGTCGGCGGCGCCCGAGTCGATCCAGGCTCCGACGGAGGTCATGACGAAGCGAACGCCCATGTCGGTGAAGTGAGCCACGTTGCCGGAGTCGGTCAGCGTGCCGGCCACACGACCGCTCTCGGCGATCTTCCTCAGGGCGTTTTCGCGAGTCGAGACGACATCGGGATGGTCGAATTGTCCGATCAGGTTCATCGAGGCGGCCAGGTCGCTGGGTGCAACGAAGAATACGTCGATGTTGTCGACTTCGAGGATTTCGTCGAGGTTGTTGACGGCGATGATGTCCTCGATCAGCACAATCAGCATGGTGTGGTTGTTGGCCGAATCGAAGTAGTTTTCGACGCCGTACCCCTGTCGGCTTGTGAAGAGGCCGCGTTGGCCGGCGGGCGAGAATTTGCCGCCGGCGACTACGTTTTCGGCTTCGGCCCGGGTGTTGACGTGCGGCACCACGATGCCCTGGACTCCTCGATCCAGTGCCCGGTAGACGATCGCCTGCTCGTTCTGGTTGATCCTCATGATCGAGGTCATGCCCCACAGGTCACAGGCTCGAGAGAGGTCTCCGATGTCTCGGAAGTCAACCGGGCCGTGTTCGCCTTCGAGCCACACGGCATCGAATCCGGCTGGTCCGAAGCGGTCGATGTCTTCGGGGTCGGTCAATCCCGACACGCAGCAGACGGTCTCACCGGCGGCGAGTCGTTGTTTGGCACGATTGGGTCTCAGGTCCACGGATCACTCCTCGATCGGTTAGTCTCAGGGAAGAGGCTCGGGTTGCTTGAATCGAGCGTCAATAAGAACAGAGTGATCGATCGGATTCAAAGTCACACGAGGAATCTACTGGTGGCAAGCGTCGCAGGGAGACGGCTGCTCGAGCCATTTCGCAGGGCGTGTCGCGGCGGGGCAGAGCGGGGGGACGATTCATGAACCTACCTCTTGAGCAGATCTCCAACATGCCGGCGTTCGCGCCGTACTACGCGCCTCCGCCGGCACGGTACCGCAACGTGAAGTTCCAGTTCGTCGACTTCCGCGCCGACGTCTCGGCCCTACGCCGGGTGCTCCCCGAGTGTCTCGAGCCTGCCGAGAGTGGATACTGCGTGGCGATCGGGCTGACGGTCCCCTGGTCGGACCACTACGGTCCCTTCGAAGAGAGCGTGCTGGTGGTCGGGTGTCGTCACGAGGGTCAAGCGGGTTTCTTTGCGCCGATCGCGTTTCTGAACTCGACCAACAGCATCCCGGCCGGTCGCGAAGTCTACGGGACGCCGAAGGTCTCGGCCGAGGTTGTCGTGTCTGTGGACGGCGACGACATGGAGACCGACACGCGGCTGGGCGGCATGTCGGCGTTTTGCATTCGATCATCCATGGACCGGGAGGCGAGCGAGGCCGACTTTCCGGATCTCTCGCCGTCGTGGCGACTGAAGGTGATTCCTCGAGCCGATGGCCAGGGAGCCGATGTCTGTCAGCTGATCGACGGGGCACCGGCGATGCAGGAGGTGACGGTGCACGAGCGTCGCCTGGGCAAGGGCGAGGTCGAGTTCCATTCGGGCTCTCCCTATGACCTCTCGGACTTCACCCCCCGCGAGTACCTCGGCGCCCGCTACCTCGAAATGGACTACACCGAAGGCTACGGGCGGATCGTGCGTGACTTCCTGCGGCCGGACCCCGGTGACTAGCGGCCGAGTTCCGAGAGCCACGCGTCGATGGTCTCCAGGACCCTCTCGTAGCGCTCGTCGCCTGGCCGGGCCCAGTCGAAGTGGGCCATCTCGGGCACGCTGACCAGCCGGGCCGAGTCTCCGATCGCCGCCACCAGCGCTTCGGATTCCGACGGCGGCACCAACCGATCGTTCTCTCCGTGGATCAGCAGCACCGGCCGCGGGGCGATCGCCTCGGCCAACAAGCCGGGGACATAACCCAGCAGCAGGTCGGCGGTTTCCAGAGACAATCGGCATGCCAATTGAGGCAACTCGGCATACAGCGCATCCAGGAAGGCCCGAGACTCTTCGTCGGGCTGGATGATCTCCCAGGCATCGACGATTTCACCATTGCCGCCGCGGGCTCGTGAGGATCGATCGGCGTCGACTCGTCCCAGGAACTCGGTCCACGACTCGTCGTCGCGAGAGGCCTGCAGCAGTCGCCTGAAGTCGGCTGCGGCGGAGATGGTGGCGATGGCGGTCACGCGGGGGTCGAGTGCCGCGGTGGTGACGGCGTGTGAACCGCCGAGGCTGATGCCCAGCAAGCTGATCCGCCCGGCATCGATCTCGGAGCGGTCGGCAAGGAATGACACCGCCGCTCGGATGTCCTCGACCTGGTCCCACGGCCTGACCGCATCGGCCGGTTCACCGCTGCGGCCGAAGCCCCGGTAGTCGAAGACCAGGCAGGCACGCCCCGCCTGGGCCAATTCCCGGGCCATTTCGGGCACGAGCAGGTCTGCGGTGTAGGTGTATCCCAGGCAGAGTACGACAGCGGGCAGGTTCGGCTCGGGGCGATCCTCCGCGTCGGCTGGAGTCTCAACAAAGAGATCTTCGGGGAGATACAGGCGTCCTTCGAGGCGGGTTGACTGGCAGAAGAACGAGACCAGGGAGACGGGACCGGCGGGTGTGTTTGCGTCATCGATGGCCGCCTGTACGTCCTCGACGACAACCAGTCCGTCGGGACCGGAGGCGGTGACGGCTGCGAGTTCGATGTCGTGTTCGCGTGCGAGCCGCTTGGCGGCGGGGGAGGCCGGAACGCGGCCGCCTGGTTTCCGTTGAGGCCTCTTCGGTTGGGAGGCTGGGGGGGCTGAGGCCACCGGGGCTGCTGAGGGTTCTCCATCTGTTGCCGCTTCGGTGGCCGCGGCGGCGACCGCTGCTGCGATCATCTCCTCGGGCACCTCCTCGCCGGCGTCGGTGATCACGGCAATCGGAGTGGTGATCGGCACGGTTTCTCCGGCAGCGACCAGGATCCGTGCCAGGATCCCCGACGCGGGCGATTCGACCAGTTGGATCGCCTTGTCCGATTCGATTTCGACGATCTCCTCACCCGCCTCCACCACCTCACCCTCGGCCTTCAGCCAACTCCCGATGGTTCCTTCCTGCATGGTCATGCCCCACTTGGGCATTGGAATCAGCGTGGCCATGGTTCGAGGTCCTTCGTGGAGTGTGGTGTTGGAGTTCAGTCGGCTGGAGTGTTTGGCAGGGCGAAGCGATTCGAGTCGGCGGCCAGTTGCAGGGTCAGCGTGACATCGACCATCGTGGGTCCGTGCGGGTTGAACTCGACGGCGAGGTTGTCGTTGGTCTTGATCGGGGTTTCACGTTCTCCATCGAGTGCCAGCGTACCGGGACGATCCAGGATCGCGACCCGTTCGCCGGGTTCAATCCAGCGGACGGACCGGACTGGGACCGGCACGACCAGTCCCGGTGCGATGGGGGCCAGCACCGGTTCGCCGCCGGGTCCGATTTCGAGTGCCAGTCCGCGTCGTGCCCCGTCTGGCGGGGGAGGCAGGCTGCCGCCGATGGCCGAGAGTCCCAGCACGCCGGGGAGTGCTTGGGAGAGCACCAGTTGGTGGATGCGATCGATGTCCCAGAGGGCTCGAGCGCCGGGGACCCGGATGTCGCAGGCGGCAACATCGACCAGGGCCATGTCGATGGCCTGGCCATCGCGGAGCACATCCAGTCGCGGTGTCTGGCGGCATGCCGATTCGGTCGGCACCTGGCCCTGGGCCACCAGGGCCGCGGCGACCCCAGCCAGGGTGCCTTCGTTGCGTTGAGGCCAGACGTTGTTGGTTCCGGTCGAAATCGGAACCAGCGGCAGGTCTGTGCAGCCCTTGGCGACCATGCGGTGTGTGCCATCGCCTCCGAGCACGATGATGG
>CAUZJR010000375.1:0-5635 GCA_963580005.1 Planctomycetota bacterium
GGTCGGCTGGATCGACCCCAGGACCCTCAACACGCGGCCGCGAGCCAGGCGACGCACCAGCCATGCCAGGGGATTTCGCGGAGGACGTGAATGGAAGCGGACCAGGCCGATGGCGATCAACGCCGGAAGCGCGTAGCTGACCACCGGCAGCCGGACGGTCTTGTAGAATCCCGCCGGCAACGCCGCCAGTTCCAGCGGCAACGGGATCACGCGGCGCCAATCGACCGTCCCGGCCAGGGCACAGTGAGTCAGGATCGGGACCGAAAAGGTCCGATCGCTGCCATACCGGGCCAGCACCGCTTCGACCCCGCCGGCCCGCTCGATGTACGACTCGGCACCAACCATGACCTCCGCCTGGCGATCCTCAAACACCGCTGGCCTGGTCTCAGAGACCGCGGCCAGGGTGGCATGAGCCAGCATGGTGGTCGAGATGTTGCTGAAACTCAGCGCCGTGTCGCCCCAGCCTCCGTCCTGGTTCTGCTGATCCAGCAGCCAGTCCCGGCCCGACTCGACCAACCGCTCGATTTCCTCGGCACGCTCACCGGCATGCCCGGACACCGAGTACAGGTGCAAGGCCAGCGTGGCGGTGGCGGTCGAGAGCGCCGAGGTGGACAGTTCTCCGACCCAGATCCCCGCTTCGTTTCGCTCGCACAGCAACGCCTCACACGCCGTCCGCTCGGCAGCAGACAGCCGCGGGTGCGAGATGTCTGCGAGGGCGCGAGAGGTCATCTGCGGGCTCTGTGCGGTCGGGAGGGTCGCTCAGAGATCCATGGCGTCGAGGCCATCAAAGAGATCATCGATTTCGTCTCGCTGGGTCGAGTCCTGGTCGGGCTGCCGCTTCGGCATGCCGACACTCGCTCCCACCGCCTCGCGTCCGTCGCGGAGCAACTCAACATCACGCTCGGACACCGCCGCATCCAGGCCGGTGATGTTGCCAAAGAGCTTCGAGAGATCGATCTTCAGGGCGCCGACGTCTCCCAATGCTCCCGCAACCGCCGGCTCCTTGTGTTGAGGAAACACGATCGCGTTCTCGGGGCAGACCCGGCTGCAAGCCGGACACCCCTTCTTGCAGTTGTCCTGCTCCTCGACCAGGATCCGGTCCAGCGTGTCGACGCCGTACACCCCGAACAGGCAGAAATCGATGCACTCCATGCAGTTGGTGCACCGCTCGTAGTCGATCACCGGGTACCAGCGACGCTTGACCGGCTCGATGTCTTCCCCACCGGTCAGCACCGACATCGGGTCGAGGTACTTCTCGAGCTGCTCGGGCTTGGGCGATCCGGAAATCCAGTCCATCAACTCGACCGTCTGCACCGTTTCATCACTCGGGGCTGCCGCGGCCGCCACGGACCGAAGCTCCTCGACAATGCGGGCGATCTCCTCGAGAAACACCGCCGGGTCCGAATCGACTCCCAGGTCCAGGCAATAGAGGTTACGAGGAGGCAGCTCAACACCCCCAACCCCCTGTGGCTCGGGAATCTCAATGTCCTCGTCCTCGTCCTCCTCCTCGAGCATCGTCTCACCCTGGTGGCCCTTGATGCCGGTCCGATCGAGTAGCCAGTGGGAGGCTCGAGGATACATCCAGCTGAGCACCACCAGGTGGCCTCGCAGCCCCTGCAGGAACAGGGTGCCGGTGTGATTCGAGTCGAGGTTGTAGAGGTGCGGCACGACGGCCACGTCGACGGTGTCATCGAGCATGCACGCGGCAACCAGCTCTTCCTCGAGGTGCCGCTTCGCCGGGTTCTTGCTCGGCGACTGCGAAACGACAACGGTCAGGGTCTTGGTGGCCATCAGTTGAGTTGTCCCTTGATCATGCGTTGGGTGTCTTCCCACCCGTCGTTGAGAACCTCCAGGTAATCCTGGGGGCTGAGCAACGTGGCCTGTGTGCGGAAGCGATACAGCCAGCCCTCATCATACCCGGAGGTGTTGATCGCCGAGGGGTCCTCGAGCGGTGCATCGTTGAATTCCAGTACGTGTCCATCGCAGGGGGCAAACAGGCTCGACACCGCCTTGGAACTCTCGATCTCTCCAATCTCCTGCCGACCACGAACCTCGGTGTCTGAGTCGATCGTCCAGTCGAGAAAAAACACGTCCTGCAGCAGTCGGACCGCGTAGGAGGTCAGCCCGACTTTCAGAGCGTCACCGTCGTCCTTGAGCCAAAGATGGTTTTCGGCATACCTCCGGTCTCCCGGCACCAGCGCCTCGTACTCGCCCATCATGAAGACCAGATTGTCGGTCATGGGCATCGAAGAGCGTATGGAGAGAGTGTGAGGTTGGCTGGAGAGCCGACCGGGAGGGTGCTGCTAGTAGAAAGTGTGACCCGGGCGCATGCAAGCAGGCGCCGCAGCAACTAGTTGACGCCAAAGTACGGGGCCAGTTGACGCTGATCCTGGCCTGGTGTCTTCAGGCTGACGAGGGACACCAGCAGTGCCGAGCCAACGAAGCCGTACACGAAGGGGTGCAACGGGACGATCGGGTCCATTAGCGGCTTGAAGAAGATGGCGGCGATGTAGATCAGGCCCCCTCCGGCCAGGCCCGCGGTCACTCCCTTCGCGGTGGCCCGCCGCCAGAACAGAGTCGCCAGGCCCGGCCAGAACAGGGCCGAGGCCGAACCGCCGACGTAGTGGATCACCAGCGGCTGCAGGAATCTTGGCTCGATCATCAAGGCACCCAGGAAGACACCCGCACCGGCCAACGCCGTAACCGAATAACTCAGGCGACGCACGGCGACATCCGAGAGCCTGACGCCAAACGACTTCTCGACCAGGTCCCGCACCACGCAGGCGCTGATCACCAACAGGGCCGAGTCGACCGTCGACATCACCGCCGCAAACGGAGCCGCGATCAGCAACCCGGCCAACAGCGCCGGAGCCGCCTTCAGTTCCACCAGTCTCTGGGCCAGCGCCGGCATGGCCTGGTCCGATTTTCCCGGCTCGAGATCTATTCCCAACGACGGCGCACAGTTCATCACGATCAGGCTGCTGCCGTACATCAGCAGGAAGTAGGGAGCCAGCACCATCAACGCCCGCCGCAACGCCGCGGTGTCTCGAAACGCCAGCATCCTCGGCACCGTGGTCGGCATCATCACCGCGCCCAGAGAACGGATCAGGAACAGCGACAGCCCCATGCCCAAAGGCAGAAAGACCCCGCCCATCTCCTCGTCGCCCGGCTCGGTCTGCTGCCTGGGACCCGGCGGATACAGGTACGCGTGACGCTCGGTCTCCACTCCATGCTCGGCCGCCTCGGGATCCACCCGCACCGCCTGGGCGCGGTCTCCGGTAAGAGTCGCCTGCTCGAGGCCTCCGGCGGCCGACAGCGTCAGCGGGACCAGCAACACGACACCGATGATCATCACGATCCCCTGCAACGTGTCAGTCCAGGCCACGGCGCGGAACCCTCCGAACGTGGTGTAGGCCACCACCGAAACCGCAAACAGCAACAGGCCCATCACGTAACTCGTCTGAAGCAGGCTCTCCAGGATCCTCGCACCGGCCACGAACTGGGCGACCAGGTAGACACTGGTCGTGACCAGGATCACCGCCGAATAGGTCACCCCCACCGCATCGGACCCGAAGCGGTCGCGCAACAGGTCGACCAGGGTCAACGCCCCCGTCCGCCGCGCCAGGCGATTGATCCGCTTGCCGACGATCCCCAGGCCGATCACCGCCGTCACAATCGAACCGCTGACCCAGAACGCCATGGTCCAGCCGTAGGAGAACACCAGCGACGGGTAACCCAGGAAACTGCCGCCGCTGGCCATCGTCGCCACCCACGACATCGCCAGCACCCAGGCACCAAAGCTGCGGCCCGCCACGTAGTACTCGGTGCGGAAATCACCCGTCTTCTGGTGCCGGTGCGAAAAGACCGTGATCACGGCCACGCCCAGCATGAACAACACAAAGGGGACCAGGATCGCGTAGTCCCGCTGCCCGACGTGGTACCAGGCCGGTTCGATCCGACCCCCGGCTTCGGCCAACAGACCTCTCATGCCCCCACCTCCGACACCGCAGCTGCAACCAGGTTGCCGTCGTCGTCGATCTGCTGGTCAGGGTCGTCGTCGGCGAGCACCCGCAGGGCGAACCACCATGCCGCAGCGATCTCGAGGAACCATGGCACGAACAGGCCCCAGACCACCCACGCCGGCATCCCCCACACCAGGTCCGGCACCTCGGGTCGCTCTGCGACAGGGAGATATCCCCAACCGATCACCACCACCAGCGTCCAGGCCAGCCCCGCCAGCCACAGCACCAGGACGACACCCGCCTCACGCAGGCACTGCCGCAGATGCCGTGCCTCGGGATCGCCCATCGGCGGCACCCCCGCGGCCTCACTCGCTGAACTCTCCGCTTGCAAATCGAGGCTCCTCGCCCGGAACAGGAGAATTGACGAATGTCCCTCGCGACAACACCGCTTCGCGACCTCCGTGAGCCGAGACCAGTGCCGACTGGTCCGCCCTGGCTCGCCTGTCCACCTCCTCGGGATCCAGCATCCCCCGCAGCACACCCTCCATCCGCTCGCAAATCGCCGCGCTGGCGGGGTCGCCGGCCAGGTCGGTCAATTCGAGAGGATCTTGAGCGAGGTCGAACAGCTGGGGCGGTTGGCCCACGTAGTGGATGTACTTGTGCGACCCGTGCCGGATCATGAAGCTGCCCGTCGTCGTGCCCACCGCGTGGTATTCACTGAGCGCCGCACGGCCCAGCGGCTCGCCGTCGGCAATCGACCACAGCGATCGACCCGGCAACCCGGCGTCCTGTTCGTCGAGGTCCACTCCCACCGCTTCGAGAATCGTGGGGTGGCAGTCGACCAGCGAGACCGGATCGTCGGTCGACCCTCCGACGGGGACGCCTGGACCGGCCACGATCAACGGCACCGCGGCAGACTCCTCGTACAGCGTGAACTTGCCCCACAGCCCCCGCCGCCCCATGCTCTCGCCGTGGTCACTGGTGTAGATGATCCGGGTGGAACCCGACAGCCCCGTCTCCTCGAGAGCCTCGAGCACGCGACCGACCTGGCGGTCCAGGTGAGTGCAGGTGCCGTAATAGGCTGCCGTCACCCTGCGGATCTCCTCGTCGGTAAACGGGCGGTCGTAGTTCATCGTCTTCCGCAGAGTCTCCAAGGCCGGGTGAGTCGGCTGCTCGTCGGGACGGTTCTGGATCGGCAGCGGAATCTCCTCGGGTGGGTACAACTCGAAGAGATCCGGCGGTGCGATGAAGGGAGGATGCGGGCAGACGAAGCTGCAGAAGAGCATCCACGGCAATTCGTCCGGCTCGGCCACGCGATCCCGCAACCACTGAATCGAATGGTCGGCGATCTCGATGTCGTAGTCGCTGTAGGTCGACGTCCCCGGTCCCGCCTCCGTCACACCTCCCCGCATGCCCGTTCGGATCGGAGGATCATCGCGGATGGCCCCCATCACGTCGCCCACGCCGTCGACCACGTTCAGAGGCACAATTCGATCACTGAAACCGTCCTCGTCCTCGACGCTGCGGTAGTGCAGCTTGCCGATCGAATCGACCCGATGACCAGCCGACTGCAAGCGATGACCCCATCCCTGTACCCGGCCGTCGTAGGGAAACGCGTTGTCCCAGTACCCGATCTCGTGCACGTATCGACCAGTGGCCAGGCTCGCCCGGGC
>CAUZJR010000376.1:0-5606 GCA_963580005.1 Planctomycetota bacterium
GATCGATCACCGCCGCGTAGCGGATGGCGACGTCGCGGAGCGTGCCGGGGACCTGCTCGTCTTCGAAGAGCCGACAGAGGTGATCGAGTTCGGCTCGAGGAGCCTCGTCGACATCGTGGACCATGACCCGGGTGATGCCGAAGTAGGACCGCGGGTCGTCGGCGACCTGGTCCCACGGCACCCGGTCGTTTTCCTTGGCTCCGCCGATCGTCGCCAGCTGGTCGGGGAACTTCGGGTTGTAGAACTTGGTGACCAGCTCGATGTAGGCCCGGAGCTTCTGGTTGTCAGCGGCCGGTTCGAACGTGATCCAGGTCGGGGTGTCCGACTGCAGGACCTTGTAGTTGACGTAGTTGAGCTGGCAGTTGTTGGAGACGATGCGGACCACGGCCCGCTCGTTGCCGAGCACCTGCAGGCTGAGGTGCTTGCGGGTGGGGTGCAGGATCGGTGAGCGGAAGCTGCCTCCGAGTCGTGCGGTCAGCAGGTGACTGTGAATGCCGGCCGGGAGCAGGTGCGAGACGATCGAGTCGCCCGAGCCAGAGAGGGCGAGGTCGCCTGCGTACGCGTGGGGGTCCGCGAGTCCTTCGCCATACGCAGACCACTCGCGGAAGTGATCCGAGTCTTGATCGCGGAAGTCAAACAGTGTCCGGTAGTTCTGCAGGTTGAACCGTTTGCGACGACGGCGCTGGTCGAGGTACTTGTCCGAGAGCTTGATCCAGGCCCCGGCGATGGGTGTGTTTTCGTCGCGATCAACGATTGATCGCCAGGTGTAAAGCGGGTGCTCAAGCGGTGGGTTCTTGACCGAGAGAGCGGTCTTCCAACGGGCCAGCAGTTTGGCATCCAGGCCCTTGTGCTGGGTGGTCTTGTCTTCGCCGCCTGGCATTTCGGCGGCCAGCATCAGCAGCTCGAGGCGTGGGGTGTCGGCGTTGGCCCACAGCCGGGCCAGACCCTTGCGGATCTGGACTTTCAGGTTGAGGAGTGTCACGTACGGTCGTTCGTTGATGTCGCGCAAATCGAGCGGGATGGCGACCAGGCGGGTGCTGCGGAGGACTCCGAGCAGGGCGTGGTAGTCTCGAGTCGAGAAGGCATCGATCTTGTGGTCGTGACACCGAGCACAGGCAACCGTGGAGGCCTGGAAGGCCTTTGTCAGCGTGTCGAGCTGGTTGGCGAGGATGTCGTAGCCGATCGAACGCAGCGCGATGCAGTCGTCGTGGTTCACCTCGCCGAACCGATAGAACGCGGTGCCGATCGGCGATTCGCGGAACCGTCCCTGCTGGTTGATCCGCGGTGATTCGAGCAGGTCGCCGGCGATGTGTTCACGAACCAGTTGGTCGTAGGGCACGTCCTGGTTGAAGGCCCGGACCAGGTAGTCGCGGTACCGCCACGCGTAGTGCACCTCGTAGTTCCACTCGTTCCCATGCGTCTCGGAGAAGCGGACGACATCCATCCAGTGTCGTGCCCAGCGTTCGCCGAAGTGCGGTGAGGCCAGCGTGCGGTCGACCAGTTTCACCCATGCCGACTCGGGATCTCGTTCGAAGGACGTGACAAACGCTGTGACGTCGGCGGGTCGAGGTGGCAGCCCGGTGAGTGTCAGCGAGAGTCGCCGGACGAGCGTGCGGGGGTCGGCCTGCGGGGCCGGTTGCAGTTGCTTGTCTTCGAGCCGGGCGAGCACGAAGCGATCGATCGGCTGCATCGACCAGTCGGCGTTGCGGACCTCCGGAGGCGTCGTGGCCCGCACCGGCTTCAGGCTCCACCAGTCCTTCCGAGCGGCCAGCAGGACCTGCCAACTGAGTCTTTCGACTTCGCCGGCTGTGGGGGGCCTGTCGCGGGGGTCGGCGGCTCCCTGGCGGATCCAGGTCTCGAAGTCCCCGATCACCGCCGCGGGCAGTTTCCCCTGGGGAGGCATCTCGAGAGATTCGTGACGCAGCGCTTTCAGCAGCAGGCTCTGGCCGGGATTTCCCGGCACGACCGACCTGCCCGACTCACCTCCCCTGCGCATGCCCGGGCGGCTGTCGAGTCGCAACTTGCCCTTGATCTGCTTGGCCACCGCCGAGTGGCATTCGTAGCAGTGTTCGACCAGCACCGGCCGAATCTTCCGCTCGAAGAAATCGACACCGGGCTCGGTGGCTGAAACCGACCGCACCGCAGCGGACATCACCAGCAGCGTAGGCAGGAGCGTGGGCAGGAGCCGTTGCATGAGACCGCCGATTCTCCCATGGGGGTCAGAGCGTGCATAGTGATTCGCGGCTTGCCGGGTCACCGGTCGCCGTTGAGAGTCTTCCGCAGCCTGGCCAACAGGCTGGCAATCTGATCATGCACTGCCGGCATCTGAGCCACACACATCAGGTTGGTTGAGAAGAACCCCATGGTGCCACCGGTGCCCTCGAGCTCCTCCCACGGCCCGGCTGTCATCGACTCCAGCAGTGAGATCAGCTTCGCCTCGCTGACCCCCAGCCGACGCAGGTCGCCGACGTCGTAGACACGCATCACGAGCCACTCTTCGGCTGCGACCAGCGTTGTCACCTTCAGCAGGCCCTCGTCCACAACGTACGTCAGGCTGATGGGATCCAGGAGCTGCTCGAGCAGGATACGTGCCTGGAGATCTCCGCCGCTGACGAGCGTCACCGCCGTTGTCACCTGCAACCCCTCATCCTGCAGGTCGGCTTCGTCGAGCCAGATCTGCACACCAAGTCGTGCTGCCAGTTGCTTGAGGACCTCGTTCAGGGGTTGGTTTTCGAGTTGGACCGCCCCAACCGTCTTCAGCAACACGCTGCGGACAGCTTCGTCGGCTTCGAATCGATAGCCCGGGCGACGCACACTCAGCGACCCGCCACTCAGGCGTCCTGCGGCGCCCAATTCCAGCACCGCGAGCATCTGCCCCACGTCGACCACCGCTCGGTAGGTTGCGCGTACGACCAGGTGACCTCGCACCGTTTCGATTCGCCCCCCTTCGCCATCCACGACCTTCCAATGGTGACCAGGCAGCATCGTCAGCAAATCCGCAACGCTCTCGGCCACCACCTCGGCCGGGTCGCGAGTTTGCCGGTGCGCGTTGGGGTTCGGCGGTCGAGGCGTCTCGATTCGGCTCGAGGAGATCAACCCTGCCAGGCTGAAGACGGCCACGTTGTCGGTTCGCTCGTCCAGTGCCGATTCGGTCGTCACCAGGACCTGGCCATCTCGAATCTCCCATACCAACATCGGCGTTCGGCAGACGAGATCGAGTACCGCTTCGATCGGCACCGCGTCCAGTTGCAACGTCACGGCCGACTTCTGGTCATCGAGGTTCACCCCTTCGTATTCCAGGGCGTCCCGGTCGAGTCTCCAGGCGACCCCAGCACGATCGAACAGGTCTGCCATCACAGCTGCGGGTGTCACGTTGGTGGAATGGACATCGACGACCGCCTGCAGTTTCGAGCGAATCGCGGCATGAGCCTCCTGCTGCTCGAGTGCGCTCGTGACCCATTCGTCCTGCAATCGCACGCCGGTCGTCAAGCGATCCGTCGTGTCCTGGCCCGAGGGTTGAACACCGGCCTGGCCGTCGAACGGCTCACCCTCATCGGGGGAATCGTCAGACCCGCATCCCCAGATGCCGATCGCCACAACGAAGATCAACCCGAGCCGTTGCATGCCCTCATGGTAACCGCGACGTCGCCGGTTGCTGATGGCTTGGCAATTCGGGCAGGCTGCGCAAGCCACTATTCACTATTCAAGCTCTGACCCCAATTTTTAGTCGAAGACGAGTTGGTGCACGGTGGCGTTGTCCATGGCGTCCCAGTCGACCTCGACCCCCAGGCCGGGTGCGTCGGGGGGAGTGACGTGGCCGTTCTCGGCGGTGCGGATCACGTCGAGCATTCCGTACTCGTAGGGTTCGTAGGGGACCGACTGCTCGAAGTAGCTGCAGCAGTCGTTGGCGAGCATCAGGTGGAGGTTGGCCGCAGAGATCAGCGTATTGCCCCACCCCAGCACCTCGCACCTGATCCCCTCGGCCTGGCACAACTGCAGCGCCTCGAGCGCCGGGGTCAGCCCGCCCAGGCAGGTGATATCGGTGCGGGCTCGGGTCCAGGCCTTCGAGCGGACGGCCTGGCCGAATGACTGCAGGTCCATGAACCAGTTGCCCGAGGGAATGATGGGGACATCGACCTGCGAGGTCAGTTGGCGGTAGCCGTCGAGGTCCCAGTCGGGGAAGGGGGCTTCGAACCAGGTGAAGTCCAATTCGGCCAGTTCAGCGGCCACTCGCAGTGCGTCCTGGTGCGAGTAGTTGTTCTCGACATCGTGCATGAAAGCGGTGTCGGGGAACGCTTCTCGGGCGGCCCGGCAGAGTTCGAGGTCCTTCTCGGGCAGGCACCAGCAGTGGAATTTCACGGCGGTGAAACCCATGTCGAGTCTCTGCTGGATCAACTCGAGGTAGGCCGGCACGTCGTCCATCAGCGGTGTACTGGCGTAGGCGGGGATGCTGCTGCGGGTGGCACCGAGCAGTTGGTAAAGGGGTTTGTCGGCGAGTCGCCCGGCGAGGTCCCAGAGGGCGACATCGACGACGGCCAGGGCTCCGGGCGAGAGCGGAAAGACTCGAGGCCGGAGGTCGTGGTAGATCTGTTCCCGTTCGCGCGGGTCGCGGCCGATCAAGACCGGAGCCAGGTGGCGGATCGTCTCGGCGGTGTAGCGGTCGAAGTCGTAGGAGGTGTAATTGGAGACTCCGGCAACTCCCTCGATGCCCGTGTCGGTTTCGATCTTCACGACCGTGTTGGTCATGAACTGTTCGGGCAGATCGAACGACCAGGTGAAGCGTTGGACTTCGGGAGCCACCGTGCGGACTTCGATGCGGGTGATCTTCATGGAGTCGATGTCGTCGTCGGATCGGGTCGAGCGGGTGATTATGAGGCAGATGAGCCACGGCGACAACGAACCGGCTCCGCCACGAGTCATCTGTCGTAGAATGAGTGCGGGGGATCTGTCATTCTGAGGGACGTGGGTTTCTGGACTGCCGAGGCCGTTTTTTCCGTGAAGGCCGTGAAGACCGTAAAGACTCTCTGCCGGTTCCTGATTGCAGTGCTGTCGCCGTTCGTCGCGGCGCAATCGCTGGCGGCTGACGAGCCGGTCGGGTTCTGGTCGTTTCAGCCACTGCGGTCGAGTGTTCCCTCGACATGGAATTCGGCCTGGCCGGCCAACTCGATCGACCGGTTCATCCTGTCCCGAATCGAGCAGGGTGGTCTTGAGCCGTCGCAGCGGGCGACTCGCGAGGTCCTGCTGCGTCGGGTCTGTTTCGATCTGCTGGGCCTGCCGCCGACGCCTCGGCAGCGGCACAGCTTCGTATCGGACCGTCGCCCTGGGGCGTGGTCGAGGCTGGTTGATCGCCTGCTGAGTGATCCTCGGATGGGTGAACGCTGGGCGCGTCACTGGCTGGACGTGGTGCGGTTTGCCGAGAGTTACGGATTCGAGCACGACCTGGACAGCCCCAACGCCTACCACTTCCGAGACTTCGTGATCCGTGCCTTCAACGACGACATGCCGTTTGATCAGTTCGTCGGTTGGCAGTTGGCCGGCGACGAACTGGCCCCCGACGATCCGCTGGCCCGGATGGCCACCGGCTTTTTGGCCGCGGGGGTCCACAA
>CAUZJR010000377.1:0-5589 GCA_963580005.1 Planctomycetota bacterium
GCGGTGTTGGCTGCGGTGTTGGCTGCGGTGTTGGCTGCGGTGTTGGCTGCGGTGTTGGCTGCGGTGTTGGCTGCGGTGTTGGCTGCGGTGTTGGGTTGTCCGTAGCGAGCGATGATGCGATTGGCGAGCAGCAGGTGGTCGGCGTTGGCCAGTGCGACGAAGGGTCTCAGTTCGGCTCGCGTCGATTCGTACTGCAGGGGGTCGAGTTCATCGACGCTGAGGGTTTCGTCGTCGTCGAGGTCGAGTCGTCTGAGTTGTTGGGCACCGGAGGCGACTTCGCTGGCCACGAGCAGTCCGTCGTCGTTCTGGTCGAGTCGTGTGAAGAGTTCAGCGGATCGAGTGGCTGAGCGGGACTGGAGGCTGACGTCAAAGGGTGGGCCGAGTGCGCCCTGGACGACTCGCGAGAATTCATCGGGCGAGAGTCGATCGTCGGCGGGCTTTGTGTCGAAGTCTTTCCAGGTCCTGGTCAGCGTGGCGAATCGCGAGGCGATTTCGCCGAGCCGTTCGACTCGAGTCACCTCGGCCCGGCTCAGCAGTCCATCTCTTTTGGCGTCGAGGGTCCGGAACAGCTGATCGGTGTATCGGCGACGGTACGCGGTAATGCCACTCTCGCCGATACGGACCTGGAAGCGGACGACGACGGGGTGTGCGGGCGCGAAGAAGAGCAGGTCGAAGCGGTCGGGTTGGGCCTGGACTGTGCGGGCAGGCCTGGTGGAGGCCGGTTGTTGTCCACTCGTTGTGGTGGAGGCACTGGCGAGCCAGGCGACGGCGACCAGTGCGGTGGCCAGCAGCAGCGACCGGTGTGCATGGTGAGCGGTCATGAGTTGTCGGCTTGAGCGTGAGATGGGTGTGGAGTTTTGCCGGGTGCTGCTGAACTCGTGGTGCTAAACTGGTGCTGCTATTCAAATCGTAGTTCCCGTCTCGCTGCCGTTCAATCTCTGATTTGACTCTGGTTTGCCGCCTGCCGGAAATTGAGCCACCAGAGCACGATTCGGTAGACGAGCAAACCGAGCAGGATCCCGCACAGTCCTCCACCGGTGATATCGGCAGTTGAGTGGACTTGCAGCAGGAGCCTGGACCAACCGACGAGCACGGCCCAGGGCATCAGCAGGAACAGCAGCCTCTCGGGTTGCGGCCTGAACCGGAAACCGAGCAGGGTGAATGCGGTGGCGATGGTGAACGAGGCGAGTGCGTGTCCGGAGGGGAACGAGTACCCGGTTTGGACGAGCCAGTGTTCACGGATCAGCGGGTGGAATTTCGGCAGCAGGGCTGCGGCGGGTTGGGTCGTGAAGAGGTGACGGAGATCCTCGGTCCGCCGATCCTTGTCGCCCATCGCGTAGAATTCGGGGGTCGACGGAATCACGCACAGCCGGGCGAGTTCCTTGAGATGCGGGCGTGGTACGGCGAAGGCCGGCTTGAGCACATGTTTGTTGCTCCAGGCGGCGGTGCCCAGCACTCCCAGCAGCACCCCGGTCAGCACCAGGGCCATCGCCGTGCGTCGGCCCGGCAAGCTGCCGGTGCAGCTGATCCAGGCGACTCCCAGCACGAGCACGACGGGGATCCCGAGGTAGCCTCCGCTGAGCGAAACGGCCCAGGCGGCCAGAGCGGTGCCCGAGTCGAGTTCGATGGCGGGAGCGGCGGCGGAGCCCAGCAGAGCCAGCAGCGATCCGACCAACAGCGCCGCCGGCGTGCGGCGGGACGGCGTTGGAGGTGTTGGAGGTGTTTCGCGGTTACCGCCGGATTCGTGGGGCCCGGTCATCTCGGCGTACCGTCCCTGGTCATTCGCCCTTGATCTCGAACACCGCTTCAACCTCGACAGCTGGTCCGGTTGGCAGCGAGGCGAATCCCAGTGCGCTGCGGGCGTGGTAGCCGTCGCCCTCCTTGCCGAAGATCTGGTGCAGGAGGTCCGAGGCTCCGTTGATCACCAGGTGATGTTCGATGAAGTCCTGAGTGGAATTGACGCAGCCCAGCAGCTTGATCACTCGCAGCCCATCAAGAGTTCCGACTTCCCGGTGGACGCTTTGCAGCACCTTCACCGCGCAGTCCCGGGCGGCTTCGACGCCCTGTTCGACCGAGAGATCGGCTCCGAGCTTGCCCTTCATGTCGCTGGTGTGGCCGGAACTGAACAGCAGGTTGCCGGTACGGGCACAGAGGTTGAGATACCCGGGTTCCTGGTCGGGGAAGGTCAGGCCCAGGTCGAGTGCGTTTTGTTCGGCTCCCATTGGTGTCGCTCCCAGCTGGTCTCGCAGGTGGTGAATCGTTGGCCCAGGCGCCCAATGCCCCGGAGCAGGTGTACAGCATGGCGGATCGGTGTTGAGGTTACAAACCCGTGTTGGAAGCGGTGTTGCCTGCGTTGGGGCGGCCGTCGGCGAGTCGGGATCAAGCCCGAGGTCCCAGGTGGTCGATGGGAGAAAAGAGGCGCCGATGGTCGTCGAGGGTTTGTGAGTATGCTCAGATCAATCTTTCTGGCCGTCGGTGTCTTCGTGGTGCTGCTGGGAGCCAGCCTGTTCCAGGTCGACCTGGTCGTGCTCAACGGCGAAGGTGAAGTCCCGAACGACCTCTTCGGGTTGATCACCGTCGATGAGACCGACCGGCACGTCATCGATCCTCCCGACTGGGCCCCCTTCAGCCTGGTCGCCGTCGGAGGAATCACCTGCCTGTACGCCTTCGCATTGCCGGCGGGTCGACGACCGGCCTGAGTACCGGGGCTAAGTACCGGCCAAGCGCAGCACCGACCACAGGCTGGGGTCGCGGTCGTAGGGGAACTCGTCTCCCAGGGCCAGCACCTGGTCTCCCAACTCGTTGTCGCGGACGCGGTAGGTGAATCCCACCGCATCGATCGTCTCGGTGTCCCAGCCGTGCAGTGCACTCGAGTCGATCCACGCCTGCAGCCGGTATCCGTCCTCGAGCAACTGCGACTCGATCCTCCACGAGCCTTGGGCCACCTCAGGAGGTTCGTCACGGGCTCGGGCAATCGGGCAGGGGACGATGACCGGAGCGTCTCCACGGCGACCGGCTCCGGATGGCAGCAGCCCCAACGCGTGGCAGAATCTCGAGGCGCGGTGGATCGTCTGGGTGTTGCGGGTATCGATCCAGAGTGTCAGGCCGTCGGAGGAATCGGGGGACTCCTCGAGGCACCGCACCGGTCGACTCTTGCCGGTCACCTCCAACTGCACCCCCACACCCGACTCGTGCCAGCCCAACCGCACGCTGGCAAAGCAGAGCGGTGGGGGTGAGTCTTGCGGTTGCGAGAGCGATCTGAGGTCGGGGAGTGGTTCGAGGTGACTGAGGTCCGGGAGCGGGTCGCTGCGGCCGGGAGCCCGATCGAGCCGTTCGGCTTGCAGCTCGTAACGGAACAGAAACCCACCGGGCAGGACTGGGGACATGGTTGTGTGGCTGCGGTGGGGCTGCGGTGGGGCATGAGGAGTGTTGCCCGAGCGTGTATGGTACGCGTCAGTCTTGATCCTCGACAGGCTGCCCTCCGATGCCCTCAACTCGCCCGTTCGCCTCCCCGCCGCCGCCGCCGCCGCCGCCGCCGGTTCGGGAGTCGATCGGGAAGGTGATCCGTGTCCGCGGTGCTCGGGTGCACAATCTGCGGAGCCTGGATGTCGACATACCGCGTGACCGGTTGGTTGCGATCACGGGAGTCAGCGGTAGTGGCAAGAGCACATTGGCTTTGGACGTGGTGTTTGCCGAGGGCCAGCGTCGGTTCCTTCAGGGTCTGACGCCTGGCCAACGCAGTCGTCTGGATCGTTGGGAGCGATCGGAGGTGGACCTGGTGGAGGGTTTGCCGGCGGCGGTCTGCATTGACCAGCGGTCCGGATCGACCGCGGCCCGCAGCACTCTGGCGACGATGACCGAGATCCACAGTCATCTCAGGCTGTTGTTTGCACGAGCCGGCACGGTCCACTGTCCCGGATGCGACGCGCCCCTGGAACGCCGCAGCCCCCAGGCGATCGTCGATGTGCTGTTGGGGCTGGGAGAACGGCGGCGGGTGATGTTGCTGGCCCCGGTCGTCTCGCGTCGGCGTGGCAGCCAGTTGGCGGTCTTCGAGCAGTTGGCGACCGAGGGTTTTGTGCGGGCCCGCGTCGACGGAGAACTCGTCGAACTCGCCCCCCCGCCTCAGCTCGATCCTCGCCGGAACCATTCGATCGATGCGGTGATCGACCGGGTGGTGATCCGTGACGGCCTGGGCTCCCGGTTGCAGGACTCAGTCGAGTTGGCTCTGCGAGTCGGGTCGGGTCGGCTGGTGATCAGTGCCGAGACCCCGGAGGGTAGTTGGGACGACACGCTGCTTTCGAGTCGTCTGGCGTGTGCCGATTGCGAGTGGAGTGCTCCGGCAGTCGAGCCTCGGACCTTGAGTTTCAACAGTCCCGAGGGTGCGTGCGGCAGCTGTGGCGGGCTGGGTCGGGTCGATGATGAGTCGGCTGCTGGCAAAACGGCGGCGGTGGCAGCAGGAGTGATTTGTCCCGACTGCGACGGCACGCGGTTGGGCCAGTTGGCTCGAGCGATCACGTTGTTCGGCGAGTCGATCGTGGGGGTGTGTCGGTTGAGCGTGGGTGAGGCGTACGAGCGGCTGTCGGGTTGGCTCGAGGCGATCTCTGATGACGGCACACCGGGTTCGGCCGTGGCCCGGAAGGTGCTGCCTCACGTCGTCTCACGACTGGGGTATCTCGAGCGAGTCGGTCTCGATTACCTGACTCTCGATCGCGCCACGCGGACTCTTTCCGGAGGCGAATTCCAGCGGTCTCGCCTGGCGGGTGCACTGGGTTCGGGCCTCGTCGGTGTCGGCTACGTGCTCGATGAACCGACCATCGGCCTGCACGCCGCCGACACGCTGCGTCTGTTGTCGTGCCTCGAGGAGCTCAGGGACCAGGGCAACAGCGTCCTGCTGGTCGAGCATGATCTGGGGATCCTGCGTCGTGCCGACTGGATCGTGGATCTGGGTCCCGGAGGCGGTCGGCACGGAGGTCGGCTGGTTGTTTCGGGGCCGTTGGAGGAGGTGATGGCCTGCGACGAGTCGGTGACCGGTTCGCACCTGGCCGGCCGGCCGACCCGGGCCCCGCGTTCGCCACGAGCGATGGATCCCGAACACGCCGTGATCCTCCGCCACGCGAAACTGCACAACCTGCAGGACCTCGAGGTGAGCGTTCCGCTGGGAGTCCTGTGTGCGGTGACCGGTGTCAGCGGCTCGGGGAAGACGTCGTTGGTCAGTGGCACCCTGGTCCCACTGCTCTCAGCCGAGTTGGCCGGTCCCCGGGACAAGTCTTCGGCGGCCGAGGAGGGCTTGGCCGAGTTGGAATGGTCGGGGCCGAGGGGCCTCGAGAGAGTCGTGCTGATCGACCAGTCGTCGCTGGGTCGCTCGCCTCGATCGACGCCCTCGACGTACACCAAGATCTGGGACGAGATCCGCGGCGTCTTCTCACGGACGCGGACGGCTCGGACCAAGGGCTTCGACGCGCGGCAGTTCAGCTTCAATACCGACCCGGGTCGCTGCGGCGAATGCGGTGGGCGGGGACAGGTGACGGTCGAAATGCAGTTCCTGCCCGACCTGGCCCAGAAGTGTCCCGAGTGCCAGGGGAGACGGTT
>CAUZJR010000378.1:0-5577 GCA_963580005.1 Planctomycetota bacterium
CACCGACAACGGACGTGATGCCAGGTCGTCAACCGAGACCCACTCACCCGGCGCCGCAGCATCCCAGTCCCCGTCCTGCCACATCAGTTCCACCGGCTGCAGATGCAACCGAAACCGGGTGACACGATGGCGAAATGCCGGCAGCCATCGAGAAAACTCCACGCCGCAGCCCCATCTCCGGGCCTCCTCAACCAGCCGACGCTCCTGGACTCCAGAACACTCAACCTCCTCGTTCCGCTCCAGCATCGGAAACCCCCACAAGCCGCCCCAGCGAGATCCCTCGGCGTGCTGAACCAGCAGCACGTCACTGCCGCGGCGAATCACCACCATCAGTTCGAAGAGGTCGGTGGGGTCGCGGCGAAGGGTCGGCGGCGGGATGCTCTGCACCACCCCGAGCTCCAACGCCCGGCAGCAGCTCCGCACCGGGCACTCGCGGCAGCGGGCTCGGGCCCCACACACCGTGGCCCCCAGGTCGATCAGCGCCTGGTTGAACTCACCGGGCCGCACCCGCGGCACCAGACGCTCGGCCAGAGACCACAATTGACGTCGCGAGGCACTTTGGGTGAGATCCGACTCGAGGGCCATCAGCCGAGCATACAGCCGCGCGGTGTTGGCTTCGACGATCGCCGAGGGTTGATCGAAGGCGAACGAAGCAATGGCACCGGCCGTGTAGCGGCCGACCCCCGGCAAGGCCTCCAGCTCTCCGGCCGTCTCTCGCCAGAGACCACCCCACTCGTGGACGATCATCCGCGCCGCCTTGTGCAGGTTGCGGGCACGGCTGTAGTAACCCAGCCCCTCCCAGGCCCGCAGCACCTCGTCCAATTCGGCAGCCGCCAGCACCTGCACCGTCGGGAACCGATCGAGAAACCGGCCCAGGTAGGGCACGACCGCCGTCACGGTCGTCTGTTGCAGCATGATCTCGCGAACCCACACCGCGTAGGGGTCTCGCTGGCCGACCCAGGGCAAGTCGCGGCCCCTGGTCTTGTACCAGCGGCGAACGTTGCGGCGGAAACGAGAGACCCACTCGCTGCTGATCTCCAGCTGCTCCATCAGCGCGTCCCCCGCAGCTCAGTCACCTTCGCGACCCTCACCCATGTCTCCGGCCGCAAACCGTCGCGGCAGCAACTCGCCAAGACTCGTCACCTCCCGCAGCCCGCTCGTCGTGACCAACACCACCTCCAGCTCGTCGCAGAACTCCGCAAGCACTTGCCGGCACGCCCCGCAGGGAGCCACCGGTGCGGACGCTTCGACGAGCACCACCAGCCGCTTCCAGTCGCCCAGGCCGGCCGCCAGGGCCGCCGAGACCGCCGCACGCTCGGCACACACGCCCAACCCGAAACTCGCATTCTCGACATTGCACCCGACCGCCGTCTGTCCGTCGGACGCCTCGATCACCGCACCCACCCGGAACCCCGAGTACGGCGCGTGGGCCCGCGACCGCACCTCGCTCGCCCTGGCAACCAACTCGTCCACGTCTCACACCCCCCTCTCACTGCAGTCGACTACAGGAACATGCCCGCCATCGTAGCGGTCATCCACGACGCCATCGCTCCCCCGAGCATCGCCCGAGGCGCCAGGCGGGCCAGGTCCGTTTTGCGGGAGGGTGCCAGCGGAGTGATCCCGCCCAGCTGGATCCCGATCGATGCGAAATTCGCGAATCCACACAAGGCGTACGCCGCCATCTTCGCCGACTTCTCGTGCTCGAACACCCTCGAGCCCTCGCCGCCGGGCAGCATCGACTGTAGCTCGGTGAACGCCACGAATTCGTTGACCGACACTTTCGAACCCAGCAGGCCTCCAAACAACTGGCAGTCGTGGCTCCCGTCGACCCCCATCAACCAGGCCACCGGAGAAAACACCCAGCCGAAGATCATCTGCAACGACAGGCCGAATTCCGCCAGCGGCCAGTTGATCAATGCCACCAGCCCGGTGAATGCGATCAACATCGCGATCACGTTCAGCCACAGCTTCAGGCCATCACTGGTCCCGTTGGCAGCCGCCTCGATCACGTTGTGAGCCGTCCGTTCCAGGCGAAATTCCACCGCACCGCCGGTCACCGACCCCTCGGTCTCGGGCAGCATGATCTTGGCCACCAGAAACGCCGCCGGTGCACTCATCACCGAAGCGGTCAGCAGGTGCGGACCATACTCCTCGCCCAGTACTCCGATGTAGACGGCCAGCACCGAACCGGCGATCGTGGCGAATCCGCCGGTCATCAGCGCGTTGAGTTCCGAGAGGGTCATCTTTTCGATGTAGGGCCGCACGACCAGTGGAGCTTCGGTCTGTCCCACGAAGACGTTGGCAGCCATCGCCATCGACTCCGAACCCGACACGCCCAGCAGTACCGTCATCACTTTTGCCAGCCCATAGACCAACAGTTGCATCACACCGATGTGATACAGCACGGCCATCAGGGCCGAAAAGAAGATGATCGCCACCAGCCCGCGACCGGCAAACGCGAAGATGAACGCTCCCGACGCACCCACCACCGGCTCCATCGCCTCCGGATCCGACAGCGGGCCGAATACCAGCTTCGCCCCCGGTTCGGCCATCTCGATCAACCGTTGCACGAAGGCCGAGAGACCCTCGAAGAGCCGGCCGCCTGTTTCGGTGCCCAGGATCGCTGCGCCCAGCAACGCCTGCATTGCCAGCCCGAAGATCACGATCCGCCACGGAAACTTGCGACGGTGCGACGAGAGGCCCCAGGCCACCAGGCAGAAGAAGACCAGGCCGACCAGGCCCCGCGCGATCGTCATGGTGTCGGCTCGCTGAGAGATTCCGCATCGATCGTACCGAGGACCAGGCCGCGGGGCACGCCCGGCTCGTCGGCGATCTCGATCGCCGCTCGCGCCAGCACCGCCGCCGGCTCCAGACGCCCGGGGTCCCGGGCAAGCAATTCCAGCACCCCGTCGCCCTCGGATACCTCGCTTCCCACACCAGCCAGGATTCTCACCCCCGCCGAGTCGTCGATCACTCCTCCTTGCACCTGCCGCGCTGCTCCCAGTCCGGCAGCCGCCTTGCCGACTGCCAAGGCGTCCAGACCCACCACATGCCCACCTCGCGGCGCCCGTACCACCAGGACCTCGGTCGCTCCCATCAACTTCACCGGGTCATCCAACACCCCGGCGTCTCCCCCCTGGGCCACCACCATCTGCTCGAGCCGTTCCCGGCCGTCGCCGGCCGCCAGGGCCTCGGCCGCAGTCTCCCGACCCACTTCCACGCTCTCGCTCGATCCCACGGCGACCAGCATCCGAGCCACCAGTTCCAGCGACAATTCGCGAAGGTCGTCCGGCCCACCGCCCTCCAGGCACTCGACCGCCTCTATCAACTCGAGCGCATTCCCCACCGTCGCGCCCAGCGGCCGGCTCATGTCGGTCAGAACTGCCACCGTCGACAACCCCGCCGCATTCCCCGAGGCGACCAGCCTGCGAGCGAGTTCTTCCGCCTCGGCGTCTTCGGAAAAGACGGCTCCCGAGCCACACTTCACATCCAGCACCAGCCCACCAATCCCCTCGGCCAACTTCTTGCTCAGGATCGAGCCGCAGATCAACGGGATGCTGTCGACCGTCGAGGTCGCATCGCGAAGAGCGTACAGCACCGCATCGGCCGGAGCGATCTCGTCATTGGCTCCGCACACGGCACAGCCGGCCTGGCCAACCACATCGACCAATTCGTCGAGGGACAACTCCACGTTGAAGCCCGGGATCGACTCGAGTTTGTCGAGCGTGCCGCCGGTATGACCCAGGCCCCGCCCCGAAACCATCGGCACATCCAGCCCACAGGCGGCAGCCAACGGGGCAACCACCAGCGACGCCTTGTCACCCACTCCGCCGGTCGAGTGCTTGTCGACGGCCGGCCGGGCAAACCGCGTGCGATCAATCCGCCCTCCACTGCCAGCCATCGCCTCGACCAGGTCCCCGGTCTCCTCGACATCCAGCCCCACTACCGCAATCGCCATCAACAGCGCGGCCAACTGCCCGTCGGTCCAGGTCCCCCGGGCTGCCGCTTCGGCGAATTCGCGTAACTGGCCACCCGACAGAGTGCGTCCGGCCCGTTTCGCAGCGATGATCTCCACGGCCGCCATCATCGGTCTCCCACCCCGACAGGCAGCACACCGTCACGGGCCGCACATCGCCGAGATTCTCACCTCGCCAACCACCCGCCGTGCTTAGATGTCATCGATCCAGTTGTCGAAGAAGGTGAACTCTTCGTCGATCTCGCCCGACGAGTTGCCCAGCGCCGCCATGGCGTAGTCGATTCCCTTGTCGTTGCCGGGCCCGCCGCTGAGCACATCGTTTCCGGTCTGACCCTTGATGTAGTCATCCCCGTCCTCGCCCAGCATCACGTCTCGATCGTTGCCGCCGAACATCCGGTCTTCGCCGGTGCCGCCGAGCATGGTGTCCTGGCCGGCGTTGCCGTTGAGCACATCGTTGCCGTTCCAGCCCGAGAGTCCATCGGCTCCGCGTCCGCCTCGCAGCGTGTCGTTTCCGTCTCCGCCGTTGAGCGTGTCGTTGCCATCGTCTCCCAGCATCGAGTCGTTACCGGTTCCACCCTTGAGCGAATCGTCGTCCCTTTGGCCGTAGAGCACATCGGTGCCGGCGTTGCCTTCGAGCGTGTCGTTGCCTGAACCGCCAAAGAGCGTGTCGTTGCCCGCGTTGCCCACGATCGAGTCGTTGCCGGGTCCGCCGTTGAGCCGATCGCGGTCGCCGCCACCGATCAGCGTGTCCTCGCCCGCGGCACCCCACAGCACCGCTCGGCCGCTGAACCCACTGGCGTCCAGGTAGTTCGCACCGGCACCACCGGTCAGCTTGACCTCTTCGAAGTTGCTGATCACATCGGTGCCCAGGCCACCGCTGAGCTGAGTGTCGATGACCGTGAAGTTCTGGTCGGCCCACTCGAAGACCCGATCGTAGCCGGCGCCTCCGTCGAGAATGTCGTCGCCGTTTTCGCCCTTCAGCGTGTCGTTGGCACCCTGGCCCTGGATCGTGTCGTCGCCTTCACCACCCACCAGGAAGTCCTTGCCGGCACCGCCCTGGACCAGGTCCGCTCCGGATCCACCTTCCAGACGATCGTTGCCTCCGTTGCCATTGAGATAATCGGCGGCCAAACCGCCCACCATCGTGTCGGCACCATTGCCGCCGAACATCGTCACCGGGATCGTGACCGTGGCGGCCGAGAAGTAGTTGATGCCCTGCAAGGATCCCGGGCCCACCTTGCCACTGAGTACCGCGGACTCGATGCCGCTGAGCACGTCGTCGCCGAGATCACCTTCGAGCGACGTGTCGGTCATGATCACGATGCCCTCGGCGAGGTTCTCTGTGAGCTCATCGTTGCCCAAACCGCCGATGATCGTGTCGTTGCCGAGGGCACCCCGCACCCGGTCGTCGCCGTCACCGGCATCGACCAGATCGTCTCCGGTGTTCGCATTCACAAAGTCGTTGCCGGCTCCGGCAATGTTCGTGTCGTCGCCGTAACCGCCCAGCAGCGTGTCGTCTCCGTCACCGCCTTCGAGGTAGTCGTTTCCACTCTTGGCGTTGATCCAGTCGTTTCCAAGACCACCGATCACCGAATCGTTCA
>CAUZJR010000379.1:0-5574 GCA_963580005.1 Planctomycetota bacterium
CGAGGGCATCCACATCACTTCGGCTGCATCCAACGCCGCCCGGGCCTCGCGAACCCGCTCGGCAGCAAGCTCGGTGTTCCAGTTCCGGGCACCCGCCAGTCGCAAGGCAGTCGGCAAATCGACCGGGAAGGGAGTCCCCTCGACCGCAGCGGCAGCCTCGTCCAAGGGCTGACTCGTACCCTCGGCTCGCCACGCAGCCGCCGGCAGGATCGAACCCGTGGACGACTCAAGCGGATCAGCCTCGCTCTTGGCCGCGGTCTCGCTCTCGGACGCGGTCTCGGTCTCGGACGCCGCCTCACGCGAGCTGTCGACGAAATGTCTGAGTCGACTCGAGAACAGCTTGGTTACCGGATCGCCGGACTCGTCGTCGACGCCCACGGCCATACGCACTTCGCAACCGCACGTGGCAGCGAGACTGCCAAGCAGCAGCATCGCGGTGCCGATTCGGCGTTGTCCAGGGACGATTCGTTTCATCACGGTCTGCAGTTTTCCGTTTCCGGGGTGAGATGATCAGTAAGGGGAAATGTCTCCGACTCGGACCCGGTCGCCGGGCCCGATCTCGCCGATGACTCCGACTCGCTTGTCGTCAACCTCAACCGTTTCGACCAGGACTCGCCGGCTGCTGTCGGTCCCCTCGACAACCACCACGAACTGGCGGCCCTGCTTGTCGGTGCCAACCGCGGAGGTGGGGACAGTCGCGAGCATGTCCTGCTTGGTCCACTCTCGGGCCAGCACGCTCAACGTGCCGAATTGCCCGATCGACAGAGGGTCTCGTCCCTCGAGTTTCGTGTTGTCCACATGCATTTCGATCCGCATCTTTCTCGATGACGGATCCAGCACCAGGGCCGACCGATCCACTGTGCCGCTGATGGCAACGCCCTCTCCGTGTCCGCCGATACTGTGGAACCTCGCTTTCTGGCCCGGCCGAACGGCCCCGAATTGCGAGGGCGACACGAAGCCGACAACGCGAACCTGGTCGATCCGAGCCACCTCGAACAGCGGACTTCCCTCGGCACCGGTTCCCGCCGGACGCACAAACGCCCCGAGATCCACGTGCCGGGCCACTACGACTCCGGCAAACGGTGCCTTGATCAGGCGATAGGAATTGAGTGCTTCGAGCCGCTTGACGACGGCCGCGGCGACTTCGACCTCGGCAATCGCCTGGGCCACGTCGGCTTCGGCCTTGCGGATGTTCGCCCCCGCCGTCACGACTTCGGCCTCGGTCGCCTTCATGGCAGCATCGGCAGCGGTCAACTGAAAACGGGCCTCGTCCTTCCTGTCGAGATCCGCGGCACCCATCTTGACCAGCCTCGTAATCCTCGTCAGTCCGACCTCCCGCAAAGCCCTCAGGGCCTGCTTCTCGATCAGGGACTGCTCGACCTGGGTCTGCATCGCCTTGGCAATCTCGACGGCCGCCTTGGACTGGACCACCTCGGCCAACGCCCGACGAGCCAAGGCCTGCTTTTCACTCAATTCCTCTTCCAACTCGGGAATGTGCAACTCGGCCAGGACGCTGCCTGCGACAACGCTGACACCGATGTCGATCTCCCGGTCCCCCTCTCGGCCGATCGCCTTGACGTAGGCGGCCTGCTTGGCCACCAGCACCGTCGATTCAAACCCCACCACGCTGGCCCCGGGCAGGTCGGCCACGGTCTCCTGGTGCTCGATCCACTCGATGGGCTCGACCGCCGCCGCTGCTGAAACCGCCGCGGGAGTCTCACCACCCTGCGAGCCGGCAGGCTCGGACTGGGAATCTCCTCGACCCTCACCATCGCATCCGACCAGGCTGGCCACCGTGATCAGGCTGACCAGGCTGACCAGGACCAAGTGGGCCACGCGACTGTGGTGAGCGGGTCTGTTGCTAGGGGTTTCAGTCATCGGTTTCACTCTCCGGTGTCACTCGACACGTGCGGCAGCCTGGCGGTTTTCTTGGCCGTCAGGACCATGCCGCATCCAGGTCCTGGGTCGTGTCCTTGGGTCGCTTGACCAGTATGTACAGGCAGGGGACCACGAACGCGGGCAACAGCGTAGCGGCGATCACGCCCCCGACGATGGTCCGAGCCAGCGGCTCGTCCGCCTCGCCCCCGGCAAACCCGATCGCCATCGGCAACAGTGCCAGGATCGTGGTCAGGGATGTCATCAGGATCGGGCGGGACCGGATCATCGCCGCGTCGACAATCGCCGCTTTGACGTCGGCCCCCTCCTTCAGACGAAGATTGGCAAAGTCCAGCAGCACGATCGTGTATTCGACCACGATCCCGATCATCATGATGATGCCCATGAACGACTGGATGTTCAGCCGCGTCCCGGTCAGTTTCAGGATCAGGGCGACCCCGATGAACCCCAGTGGCACCGTCGCCATCACGATCATCGGATCCAAAAACGATCGGAACTGGGCGACCATCACCAGGTAAACCAGCACGGCGGCCAGCACCAGTCCCAGCGTGAAGTCGACGAATGAGTCTCGCATCGAGCGGATTTCGCCGTGCACCTCGACCGTCATCCCCGCGTAATCGCCGCCGGCAATTTCGAAGCGGGTCGGCCGGTTCATGCCGGTCACCGCGAGCACCTTCTGAAGCCAGAGCGGATAGCGAGACGCGGCGGCACGTGAATCGCGGATCGGTTGTAGCTTGAGATCCGGATGAACCTTCAGTCGATCCTCGATATCTGCCACCACGCTGCCCAGGTCGTACTCGGGCTCGATGTTGGCAAACACATCGGTCACGCGAGTGATGTTGCGGTGGTTGATCACATTCGACCCGGTCTTCGTTGTGTCGAACTTGGCGATGTCGCTGAGATAGACCGGTGTCCCGTCCTCATCCTCGCGGACGACAATCATCTTCAACGAGTCCAGCGAGTTGATGCGGTCCTCGGGATACTGCGAGCCCAGGAAGTAGTGGTTGCCGTTGGACGGATCGATCCAGAAAGCGGGGTCGAAGTTGATCGAACTGTTCGTGGCACTGACCAACGCCTCCATCGTCTCCTGCGGGGTCACTCCGTGATCGGCCGCAGCGATCCGGTCGATCTCGACCTCGATCATCGGGTAGTCGATTCGCTGGGCCACCCTCACGTCGGTCGCACCGGGCACCAAACTGATCGTCTCGACCAGCCTGTCGGCGATCTCGTGAGCCTTGTCGAGATCGTAGCCGGCGATCTGCAGGTGGATCGGAGAGGGTTCTCCCATGTTCAACGCCGCGGTGAGGATCCCACCGGTGTCGAAGGCAAACTCGATGCCGGGGAACTTCCTGGTCAGCCGCTTGCGAAGCCGCTGCACCAGGGCGAAGACATCCGTGTCGCCCCGATCGCCCAGTTGCACCAGGATGAACGAGTCCATCGGTCCGGTGTTGGGGGTGTAGGCCGCCGGCCAGTCCATCAGCACGCCGATGTTTGAGATCAGCATCTTGCAGTTGGACGCCGCCGAAGCCCGCTTGACCTCCGCGTCGGTCAATGGCCTGGTGGCCCCTCCAGCAAACTTGTCGCGGGTCACCGGGTAGATCACCTCGGCCGGATTGCCCGGAGCCGGATCTCCGATCTCCGCCACGATCTCGTTCTCGATCGCCTGCACCAGCTCCTCGGTCCTCTCGATCCGAGTCCCCGAGGGGGCCCGCACGTAGATCGTGAACTGGCCGGAATCGATCGGAGGAAACAGCTCGGTTCCGCTGCGTGACATCACCACGATCGAGATCGCGAACAGGACGACCGAGCCGCCCAGTACGGCCCACTTGAACCGCAGCGCCCCCAGCAACATCGCGCGGTAGGTACGCAGCCACCGGCCGTACTCGGGCACGACCGGCCCACTGGGTTCCGCAGCCATCGCCCCGGCTTCGCCGCTGGCCGCTGACGACAGCGAATCGCTACTCCCGGTCTCCGAGCCGCCCTTTCGGCCCAACAGCTTGGCGGCAGCCACCGGGACAAAGAAGATCGCGATCAGGTAGCTGGCGATGACGGCAAACAGCACCGACATCGCCAGCGGCGTGAAGAGAAACTTGGCCAGGCCCGAGAGGAAGATGACCGGGAAGAAGACGACCATGAAGGTGATCGTTGATACCAGCAGCGGCACCGAGACCTCCCGGGTCCCGTCCCAGGCCGCTCGCAGCCGGCCCTTGTGCAACATGTTCAGGTGACGCTCGACGTTGTCGAGCACCACGATGGCCTGGTCGATCAGGATCCCCACCGCCAGGGCCAAACCGCCCAGTGTCATGGCGTTGATCGTGTTGCCGGTGAAGTAGAGACCGATCAGCGACGAGAGGATCGAGACGGGGATCGCGATGATGATCACCAGCGTCGAGCGGATGTCACGCAGGAAAATCAGCACGACCAGGCCGGCGAACAGAGACCCCAGCACCCCGGCAATCCACAACGCATTGATGCTCTCGCGGACCTTGACCGACTGGTCCATGACCACCTCGAGATCGAGCGTGGCCATCTTGGGACCCATCACCGGGTCGTTGCGTTTCTCGTCCTGGAGCTTCGCCTTGATCTCGTCGAGCTTGTCGTAGATCCGGTCGACGATCTCGATCGTGTTCGCCCCCGGCTGGCGGTAGACCGGCACGTAGACCAGCGTGCGGCCGTTGACCCGCACGATGTTGGACTGGATCTGCTGAGTGTCCTTGACCTCGCCGATGTCGCTGAAAAGAATCGGCTCGCCCCGCTTGCCGACGGTGATCGGAGCGGCGTTCAACTCGGACACGCGATCGGGGATCGCGTTGGTGTAGATGTAGAATTCGCGGTCCTGGATCTTGGCACTGCCGGCCGGGATCAGCACGTTCTGCTTGCGCAAGGCCGCGTGCACGTCGCGGATGGTCAACCCATGAGCCCTCAGCTTCTCGGGCTCGACGTAGCAGAGAATCCGACGCAGCGTGCCACCGTTGACCGCCGGTGCGATGACTCCCGAAATCGACTGCAGGTTGTTTCGCAGGTTCTTGTAGGCGACGTCGTACAGTTCCGAGTCGTTCATGTTGGGATTCGACACGGTGACCAGGCACAGCGGCACGCTGGCGGTCGGGTCGAATGGCATCACCATCGGTGGGATCGTTCCCGGAGGCAGGTAGAACATGTCGCTCATCGCGTACATGCTCACTTGGCTCAATGCCTCCGCTTGGCTGATCCCGGGATGGAAGAAGTCCTTGACGATGCAGACTCCCTGCAACGCCTTGGCCTCCTGATGCTCGATCCCGGAACTCTGGCCCGTCCACCTCTGCAGACGACTCATGATGTCCTGCTCCATCACCTCCGGAGGCATCCCGGGGTAGAAGCAGACGATCTGGGCCGCCGAGGTGGTGAACGTCGGCAGCAGGTCCGCCGGGATCCTCGCCAGGCTGACCATGCCGATGATCGTGACGATCAACACGTGCACGATCACCAGGTAGGGGTTCTTCAGAGCAGCTCGAATCATCCGGTGGCTTCCGCGAGTGGCTGGCGACGCGCGCTCATGACCAATCCGGGCACGGCGCGGGGATTGTTATTGAGTTCTTCGAATCGTGCAATCCGCATTTTCGTCACAACCGGATCCGCCTCGGCCAAGTCACTCACACCAACCTCCTGCCCATGCAGTCAGCGGGGCTCGCAATCCGA
>CAUZJR010000380.1:0-5571 GCA_963580005.1 Planctomycetota bacterium
TCCCACCACGACACCCCGGACTTCGACCCGCTCGGCAGAGACCTCAAGCGGCTGCATCGCCGCGTTGGCAGGCTCGAGCGTCACACTCGGTCCGTTCCGGTAGACCCGTTCTATTCCAAGAAGAAGGTCTCGCTGCGGATCCGCAACTTCGAGACCGGCTCGATCACGACTCCCGAGATGAAAGACCACGCCGGCACCATCGTGCAGCACAAGGCACGCTCCTCGGGAAAGCCGTCCAAGGTCAACGACCGCGACGGCAACCCGATCGAGATCTCCGCGGTGGTTGTCTGGAAGGTGGTCAACACGGCCGAGGCGCTCTTCGAGGTCGACGAAGAACGCCGCGCCGCGATGGTCTCAAACCTCCTGGTCGTCCTCTGTAGCGGAGGACACACTCAGCCAGTGGTCAACACCGGGTCGTTGTACAGTTAGTGCCAGCCGGTCAGCCGGGTGTAGGTGACCCGGCGGCGGCCGGCACTTGAGAATTCTTGAGTCGTCGTTGACCGGAGCCCAGGTGTGCCACGGACGTCCTTCCTGTTGCGGATCAACCCCCGCATCCTGAACGCATTGCGTCGCTGGGCCGACGACGACCTGCGGAGCGTCAACGCTCAGCTCGAGTTCATCCTGCGAGAAGCGGTCCGCGAGGCCGGCCGACTGAAGGACGAACCCGACGACGAGGCGGCCGAGCCATAGTGAGGGGCCTCGGACACGAGCCCACTCCTGGCGTCACCTGTTGTTCCCGCTCGAATGTCCGGCGACCAGATCGCAGGGCCCCGGTGCTCGGATAGAATTCGGCCAGAGGGACATGCGACACTATTCGAGACCCGTTCATTCCCGACTTGGAATCTCACACCGTCGCCGTTTCCGCCGCCGGGTTGGTCCTTCGACAGTCACGGGCATCCGAGGAAAGGCTGTGATTTCATGAGGCACCTTGTTCGCGCAGTCCTGATATGCATGTTCGCTGGTGGCATCATCCTGGGCACATCCTCTCTTGCCTTCTACGACTTGCTCAAGGACTTCGACTGGTGCCCCGAACACCGTGGGCAAGCCTCGCTCCTGGGTGCTGCCATCGGCGGGGGCCTCGGGTGCATCGTCGGGATATTTGTCGGCTGGCAACGTCTCCGCCGCTACCAAGACCTCAAGCTCCTTGCCGCCAGCGAAGCGGGGGAGTTCATCGACAAAGCCGACGATCGTCTTGTCGAGCGGGTCAAGAACCTGCTGGGGAAGCTCGGTAACGTGTCGCTGCGGTCCATCATGAAGCTGGTCACTCGGGACCGCCGCACTTCCCTCTGGATTGGTGATCTGTACGTCCGTGACGTGGGAACCGAAAGCCGACGAGTCGAACGCCGGACAATCGCCGCCTTCCAACACTCGGATTTGTCCTTGCCTCAGTTCATTCTTCAGCGGAGACGATTCTTGCTGTCACTTTTCGCATCGCTGGCTGGACTCAAGGACATTCGATTTGTCGATTGCCCGGGCTTGTCCGAGTCGTATCACTTGAGTGGCTCTTCAGAGCAACTCGTGACCCGGTTGTTCGACAAGTCGCTCCTGGATCATTTCAGTCGGCAAGCCGGCTGCGAGGTGGGCGGAGATGGTGATTGGCTGGTCATCGCTGCCCCGCAGCGAAAACACCTCTCGGCATCAAGCCGCAAGCTCTTCAAGAGCCAGGCCCAACAGATCTTCGCAATGTTCGTGGTCGCATGCCGTGACCTGGACACAACCGTCGAACCGGCTGAAACAGCGACAGATTTCTCACCAGAGAGTCCGTTGGACAAGCTGACGTCCACGATGACCCCCGATTCGGATATCACGCAATTCCTCAGTCAACCAGTCCCCCGATTCGTACCGCCACAAATCTCCAGGCCGCACATGATCCCGGCCATCATGATGGCGATCTTCGGCGCGTTCACCCTGTTCGCGACCGGAATCTCGGTCATTGCACTTTTCGTCGCTCCACTCACCGTTGCCGTTCCGTTGGGTGCAATTTCACTCACCCTCGGGAGTCTCCTGCTCGGGGCCGCATGGCGTTTTCGACACAGGAAACTACGGCTGCTGAGCCACGGTGAAGTCACATTGGGGTCCATCCAATCGGTCACAAAAGCCGCGGTCCGTTCCTCAACAACCCGTTATCGCGTCCAGGTCCGTTATGAAGCCATGAGTTCTCCGACAGTCGGCAACATTGTGCTTCCGGGTGATCTCGTGGAAAAGGCCTGGAAGGCCCAGGAACAAGATCTGCAGGTGCCGCTGATCTTTGATCCTGATGACCCGCAACACTTCCTGCTGGCCTGGCAGCTGTCCAGCACAGCGACACTCCTTGCGAAATTCGGCAGAGCCCGGCTCGATCCCAACAGCTAGACGGGCGGGACCGGAGGCTGAGAGTACCGCTCGGTCGCAGAGCAGGAGCAGATACACTTACTCGAGCGCTCGGCAGACGTTGTGACCAGTAGACCCGAGCGATTCAGGACTGGCCTAACTCGTCAGAAACCAGCTGCCCGACCCGGAATCTCCTCAGGGAAAATGAGCGGCGGAACCCAACAAGCAAACTGGTACCGTTCGTGGTGGCAGGTCACTCGAACTTCAGGCAAAGAGTCGGCTCGGGTGAGCCGTGTGGTCGTTCGGTTGTGTTCGAGAACGACCCGCTTCCACAATGAGTGCCGTGTGCCGCCGGCGAGACACTGGTGGGCTCGATCGGCCAACCGTCCCTGCAGCGCCCGCATCTGAGCGGCGAGATCGAAGGGATCGCCACCGCCACGCTGGACTAGCAGGCTACCGGTTCATGTGATTCTCGAGTTCCCGAGCGATGACCCGGTGCCCCGCGACGTTGATGTGGTGGTCGAAGTCCCAGAACAACGCCGCCGTCTCGCGTCGCATCGCCGGCCGCAAGTCGATTGCCTCAACATCCAACTTGCGGCAGATCCCGAGCATGGCGTCGCACACCCGGTCATCGCATTCGAGATCATGCCCTTCCAACTCCAGGACCTCGGCGGCGTCACCGACCACCTCGGGATGCAATTGCCGCAGCGTGGGGATCACGGCGAACACGATGTCCCCGCCGGGGGATTCCAATCGAAATTGCTCCACCACGTAACGCAACATCGCCAGGGCCTTCTTCCACTCGTCCGGGAAGTGCTTGAAGAAGTGGGCCTGGCCAAGTCCCTGCCAGGTGGCGGCCGGAAACCGGTCCCTGGCAGACTGGAGCCGCTCGTTGAAGCGGGCATCACGGTGGGCACGGAACGGTCGGGAAGGTGGGCCGATCCAGCCAAGACGCTGCAGCACCTGGACGGTCGCAAGGTGACGTCTCAGGAACGGACCGGTCCCGTACCATTCCATCGTGACGTCGGGCCGACGTGTCGGCTGGCAGTGGACGAATTGCCGGCCGTCCCACTCGAGGTGGATCCGGTCGTGCTGCCGGGTCAACTCGACCAGGTCGTTTCCGGCGTAGAAGCCCACCACGAGCCGGTCCGGGTCGAACCGGCTGTAGAGAACGCGATAGACCCACAGCTGCTGGTACGGAGAAGTGACTCCCTGGCCACAGTTGACGACGTCATGGCCCGTTCCCAGTGACTGCTCCAGCACGTTGGCATAACTGTCCCGGTTCGCCACGATGCCGTCGGTGTGAGAATCACCGAGCACGACAATCCGCTGCACTCCGGCGGGCTTCTCGATGGGCGTTTCGTCGTCTTCGCGGCAGCCGCACCAGTTTCGCACCAGTGTCACGTCGGGATGCTCACCCTGGAGATTCATCGACTCCCGCGAGGACGGCTTGTGGATCCACCGGCTGCGATGGGCACGATCGACAAGTTCGCGGATCGACAATCCATCCAGGTCCGCGATCACCGGCGGCGGAGCTGTCGGCTGGAACCCGACAAGCCGGAGGGCCGTCTCGAGCAACACGACGGTGAAGACCAGCGACGCCAGGAACTTGATCGCCAGTTGCCGCCGCCGAGAGACACCGGAGCGTTCGGTCTGTGCCATTGTTCGCGATGGCCCCGGCATTTGCGGCAGCTGTCCTGGTCGGGTGGACCCCGGCACAATCTAGTCTTCGGGACCCGGGGAAGACAACTCAACGGCCCGCCGACCGACGGCGGGCACCCGCACAACCCTCAATGACCCTGAAGCTCTGACGCAGCGGGAGATCACAGCAACGAGGTCGTTCGGCAAGAGCCAGCAAAGCGTAGAAAGAGCAGGCGAGAATACTCCGTACGATCACCGACCCGGAATCTCCTCAAGGAAAATGACCGGCTGAAGCCTGACTCAGGAATCGGTGACGTTCGTGAAGGCATGTCCATCAAACTCCAGGCGAAGAGGGCGAAGAGGGCGAAGCAACTCCGAACGGTAGTTGCAGAACGGCAGCTTTAAACCGACGATGCAGGTCGGAGGTCGAGTCTCGGGCAACTCACCGAGTGCTTTGAAGATCATGAAAACCACGTTGACGCCTTTCGTCGCTCTCATGTTGGCCATTGGTCTGCCGGCGTCATCACCGGCTGATGATCCTCTGACGTCCCTGAAGTCGACATTCAAGGCACATTGCATCAAGTGTCACGGCAAAGGCAGGAAGATCGAAGCCAAGATCAACCTGCTGGCACTGAAATCGGCCGATGACTTCCAGGCTCGTCCCAAGTTGCTCGAACGACTGATCACGGTGCTGAAGGATCGTGAGATGCCCCCGCAAGACGAGCCGCCTCTTGGGCAAGCCAAGCGGAAGCAGATGGTCACGCAGCTCCAGGCGATCCGCAAGCGAGCGTTACAGATGCACGCATTCGAACCCACGCCGATCCGGCGGATGAACCGGTTTCAATACAACAACGCCGTAGTCGATCTCCTTGAACTCGATCGCGACGTCTTCCGTCTCAACGAGCGGCTGCTACGTCGGCGTGATGATTACTTCCGGCCGGAAACCAGGAAGATGCCCGCAGCAGTCCGCATCTCCATTCGCCCTCTCGCCAAGGACATCGACAATCAGCGGCCCGAGGGATTCAAGGGTGTGTCGGCCTTTCCACAGGACAAACGTGCCGAGCACGGTTTCGACAACCGCGCCGACCACCTGACACTTTCACCGCTGTTGATGGAGTCGTTTCTTCGGTTGAGTCAGACGATCGTTGAGAGTCCCGATCTCAATCCCAGGGAATGCCGAAGCTGGAATCGTCTGTTTGCACCACCAGGGAAGCCGACCCGCGGTCCTGTCAATGGCCGATACGAGGCCGAGAACAACAGCCTGGTGAAAGTCGCGGGAATCTCCAAAGGTCGTGCCCGTCGGCAGGATATGCGTGAATTTGGAAGTCAATGGAGCGGGAATGCGCAACTTTTCTGGAGTTGCCCAGAATTGAGGCGGGAACTGACCGTCTCATTCGAAGTGACCGAGGCGAGCAGCGGCCTCCGCTTCGGGTTCACGAAAGCCCCCGACTATGGCACGTTCGAGCTGTCTCTGGATGGCAAGAAGATCGGCGAAAACGTCGACCTCTACGACCCGAAAGTTGTGCAGACTGTCCACGACGTTAGAGACCTGAAGACCAAAGCCGGCCGACACACGCTGAGATTCCAGTGTGTCGGGAAGAACGAGCGGTCGACACGGTA
>CAUZJR010000381.1:0-5546 GCA_963580005.1 Planctomycetota bacterium
TCCTTGCGACGATCGTCCGAGGGCGTGATGTAAACCACCATGCCTCGGAGCGGTTTTTCTCGCCCATAGCCGGAAGACTTGATGGCGTCACGGAGCTTGACATCCACCCACGACTTCGGAGCTGATCCGTAGAAGATGACGGCTACTTGTCGATTGCAGTACGAAATTCGAACGAGTACAGCCGCGGAGACTCGCGACCCTTCGCCAGATGGAAGCGGATCTGGAAAGACGCTTTCGGGACATCGGCGAGGCTCCGTTTGCCCCAGCGGACCCGGTGAGCGAGGGAGTCGCTGGTCATGGGAGTGCATTCTTCGCGAGAGAATCCCGGAAGCGGCTGGCCGGATCTGGAGCCGATCAATTCAACCTCAATGTGGCTGCCGTCTGCACAAGACGCGTTGACGTGCAGTTCGGCAGCACCGCCTCGGACGGCCGGAATCGTCGTGACGCTTCCCTGGTCCCGTCCGTCCTCCAGGCTCAGGTGCGTGAATCCGTCCAGACGCACTGTCGCCAAACCGCAGGCCCGCTCTCCTTCAATCCGTTTCGTTCTGCTGAACCGGTAGCCCGAGTAGTAGAGCTTGATCTCGTCCTCGTCGATGAGTGGCACGGATGGTGCGATCGAGTCCGAATCCCATTGGCCGGGAGCGCCTCGTCGAATCACCTCAGCTCCGGGTTCGATATAGCTGAAGTTCTCTCCGTCCCGGCTCATTGCCAGTTCGATGGTCATCTCATGAGCACTGCGCTGGTACTGGTACAGAGCCAGGTAGTACTGGTGATACTTCCAAACGACCACGTCGTGAATCTGCTCGAGCTTGCCGTTTCTCACGACAGGGCGGGCTCGAGCCCATGCATCGAAGACCGGGTTGCGAGGATCGGCAGTCCACTCGATTGCGTCAGAGCTGTAACCATAGCCCCCGCCGCGTCGGTCGTTGTTGAGGCCGAGGAAACCATAGGCCTTGTACTTTCTGGCGGGATCCGATTCATCCGGATCATGAAACATGGCCTGCGGCGAGAATGATGACGGCATCCCGCCCGGGTAACGGATACCGCCGCGACTCGCCTCGCGCCAGCGAAGTCCGTCGGAGGACGTCCAGAGCGTCCAGGTCTGCTCGTCGACGACTTCGGCAGCAGCCCCTCGCTTCCGCGTGGGCCGACCGACGGCTCGGATCCGGATCGGCGGCATCGATGTGCATTCCCGTGGGGACAATGGGGCGGAAGATCGGCGTTGCCGGCAGCCCAGCCACGATGTTTGTATGGTCGTTCGCTCCGAAGGACGACAGGCCCAGCGGTTTCTTCTTGAAGTGAATGCCGTCGGTGCTCTCCGCGTATCCCACTCGAACGTACGGAACGGGCCCGCTCTTGGGCCATTCTGAACCAGGTTCTCGATGCAGACCGGAATACCATGCCCGGTAAACACCGCCCTGCCTGACCACCGCGACGTTTGCGGCACCCTGGGAGTCGAAGTCGTTCCGACGCCCACCGGCAATCACCGGAGCGGCCCGCTTGCGCGCCGTGTTGACTCTCAGTTTGACGCCGTCGATGTGCTGGACCTCCTTCAGATCCAGGAAGAGAACCTTGTTGCCCGTGTCGGAGGTGAGCGAAGGGACAGCAAGCACATGAAACGTGGCGTCGGGAAACTGACTGCGATGTCCGATTGTGAGTCCAATCGAGGACTTGGCTGGGCCGAGCCCGTGTTCCACGCCAAGCCAGTCGATCGACAAGTGGTTGTCTTCAAGTCGAGCGGTGTTCCGTGTCAGCCAGTAGCCATTGAGGATCGGGCTCCAGCGTGTGCCCAGCCAGCGCGAGTAAAAGACGTGCTGACGTGTCGAATCGATGAAGAACATCCAGGGCACGCCATGCTGATCCACGATCAGCCTCGGCGAGTGGACCGTGTCCCAGGTCAGTCGGCTGTCGAGATCAGTCAGCGGGTGCGACTGGCGGACCTTGTCTTGGGTGTTCAGGAACGTGTACTTCAGGGAATCGCCCGATTCGTGTACAGCGAGAACCCTCCTGGCCCTCATCTCGGCGAGAGCCGGCCTGTTTCCGATGAGACTCCGTTCGAGCCGCCATTCTCTGTCAGTGTCCAGTTCGGCAACCCTGCCTCGCAGGTAATGAGTGCCTCCAGTGGTGTCGCCGCACGCCACGTGAAAGAAAACCCCGTCTCGGGAAATGAGCAGCGAAGGGGGATACAACTTCTTTCCACGACCGAGTACGTACGACCGCCATGCTCCATCGCGGAGTGTCCCCAGGTGCACGGTCACTTCCGACTCCTTCGCGACATCGGTCGTCCAGGTGAGCCAGACCCGACCGTCGGCCGCTCGGCAAATATCTCCCGCCCACGACCCGGCGGCGGCGAGCACCAACGATCCCTCCTGCCCATTCGCGGGATTCAACCACTTCGGCCTGGCTGGCCCACCCCGCAACAGCCGCACGTCTACAACGCTGTAGGTGGTCTGCCCCCGGTCGGTCGTGCAGACCAGGTGGAGTTGGTCCTGGGCATCGACGGCAAGTCCTGCAGAGAAGAATGATGTGCCCGCGGCATCAGACAGTGTGGACGTGGGCAACATCACCGTCGTCGAAAAATCGGAAATCGACTCGGGATGGGGTTTCCGCGAGACCTTCAAGGTGAATCCCGGCCCGTCTTCAGATCCAGGTGTGGGCAGCAGCACGTAGCAAAACCCCTTGCTATCGCGAGCCAGGTGTCTACTGATGCTCCGCTTGAACTCAAGCTGGAGGAGCTTGTTGTGATCCGCCTGAAGTCCGGCCGTCGCGGCGAGAACAAACAGAATCGCCGCAATGGCCTGAATCGGAAACGCGCAAGCCAGCCGGTCAAAGCACGTTGAGTTGAAACGACCGGGCAGTTTGCCTCGCTCCACTACAGGTCTCGTTCTCGCTTGGTTCATTTGTCATTCGCCTTCGAACGGCTGGACCTTCAGTCTCTCGGATCGCCAGTACCATCGGCAGGGGCCGCAGCCTGGATCTCATCGCAAGCCAGGTTGGCCGAAGAAGAGAAACCCCCTGTTCTGCAGGGAGATGCGAGTGGGTACGACCACCTGCGGGATGGTCAAGTACCCCCGGCAGGGATCGAACCTGCGACCTACGGTTTAGGAAACCGGGTACTCGAACAAGCCCGAATGGCCTTGAGCTCTTTGGCAGCAAGACTTTACAGCAATCGACTGCTTTTGCAAGAGCCGGAAAAACGTAGCAAGAACATGCGAGAAAGCTCAGTATTTCGAAGGTTCCTCCGTAGGATTCCGTACGGTTTCGGCTGGGTGGTCAGCTCGGGTGCAATCACGCGATCGAGTTTTCTTCTGTCCCTCACCACGGCGACTCATCGTCCAATCGACCACGCTCTGGCAAGCCTGATCGAAACCTGGCCGACGCTGCCACCCGACACCCGCACGGCGATCCTGGCCATCGTCGAGGCCGCTCAGGGGCGGTAACCGCTCCAGCGGGTTGAACGCCGGGGCTGGGGTGGCTCTCTTATGCTGTGTACGGTGCGCACCAGGTCAGTCGAGCAGTTCGGTGGCGAGCCCACATCGCCAAGGCGATCCCGGCAGGATTCTCTCACTTCCGCTGGTGCAATTTCAGGGGGTAGGGCCAGGAGTCCCTCGGATCTCCAGGGAGTTGAAGGCCAAAGGCTGGCGAGTGAACTCGAAGCGGGTTCACCGTTTGTGGAAACAGGAAAGCATGCAAGTCCCGAGAAAACAGCACAGAAAGCGTCGCCTGTCACTCGGTGGCAGCCAGAACAGCTGCGTACGTCACCGGGCGATGCGCAGGAACCACGTGTGGAGCTACGACTTCGTTGCCGAGCGGACCGAGGACGGTCTCGCGTTGCGGATGCTGGTGGTGATCGACGAATTCACCCGCGAATGCCTGGCGATCGAGGTGGGTCGGAGATTCACGTCCGATGATGTGATCGGTGTGCTGCAGTACCTGTTTGCGATTCGCGGTGTTCCCGAGCACATCCGCAGTGACAACGGACCTGAGTTCGTGGCGAAGGGCATTCGACGCTGGCTGGTCCAGGCTGGCGTCACCACTCTGTTCATTGCCAGGAGCAGTCCCTGGGAGAATGGCTACGTGGAGTCATTCAACGGAAAGTTCCGTGACGAGCTGCTCAACGGGGAGCTGTTCCTCGGCCTGGCGGACGCTCGCTGGGTGATTGACCGTTGGCGTCTTGACTACAACCACCGGCGACGACATAGTGCCCTCGGCTACCAAACCCCGGCCGCGTTCGCGGCCAACTGTGTTCTGGAGAATTCCGCTACGCTTCATCCACCAGAACACAGAACTCCCACTGACCTGAAACTCTCTCATTCGGAGTGGTACAAGATTTGGGGGTAGGTCACTTCGGTGCGAATTTATTTCTTCTTCTTTTCCCTTTTCAATTGTCGTTTTTCCTTGGGGCTAAGCAGGGACTTTTTCTGTTGTTCCCTTTTGCCTTTATCTTTACTTCCCTTATCACCCATATCTGCTTCTCCGTGATTGAAAACGAATGTTCCTCTCAGCCTCATCAGACCGGCTTGACGTTCTCGGCACATGGCCCTTTCGGTCCATGTCCTTCGTTGTATGACACTCGTTGTCCTTCTTGGACTTCCTCGTAGCTCACGCCATCGAGGCTTGACGAGTGAAAACAAGTCCTTATCGCTCCCTGTGTCAATAATTGCGAAGCCCCACGAGGGCTGACTTCAGGTGCCGTCAGATTCAAAGCAGCTCGTCAATCGGCTTGCCGCTGTAGAGGACCGGGACCGGGCGGCCTTCGTCGTAATGCACTCGATCGGTCGGGACGCCGAGCTGGTGGTACATCGTGGCCAGCACGTCGTTGTAGTGGACCGGCCGATCGTGCGGGACTTCGCCGCGCGAGTTGCTTGTGCCGATCACCTGGCCCGATTTCAGGCCGCCACCCGCCATCACGATCGAAAAGACGTCGGACCAGTGGTCGCGGCCGGCGGACCCGTTGATCTTCGGAGTTCGTCCGAATTCCGTGATGACCGCGACCAGTGTCGAGTCGAGCATGCCTCGTTCCTGCAGGTCGTCAAGCAGCGTCGAGATGGCTCGGTCGAAGTTTGGCAGCCGCTTCTGCTTGAGCGTCTGAAATCCGTTGGTGTGAGTGTCCCAGTCCTGGTTGATGGAAAAATTCACCAGTGTGAAGGGGACGCCGGACTCGGCCAGTCGTCGCGCCAGGATGGCTTCCTGGCCGACTCGCGTGTTGCCGTATCGCTGACGCAGAGACTCGGGTTCCTGGGACAGGTCGAACGCGTTGCGGGTGGCTTCGCTGCTGACCATTTCCAGGGCCCGGCGGTTGAACTGGCTCATCCCGGTCATCAGGCCGGAAGAATCCAGCGATCGCGAAAATTGATCGAGCTCACTCAACAGCTTCAGTCGATGGTCCAACCGCGTGAGGTCGACGGCTTTGGTGAGGCTCAGATTGGGCGGCATCTGAAACGGACTCTTCGCATCCGACGGCGGCATGCCCGATTCAAACGGGTCGTATGCCATCCCCAGAAAGTGCGACGAGGCATACCGGACGCGGTCTCCCAACTGGCCCT
>CAUZJR010000382.1:0-5545 GCA_963580005.1 Planctomycetota bacterium
TCAGATTGGCCAGCCTGAGAAACGGCAACACGATCTGGCCCAGGTACAACAGGAACACAACCAGGTCGGCAAGATCCACTCGCAAACCCGACGTCGCATTAGGATCGATCGTAATCCAGCCGCCGGCCCAGACGATCAGCACCAGGCCCGCACCACTGGCAGATTCGATCACGCCCGAGGGGACCAGCGACCAGCGGTTGGCATGGATGATCCTGTCCCGGTACTCCAGGCTCTCGGCCTCCACCCGCCGGGCCATCGCCGACTCGGCCCGGAACGACTGGATCACCGCCAGGCCACCCAGGTGGTCCTGAATCCGCCCGCTGACCTCGGCGAACCGGCTGCGGACACCTCGCCACATGTTCCGGGTCCGGCGGGCAATCACGTACACCAGCACCGCGATCACCGGCAAGGGGGCCAGGGCGACCAGGGCCAACTGCCAGTTGATCACCAGCAGCACAGCACTCATCGTCAGCGGGATCACGATCGCCAGCATCGACTCGGGGATCCCGTGAGCGATGTAGTCCTCGATCGCCGCCACATCTCCCATCGTCCGGGCGACCAGGTTGCCCGAGTGACGACGATTGAGATACGCCGGCGACATCTTCTGCAGGTGACGGTAGACGGACAGCGACAGGCGGTGCAGTGCCCGGTAGGCGGCGATATGAGAACAGAGCCCGTAGAGGTAACGAGCCACGCCGCGGAAGAGATAAATCACCGCCACCAGGGTGCCCAGTACCCAGAAACTGCCCGCGACGCCCGGATCGCGGAGCCAGATCAGCATCTGGCGGACCAGCAGCGGCGGGATGATGCCCAGCGCGGTAAACGCCAGGCCGCAGACGACCGAAAACACCATCAGCCGCCGATCGCCGGCCAGTGCGTTCCAAATCCGAGAGACAAACTGCACGGGGGGTGGCTCCTTCCGCGACGAGTCTGTCAGATTCCCGGCTCCCGGGCAACAAACCGCACGAGCCAACCCCACGCGTTGCATTCCCGACTCAAGACCTCCATCCTGTTCCTCGAACACCCCAAACACGCAGCAGCCTCGGCCTGGTGACCTCCCGGCCAGGTCGCCAGTTCGACTCGAGACGTCAAGCGTATGACCTCGTTGATCTACGAAGCGAACCACGAGCACGATACTCAGCGGCTGGGCCTGGAACTGGGGCGTGCCGCACCACCCGGCCTGATCGTGGCTCTCAACGGTGACCTCGGCGCCGGCAAGACCCGGCTGGTCCGCGCCATCGTCGAAGGACTCGAAGGGTCGCCTCGAGATGTCAGTAGCCCGACGTTTGTACTGCTGCAGCACTACCAGGCTCGTCTCGAGATCCACCACGCCGACGCCTATCGGCTGAAATCGAGCATCGAATTCCTCGACCTCGGCTCCGAGGAATGGGCTGGCGGGCAGGGTGTGGCACTGATCGAGTGGGCCGACCGGATCGCCGACGTGCTGCCCAGCGACCGGCTCGAGATCCGGATCACCGTCACCGGAGAATCCTCGCGACGATTCGATCTCACCGCCGGCGGACCGCTCTCCGGGCAACTGCTCGAACAACTGCCGGACCTGTAGACCAGGCCGCCGATCCGCTACTCGGCGTGACCGTCGCCCAGGTCGATCTCGCTCACCGTGACCGGTGTGCACCGGCTGCAGCACCCGGTCAGCTGAATCGCCCCACACACGAACATCACGGTCACCAACGCAGAGACATAGACCAGCTTCTCAACGTAGCCCGAGAGATCTGTGAGTCCCAACACGGTCCCGGCCTCGGGTGAGATCTGCTGCCAGACAATGACCGTCACCGCACCGAGCAACACCACGCCCAGCCAGCCTCCCTTGAGCATGATCTGCCGCAACGAAGTCCAATTGACGGCAAACAGCCAGAACCCCGCCCAGCACAACAGAGGCAGCACCCCACCGGTAAACACGGCCTCGCCGACGACCAGCACGATTTGCCACACGGCCGCCAGAATCTGCACCACCGCGTCGATGATGCTCTGCAGGGGACCCAGGTCCGCGATCACGAACATGTCACTTGCTTCCCGTCACATTCGGCTGGAAATCACGGCTCTGAACCACCGTCGGCCCAGACGCCGTTGACCTCAAGTACCACATCCCCGGCGATCTCGCCAGCCAGCCCCGGATCACATCTCTTCGATCGAAACGTCCAGGCTCGCGGCCAACTCGCTGATCTGCCGCCAGGTCTCATCGGGCACATCAACACCCTCGGCACTCCGCTGCTGCTGCCGACGCAGTTCAATCTCACCAGGCATCAGGATCTCCTCGACACCAGGCAGCTTGCGGGCAGCCTTGATGTGAGCAACGTACCGGGCCAGCATTTCCTGGTAGTCATCCAACTCGGTGAAGGCCGAGACATCGACCAGGTACATCCAGACCCCGTTGGTGCCCGGTGGCAGATCGGTGCGGCAGATGCCGAATCCCGAGAGCATGCCGCCGAAGACGTCGATCATCACGCTCAGGCCATAGCCCTTGAACCCAAGGTTCCCGCCCAGGGGCAGGATCGCACCGCCGGGGTCGGCGTAATAGGTCGACGGGTCGGTGGTCGGCTGTCCCTCGGCATCGATCAACTGACCCTCGGGCACCGGCACACCCTTTTGATGGGCCACCCGCACCTTGCCCTCGGCGGTGGCACTCGAGGTCATGTCGAGCACCAGCGCGTCATCACCCCAGGGTGCGGCGATCGTGATCGGGTTGGTCCCCATCCGACCCTGCATCGCCCCATAAGGTGCCACACCGCCGCTGGCCGGGCCGTTGACCACCATCATCGCCGCGAACTTCTGGTAGGCCGCTGCCTGGGTGTAGGAACCCAGCCGACCCACGTGGTTGCAGTTCCTCATGAAAATCGTCGACGTGCCCGCCTCACGAGCCTTCGTCATGCCCAGTTCCAGGGCCTGGGTCGCGGTGACCTGGCCGAAGTTGAAATGGCCGTCGATCAGCAGGTACGCCGGTCCCTCCTTGAGAATCTCCAGGTCCTCGCCGGGCCGGATCACTCCCTTCTGGATGTAATCCACGTACTGCATCAACCGCATCACGCCGTGGCTGTCGTGCCCAGACAGGTTGGCCCCCTGCAGCTCCCTGGCCACGACCGCCGACTCCGAGGCGCTCGCACCAGCCCCCTCGAGGATCCGCCTGGCCAACTCGCCCAACTGTTCCGCACGCAAAGTCGGCATCGTCCCCTCGCACTCGTGATCGGTCTGTGGTCGATCGCCCCGGCATGGGACCGGCTTGGACCCGGCATGGACCCGGCGGCGATCGAGGAAGGCGACAGGATAGCACCTGCACCCGGGACCGTCGAATGACCGGTTGATCGCAGCTGCGGCTGGGGGTACAGTCCCGCCACCATGTCAACCACCGACTACCGCGTCGAACTGGACCTTTTCAGCGGACCGCTGGACCTCCTGCTTTACCTCGTTCGACGCAACGAACTGGATGTGGCCAACCTGCCCCTGGCACCCCTGGTCGCCCAGTTCCAGGACTTCATCGAACTCCTGGGCGACATCGACCTCGAAAGCGTCGGCGATTTCATCGTGATGGCCAGCACGCTGACCGAGATCAAGAGCCGACTGGTGCTGCCCTCAGAGACCAGCGACCCCGGACCCGATCTCGAAGAGGACCCGCGGAGTGACCTGATCCAGCAGCTGCTCGAATACCGCAAGTTCAAGGACGCCGCCCAGCGACTCGAAGACCGGGCCGCCCAGTGGCAGGAACGCTACCCGCGACTGACCGACGACCGACCACGCAGCGGTCGCGATGCGTCTCACGATCGCATCAAGGAAGTCGAACTCTGGGACCTGGTCAGTGCGCTGGGCCGAGTGCTCAAGCTGCAGGAGGACTCCGACCACGCCAGCATTCTCTACGATGACACCCCGATCGCCGTCTACGTCGACCAGATCGGCACGCGGGTTCGGACACAACACAGCGTCCTGTTCTACTCGTTGTTCGACCAACTGACGCTGCGAAGCAAGATCATCGGCATCTTCCTGGCCATCCTCGAACTGCTCCGGCACCACGGGTTTCGGGCACAACAGGACTCCGAACACGGAGACATCTGTATCCTGCCACCGCTGGAACCGGCTCCGGAAGTGAACCCCGCAGCCACACACGAGGCCGGCGATACACCTCCGATCGAGCCGGATCCCCAGGCAGAGTCTCGTATCGAGCCCGATGCCTGAGCCGGTCTCTGACCGCCCGAATCCGACTCATGCCCGACTTTCAACTCGTCAGCGAATTCTCACCGGCCGGAGACCAGCCCCGGGCGATCGATGCGCTCGTCGACGGATTTCAAGCCGGGCGACGTGAACAGGTGCTGATGGGAGTCACCGGGTCGGGCAAGACCTTCACGATGGCCAACGTCATCGCCCGACTCAACCGACCCACCCTGGTCCTCTCGCACAACAAGACCCTCGCCGCGCAACTCTACAGCGAGTTCCGAGAGTTCTTTCCCCACAACGCGGTCTCGTACTTCGTCAGCTACTACGACTACTACCAGCCCGAAGCCTACATCCCGCAGAGGGACATCTACATCGAGAAGGATGCGTCGATCAACGACGAGATCGACCGCCTGCGACTGAAGGCCACCAGCGCCCTGGTCAGCCGCCGCGACGTCGTGGTCGTTTCCAGCGTCAGCTGCATCTACGGACTCGGATCGCCCAAGGACTACCTCGAGATGATGGTCCGGCTCACCGTGGGCGGCTCGATCGACCGCGACCAGATGCTGCTCAAGCTCGTCGACATCCAGTACGACCGCAACGATGTCGAACTCTCACGCGGAAAATTCCGCGTCCGGGGCGACGTGGTCGAGTGCTGGCCGGCGTATGAGGAGTTCGCCTACCGCATCGAACTGTGGGGCGACGAAATCGAGAGACTCTCGTGGATCGATCCGCTCACCGGAACAGAACTGCGGCGGGAAGAGGAAATGTACATCTACCCGGCCAAGCACTTCGTGCTGCCGCCGGAACGCATCGAGGCGGCTGTCGAGGAGATCCAGGGTGAACTCGAGATTCGGCTCGAAGAACTCAAGAGCCAGGGCAAGCTGCTCGAAGCCCAACGGCTCTCGGCACGAGCCCGCTACGACATCGAGCTGATCACCGAAACCGGCTTCTGCCCCGGTATCGAAAACTACAGCCGGGCCCTCGAAGGTCGCCCGACCGGAGAACCGCCCCACACGCTGCTCGACTTCTTCCCCGACGACTTCCTGCTGTTCGTCGACGAATCGCACGTCACGATTCCCCAGGTCAGAGGAATGTTCGCCGGTGACCACTCGCGGAAGACCACGCTGGTCGAACACGGGTTCCGGCTGCCCATGGCACTCGACAACCGGCCGCTGCGATTCGACGAGTTCGACCAGCGGAGAGGCCAATCGGTGTTCGTCTCGGCCACGCCCGGCGACTGGGAACTCGAAGAGACCCAGGGCGAGGTGGTCCAGCAGGTGATCCGCCCGACCGGGCTCGTCGACCCCACGCTGCACGTGGTCCCGGCTCGAGGCCAGGTCGATCACCTGGTCAAGGAGATCCACCGGCGGACCGAACGCAA
>CAUZJR010000383.1:0-5530 GCA_963580005.1 Planctomycetota bacterium
TGAGCGTGAAGACCAAGGTTGATCCCTGTGCGATTTCCACCGGTTCCTTCAGCCGGAACACGGCCTGGCGGTTTTGCGCGGTGTTGTGGACCCCGTCCCAGATTCCCCAGCCGGTCTCCGCCGCCGAATCGATCGCTCCGGCGACCTTCCAGGAGGATTCGCTGTGGTCGGCCACCACGTCGGCAAACACCAACCGCCGTGGCTTGTCCCCGTCGTGTTCGACGGTCACCGCGAACTCGGTCAGTACGAAATTGGCGTTCCGGCCGGGCCCCTGGAACCCGAGGCTGGGATCGGTGAGCGCTTCGAGCCGGAACGCGGAGATCCGCTTCAGGCCCGTCACCGCCCGGACCTCGTAGTCGTCCTTCGGCGCGACCTTGCCGCTGGCCAGCAGCGAGTGGTCTGGCTGGATGTTGAGTCCGGCGCCCTGTCGGGATTTCGCCGAGCAGGGAACCAGGCCGTGCCAGCCAGCCAGTGTCTTGTTCTCCAGTTTCCCGCGGATGCTGTTGATCCATTTCCTTCGCTCGGCTGCCAGGTCTTCGAGTGGCCGCTCGAGAATCTGCAACTGCTGCTTGATCAGGAAATCAACCTGGTGCAGTTCAGTCTGCTGGGCCCGGGTGGTCACGCGGGCGACCGGGTTGGCGTTGCCCCCCTTATCAACCCGGCCCGACTCGTCGATGCTGTTGAAGTATGCCGAAAAGCGGTAGTACTCCTTCTGGGATAGTGGGTCGAACTTGTGGTCGTGGCACTTTGCGCAACCAAGTGTCAGAGCCATCCAGACTGTGGCGGTGGTGTCGGTGCGATCGAGTACGTACTGGACCCGGTTCTCCTCGGCGATTCGGCCACCTTCTCCATTCAGCGGGTGATTGCGGTTGAACCCGGTGGCCACCAGTTGCCCGGGTGTCGCGTCGGGAACCAGGTCGCCGGCCAGTTGGTCGACGGTGAACCTGTCGAACGGAAGGTTGTCATTGAACGATCCGATCACCCATTCCCGCCAAGGCCACATCACCCGCGTGCCGTCTCCCTGGTAACCGTTGGTGTCGGCGTAGCGTGAGGCCACCAGCCAGTTCCAGGCCATGTGTTCACCAAACCGTGGTGAGTTGAGCAGGCGATCGACGGCCCGGTTCCAGGCTCCTGCCGCGGTGTCGGCCAGGAACACCTCCAGCTCGTGTTCGGTGGGAGGCAGTCCCGCCAGGTCGAACGTCAGCCGTCGCAGCAGGGTGCGACGATTCGCCGCCACTGACATCTTCAGGCCGGCTACCCGCAAGCGGGCCTGGATGAAGGCGTCGACGGCGTTGCGTGGCGCGGGCCCCTCACCCTCGGGCCTGGGAGGCGGTCGACGAACCGGAGGCGTCAGTGACCAGTGTCCCCGGAACTCGGCTCCCTGGACAATCCAGCGCCGGATCAGTTCTCGCTGGGCATCGGTCAGCTGGCGATTCGTGTCGCGCGGCGGCATCCGCGTGTCCGGATCGCTGCTGGAGATCCTCTGCCAGATCAGGCTCTTGTCCGGCTGACCTGCGACCAGCACCACGGGATCGCGGGCGAGTGCTTCGCGGGCGATGTCGAGCCGCAGCTTGGCCTGACGCGCCTTTGCGTCCGGTCCGTGACACTGGAAACAGTTTTCCGAGAGAATCGGACGGATGTCACGCTGAAAATCGACCCGAGTCGGGTCGTCGGCCACCGCCGGAGCGGGCAGCAGGCAGATCAGTGAACAAAGCCAGCGATGATCCATGCGGCCGATTGTAGCATTCACCGGGACGCAGCGGCTTGCCGGTAACTTCTCGTATGCTGATTGCAAAACCCCGCTGCGGGGTCTTCAATGACAACCGAAAACCTTCGTTGTTGGAGGCATCTCGACATGCACCATCTGCTGAATTCGCGCCGGTTGCTACTCGTCATCGCGTTGGCGGTGGGCTGCGGGTTTCCCGCGATCCGTGTTGGTGCGGCGGTTGCCCGGCCGCGACCGAACATCCTGTTTCTGTTTGCCGACGATCAGCGGCCGGACACTGTCGGAGCCTATGGGAATCCGCACATCCGTACGCCGAACATCGATCGCCTGGTTCGCAGCGGGTTCAATTTTCGCCGCGGCTACTGCATGGGGTCAATTCACGGAGCGGTCTGTCAGCCCAGCCGGGCGATGTTGATGAGTGGCCGCACACTGTGGCGGGTGCCCATGAATCTCAAGGGCGTTCCACTGCTCCCCGATGTGCTCGCCCGCAGCGGATACATCACGTTTGGGACCGGCAAGTGGCACAACCGGGCCGAGTCGTTCACGCGGGCGTTTCAGCACGGGAAAGCCGTGTTCATCGGCGGCATGTCGGATCACACGAAAGTGCCGATCCGGGACCTGGGGGCCGACGGCAAGCTGACCCCGCCGCGGATGAGCGGACGGTTCTCCAGCGAGATCTTTGCCGATGCGGTGATCGAGTTTCTCGGCAGTCGGAAGGGGAAGTCGGACAAGCCCTTCTTCGCCTACGCCGCCTTCACCTCGCCGCATGATCCCCGGCAACCACCAGAAAAATACGCCGAGATGTACTCCGCGGAACACGTCAAGCTGCCGCTGCCGCGGAACTTCATGCCCCAGCATCCGTTCCACAACGGCTGGATGGTCGGACGGGATGAAGCGTTGGCGGCATGGCCGCGGACGCGGGAGGTGATCCGCAACCAGCTGGGCGAGTATTACGGGATGATCAGCCACCTGGATGAACAGGTCGGCCGGGTGCTGGCGGCCCTGAAGGCCAGCGGCCACGCCGAGAACACGATCGTGGTCTACACCGCCGACCACGGCCTGGCCGTCGGCAGTCACGGTTTGCTGGGCAAGCAGAACCTCTACGAGCACAGCATGGGAACGCCGATGGTGATCACCGGTCCCGGAATCCCCCGGGGCTCGAGCAACGCGCTGGTCTACCTGTACGATCTTTTCCCCACCCTCTGCAGCTGGTCCGGTGCAGCGGTGCCCGAGAAGGTCGAGGGCCGCAGCCTGGCGGGGGTGATCACCGGGGCGAAGCCGTTTGTCCGCGAGACCCTGTTCACGGCGTACGAGAACAAGATGCGTGCGGTGCGAGACAGCCGTTACAAGTTGATCCGCTATCCGCAGATCAACCACACGCAGTTGTTCGACCTGGACCAGGATCCCGACGAGCTGAAGAACCTGGCCGGTGAGTCCGGTCAGGCCGAACGGGTCCAGCGGATGATGAAGCTGCTGGAGGGCTGGCAACGCCGCACCGCCGACCAGACGCCTCATACGTCGAAGAATCCCAAGCCCATGGAGATCGACCTGAGTGGTCGCAAGCGGAAGCCGGATCGGCACCAGCCGAAGTGGATCATCGAGAAGTACTTCGGCGGCTGATCCCGGTCAGCTGGCCAGGGCGTTTTCGATTACCGATCGGACTGGCTTCGACTTGGGTTGCACGTGAGGTCGGAAGCGGCCGACGACCTTGCCCTGCCGGTCGAGCACAAACTTCTCAAAGTTCCACTCGACCTTTCCCTTGCCCACCGGCGGAGCGTCCTGGCTGGTGAGGAATTCGTAGAATGGCGCGGCCTCCTCGCCGTTGACGTCGATCTTGGCAAACAGGTCAAACGACACCTTGTACTTGGCCTGGCAGAAGTTCTTGACCTCCTGGTCGGTGCCCGTGGCAAAGCTGCCGAACTGGTCGGTGGGGAATCCGAGTACGACAAAATCCTCGGGCCCGTACCGGTCCTGCATCTCCTGCAACTGCAGGAATTGGGTGGTCAACGATCAGCGGCTGGCGATGTTGACCACCACGACCACCTTGCCGTGATATCGGGCCAGGTTAATCGGCTCGCCATCAATCGAGTGGACCTGGAAATCGAGCGATGCGGGAACCGGTCCCGTGACCCGTGAAGCGGGTTGGCGCTGGTCCTGGCAGCCGATGGCAAGCAAGCTTGCCAGCAACAGCGTCGCTGGGGCGGCCGTGTTGAGCCCGGCACGTCTCATTGTCTCTCCTCCCGATCTGGCCATTTACACCGAATCGCCACCTTCAGGTTTAACCGATTCACTCACGCTTGGGCAGCCCCGGGCGGCCCGACGTCGCCTGAGCAACCAGTTGCCTGCCAGGCCCAGCAGTAACAACGGTGCGGTGACGGCTGTCGGCCGAAACCACCAGTCGTTGATGTGCATCCAGGTAATGCTGGCGCCATGGGACACCTTGCACGAGGGCCGTAGCTGCTGCAGCATCAGCACCCCGGCACCGGTGACCTCGGTGTCGTTGAGATTGACCCACTTCAGCGAGTCGATGGCGACAACCGAGGCCAGGCCCTCATCGGTGACCTTCATGCACCCGCCCAGCCACAGCAATTCGAGAACCGCCAACGACTCCAGGTGACGCAGTCCCACGGCGGTGACCGGCATGTCGGTGAGATAGAGTTCGCGGAGATTGGTCAGCCCCGACAGGTGTGCCAGGCCGGCGTCGGTCAACTTGCTGTTGCCTGGATACACTCCGAGGTTCAGGTGCTTCAGTCGCGTGAGCTGGGCCAGGGGCTCGAGACCGGCGTCGGTGATTTCCTGGCAGTACGACAGCCTCAGAAACTCAAGCCCCTCGAGATCACCCACGTGATGCATGTGCTCGTCGATCAACCTGGTGCCTGCCAGGTCGAGTGACTTCAGGCTTGCCAGTCCACGCAGGTGCCTCAGGCCCGATCCGTCGATGTCCGCCTCCGCCAGGCTCAGAGTCTCGAGCTGATCAAGTCCGGCCAGGTGGACCAGGCCGTGATCAGAAATCAACTTCGTCCGCCGCCAGCCTCCCGGCAGCACCAGCGATTTCAGCTGCTGTTGCGAGGCCAGGTGCGGCATGCCGTCATCGGTGAGCGACCAGTTCGAGAGATCGAGATCGACCTGGGTGTCGAGTGCCCGAAGGTACGCGCTCAGGCACTCGTCGACATACAGTTCTTCGGGCAGCCCGAGAACTCTCAGGCGACGGCCGGCGAGTTGTTTCAGGCCGGCCAGCGTGACGGCGGTTTCGCCAAGGTTGAGTTCGACCAGCGACTTGAGTCCGGCGAGCCTGGCCAGTCCCGCGTCGGTCACCGCTCGGCAGCCGTCCAGTTGCAAGGTCCGCAGCGCGGTCAGTCGTACCAGGTGTTCGAGACCTTCGTCGGTGATCTGGGCCTGGCTCAAACCTAGAGATTCCAGGCCGCCCAGGTCGGCGAGGTGGAGCAGGTGGTCGTTGGTGAGCCGGGATGTAGCGAGGCCGAGCCGCTTGAGGTGCTTGAGACCGGCGAGTTGCCTGAGTCCGGCCTCGGACAGATCGCTGTGGTGGTGGTACAGCACCTCCACAACCTGGCCGTCGTCGTTGCGATTGAGCGTGACTTTGGCCGATTCGAGAGCATCCACCGGTGCCGCCGATGTGGTCGTGGCCAGCATCCCGACCACGACCAGCCGCAAGACCAGTGGCAGAATCTCTCTGAAAGCTCCTCGCACCGCATCCCCCACTGTGTCGCCCCGGATCAACTGGTCGCCTTCTGACGATCCCCCCCCCGCGTCGTCGGTCTCTTCAAATATAGCAGTCCTGCGGTG
>CAUZJR010000384.1:0-5520 GCA_963580005.1 Planctomycetota bacterium
AGATCGTCAGTGTGGGTGATGCGATCACCTACATCGAGGGCAAGATGGGCGAGTGATGCGACGCGTCGTGGTCACCGGAATCGCGGTCGTTTCCCCGCTCGGCTGCGAGATCTCCGAGTTCTGGGATCGGCTGTGCACGGGCAAGAGCGGCGTGGTGCCTCTGACCCGTTTCGACGTCGACGAGTTCAAGGTCCGCTTTGGGGGCGAGATCCGCGATTTCGATCCCGCCGATCATCTCGATCTGCCTCAAAAGGAAATCCGGCGTCTGGACCGCTTCACCCAGTTCGCGATGGTCTCGGCGGTCAAGGCGGTGGCCCAGTCGGGGATCGATCTGGTGGGCGGGGACCCGTATCGCCGCGGCGTGCTGATCGGCAGTGGGATCGGTGGCCTGGAGGAGATCGAGCAGCAGCATTCGATGCTCTACGATCGAGGACCTTCGAGGGTTTCACCGTTGATGATCCCCAAGCTGATGGTCAACGCCGCCAGCGGGAACATCTCGGTCCACTTCAGTCTCTGCGGTCCCAACAGTGCCATCGCCACGGCCTGTGCATCGGCGACCAATGCCATCGGCGACGCCTTCCGCCTGATCCAGCACGGAACTGCCGACGTGATGATCACCGGGGGCAGCGAGGCGGCGATCACTCCGATGGGTCTTTCGGGGTTCGCCCGCATGAATGCTCTTTCGACCCGCAACGACGATCCCGAGGCTGCCAGTCGGCCGTGGGACAAGGACCGCGACGGATTCGTACTCTCCGAGGGTGCCGGCATGCTGGTGCTCGAAGAACTCGGCCATGCCGAATCCCGCGGTGCGAACGTTTTGGCCGAGATCATCGGCTACGGCATGTCGGCCGACGGGTCGCACATGACGGCTCCGAATCCCAAGGGTGAGGGTGCAGCGCGGGCGATGTCGGCGGCGATCGCCGACGCGGGTTTGCCTCCGGACCAGATCGACTACATCAACGCTCACGGCACCAGCACACCGCTGGGCGACGTGGCCGAGACCCGCGCGATCAAGACGGTCTTCGGTGATCATGCCCGTAAGCTGTGCGTGTCCAGCAGCAAGAGTCAACTGGGTCACCTGCTGGGAGCCTCGGGAGGTGTCGAAGCCTGTGCCTGCGTGATGGCACTCCAGCAGCAGGTCGTCCCCCCCACCATCAATCTCGACAGCCCCGACCCCGAATGCGACCTGGACTACGTTCCCGGCGAGGCCCGCTCGCGCTCCCTGACGCACATTCTCAAGAACAGCTTCGGTTTCGGTGGCCACAACGCCTGCCTGGTGATCAGAAAGGCCGCGTGAGGCCGCAGCGGTCTCCGGAGATCCTCTACGACCCCCCGCCGCCCCCCCGCCCTACAACAGCCCCCACCTCCCCGCCCATGAACACTCCCCAGTCAACTCGACCCAGAATCGTGGTCACCGGCGTGGGCCTCTTCAGCCCGATCGGGATTGGACGCGAGGCATTTGCCGAGGGGGTCCTGGCGGGCAGCAGCGGGATCGGGGTGATCGACCTGCCCGATCTCGCGGAGGTCCCCGGTCATGCCGGGAGCGAGATCCCCGAGTTCACTCTTGCGGCCGCCCGCAAGGACTACCTCAAGCCGCAGCGCAAGAGCATCAAGGTGATGTGCCGCGACATCCAGCTCGGGGTCGCTTCGGCCATCCGCGCCCTGGACGATTCGGGGATCGACAGCGAGTCGGTCGACCGCACGCGGCTGGGGATCGACTACGGCGCCGACCAGATGTTCTCGCACCCTGAAGCTCTCTTCGCGGCCGCCTCGCGATCGGCGGAGTTGACCGAGCCGGGTGGGGAGGCTCAGTTCCAGATCGAGCGTTGGGGTGCGAATGGACTGACGCAGATGGAGCCGTTGTGGTTGTTGAAGTACCTGCCCAACATGCCGGCCTGTCATATCGCGATCGCTGTTGACGCCCGCGGCCCGAACAACTCGTTGACCCTCGCCGAAGCCTCGGGAAATCTCGCGATTGGCGAGGCCTACCGGCTGCTGGTCCGGGGCAGTGCCGACATCATGATCGCCGGATCGACCGGGTCGAGGCTGCATCCGATCAAGTGCCTGCACGCCTCGATGTGGGACGAACTGGCCCAGGGGCAGGGCGATCCCGCGAGTTGGTGTCGGCCCTTTGATGCCCAGAGGTCCGGCCAGGTGATCGGCGAAGGATCCTGCTCGTTGATCCTGGAAACCGAGTCTCACGCGCGGGCGCGGGGTGCCAACATCCTGGGTACGATCCTGGGGTCCGGCTCGAGCTGCGTGGTGGATCGTGCGGGGCGGGCCGACCCCAAGCAGGCAATGGTCAACTCGGCGAATGCGGCGTTGGCCGAAGCGGGACTGGGACCCGGCGACGTCGGACACATCCACGCTCACGGACTCGCCAGCCGCCAGGCCGACATCATCGAGGCGGCGGCGATCGGGGAGGTGTTTGGCGAGAAGGCCTCGACCGTGCCGGTGACCGCCCTCAAGAGCGCACTGGGGAATTCCGGAGCCGGCAGCGGGACTCTGGAACTGGCCGCCTCGTTGCTGGCCCTGGGCCAAGGCGTGGTCCCCCGGACGCTCAATTATTCGCAGCCCGATCCCGACTGCCCGCTCGACGTGGTCCACGACGAACTCCGCCCTGTCTCCAACACGGTCGTGCTCAACCTCAGTGCCACCTCACATGGCCAGGCCAGTGCCATCGTCGCGGCCGTCTAGAGCGGACTCAGGCCGTTTCGTACCGACCGAGCCAAGCCTCGACCACCTCGCGGTCCGCTGCGTCGGTGATCGAGGCCCGAGCCGACTCTCGACCTGGGCCCGGTGCGAGGCCGCCCGGGGAAGCTCTTCGGCCAGCAGATACGCTCGTGAGGCCGCGTCGTGAGTGAACACCAGATCGAAGGCCTCGATTGAGTCTCCCGCTTCGGTCATCAACTCCAGCGCCCGCCGGGCATGGCAAACCGCCCCGGAGACCTCGCCCAACGCAGCATGCACCTGCGCCAGCAGGCATTCGGCTCGCTGGTGGGTGGTTGATCGCCTGGCCCACCTCCGACCAATGCCGTGCTGCGGCAAAGGCGGTTGTGCGCATCAGTTCATCCTGTTCTGAGGTCCGGGCCGGGGACTCGAGCAGGTCCCACGCCTGGTTGTTCATGGCGGCGGCGAAGAAACGGTGAGCGGTTTCGAGGTCAAAGGTCGGTTCGTTCATACACGTTCTCTCAGTCCGGCTCGGGTCCGATTTTCCAGCTGTTGACGGTCTGTAACAGGCGATCTGTCAACAACTTCCGACGCGCGAGCCCGTCTCGCGGTCGCTTGACACTCCCCAGACCATCCAGTATCGTTCCGATTGTATTGGAAGACAATCTTCCGGCGAGAATTGACTGACTCGGTGTCCGTCAATTGGTGCCTTGTGGGTCTCGTCGGGGGTGTTTCGTTTGAGGTTCCCTCCGGGAGCGTCCGCATGTAATTCGGACCTGTTTCCAAGGACCTTGTTGGGCGAGTGCCCTTCGTGCCGTGGCGGTATGGAAGGTGCTGGTTGGTTGTGCGGGGTGGATTGCGCCTGCCACAACGCGAAGTGTGGGTGACTGGCCCGCACTTTTTTGTTCCCCTCGGGGAATTCGAGTCTCACACTGGCCCCAGGGCAACACCTCGATAGATCGCACGCCAAGAGACAGATAACCGGGCTCAACGGGCCTCGTCAACTCCGGCCACCCATTCCAAGCCGGATTTCACCAGGCCATTCGGATGTCCGGACAGCGGATACCCGGCAGGGAAGGAACAACGATGAACGGATCCGAACTCCTCCGGCTGGTCGACACGATCCACCGAGACAAGAACATCGACAAGGGGATCGTCTTCGAGGGCATCGAGCAGGCGATTCTCTCGGCTGCTCGACGGCACTACGGCGAGGAGTCGGAGGTGGAGGTGCATGTCGACCGGGTGACCGGCGAACCGACGGTGCACTGTCCCGGAATCGAGCTCGCCTCCGATGACCTCGGCACCATCCTCGGCCGAATCTCCACCCAGACCGCCAAGCAGGTGATGATCCAGAAGTTCCGCGAGGCCGAGCGGGACTCGTTGTACATCGAGTACGAGGAATTGCGGGGCACGATGGTCACCGGGACGGTGACACGTTTCGACGGAGGCGCCGCCACGGTCAACCTGGGCAAGGTCGAGGCTTTTCTGCCCCGCAGCGAGCAGATCCCCGGCGAATCGCACCGCGTCAACGAACGGGTCAGGGCGGTGATCATCGAGGTCCGCAAGGCGGGCAGCCGGGTCAAGATCATCCTCTCGCGAAAACACCCCGACCTGGTCCAGAGACTGTTTGAACGCGAAATCCCCGAGGTGGCCGAAGCGATCATCGAGATCCAGTCGTTGGCCCGCGAGGCGGGCTACCGCTCCAAGGTCGCCGTCTCCTGCTACGACAACAACATCGATTGTGTCGGAGCCTGTGTCGGGGTGCGGGGGTCCCGGATCAAGAACATTGTCGAGGAATTGGCTGGTGAGCGGATCGACATCGTTCGCTGGAACGAGTCGCTGCCGGTGCTGGTCCCCAACGCCATGCAGCCGGCCGCCGTCGACGACGTGATCGTCTGCGCCTCACCCTCGATCGGAAAAGTGCTCGTGCTGGTCGACGAAGATCAACTCTCGCTGGCCATCGGCAAACGCGGACAGAATGTCCGGCTGGCCTCGAAACTCGTGGGCTGGGACATCGAGGTGATGACCCAGGAGGAGTTGCACGACCAACTCGAACAATCGACCGAGGCCTTCTCGATGATCCCCGGGATTACCGCGGACCTGGCCGAGGAACTCGTCGGGCAGGGATTCTTCAGCTTCTATGACCTCTCGGTGATCGAGCCCGAAGAACTCGCCGAAATGGGCGGACTCGGTGAGGAAGAGTGCAACGCGATCATTGCGGTGGCCGAGGGGGAAGCCGAGCGGCTGGAAGCCGAAGAGACGAAACGGCGTGCCGAAGTCCGTGCGGCTCGCGAACGCGAGCGACAGTTCCGGACGGCCGCTGAAGAGTACATCGAGCGGGGAGAGGAACCGCCGGCCGAACTCCTCGAAGCACTCAGCGAAGACGTGAGGAATGAACTGCTCGGGATCAAACCCGAAGAAGAGGAAGCAGAAACCGAAACCGGCGACGGCGAGGCAGTTGACCCCGACGCTGTCGAATCAGCAGATGGCGACGAGAGCCCGGGCGAGGAAGCCGAAACCGGCGATGACGGCGAGACGATCGAAGCAGACTCGACTGAAGATGAGGTCGTGGCTGAGGACGACCCCGAGACGGCTGATGCCACCGCTGTTGAATCAGGAGATGGCGACGTGAGCCTGGCCGAGGAAGCCGATACTGCTGATGACGGCGAGACGATCGAAGCAGACTCGACTGAAGACGAGGCTGTAGCTGAAGAGGCTGTAGCTGAAGAGGCTGTAGCTGAAGAGGCTGTAGCTGAAGAGGCTGTGGCTGAAGAGGCTGTGGCTGAAGAGGCTGTGGCTGAAGAGGCTGTGGCTGAAGAGGCTGTGGCTGAAGAGGCTGTGGCTGAAGAG
>CAUZJR010000385.1:0-5508 GCA_963580005.1 Planctomycetota bacterium
GAGGGGCAGGGGGCAGGGGGCAGCTTGAGGAGATGTGGTGAGCCGAACAGTATAAGATTCTTGACGACAGGCAGTGTATCGGGAACAACCTCGGGAAGTAGAACGAGACCTCGGGCAGCACCATGCAGAAAACCGTCATCCTGCTGATTGGGCTTTGCGTACTGGCTGCGGCACGTCCCACACCGGCCGCCGATCCGGTCGAGATCGGTTCGCAACGGCAGCTGTTTCTCGACGATCACCTGGTGGCCACCATCAGCGGCCTGCAGCGGACGATGCATGCTCCGATGAAACGGGGGGCGGTGATCCGCAGCCCGGACCCGAACCAGACAATCCAAACCCGCTCGGCTCCGCAATGGGACCCCGTGGCGAAGCTCTACAAGCTGTGGGTGATCGGGATCGACCAGAACCTCTGGGAAAGCCGCGACGGGCTGCACTGGACCCCCGGGGCCAAGTCGAACATGAAGATCATGCTGGCCATCTATGACCCTAACGAGCCGGATCTCGCCCGACGCTACAAGGCACCGCTGCTCAACAGCGGCTTTGCCGTCTCGCCCGACGGAGCTCGGTGGACTCGGGTCGAGGTCGACAAGATCGCCAGTTCTGACGAGGGCAATTTCAGTTACGACCCGAAGCATGGCCTGTTCATCCATACCATCAAGCGTGGTGGGCCCTTTGGCCGGTCGGTTGCCGTGGCCACCAGTCGCGACTTCCGCGACTGGAAGGACTACGGGGTCATCTTTCATGCCGACAAGCTGGATCAGAAACTCGGCGGCGAGACCATCTCGAAACGCCTGGCCGACAAGTCGTTTCAGCCGACGTTTCATGTCGACCCGAAGGTCTGGCGGGTGGATGTCTACAACATGGGGACCTTTTATTACGAGGGGCTCTACATCGGGATGCCGTCGATGTTCCATTCCACCGGCATGGTGCCCAACTACCCCAACACCGATGGCTTCCACGTGGTGAAGCTGGTGATGAGCCGCGACCTGAAGACTTGGTCCCGGCTCGGTGACCGCCAGGCGTTCATCGGTCCCTCGCGGATCGGGTCCGGAGCCTACGACCTGACCCAGATCCTCTGCCCGTCGGCACCGGTCCTCCGCGACGACGAACTGTGGTTCTACTACACCGGGCTGAAGTACCGCTCGACGTTCATCTACAAGGGCAAGTACCCCAATGGTGAGCACCTGAGGAAGCCGGGCCTGGGCAACGACTTTGGCGCCATCTGTCTGGCTGTACTGCGTCGAGACGGTTTCGTGTCGCTGGACGCCTCGGCCAAGACCGGGACCCTGGTGACCAAGCCGTTTGTGCTGCCGCCGGGCAGGCTGTTCGTCAACGCGAATTCACGCCTCGGGGAACTGAAGGTCGAACTGCTCGACGCCGATGGGAACACCGTCGCCGAGTCGGAAGCGGACAGCAGCGACACGGTTCGCAGGGAAGTGAAATGGTCACAGTCGACCGCAAAGGCACTGAAGGGCCGGGTCGGAGAAGCACTGAGCCTGCGAGTCACCATGCGAAACTCGCAACTCTACTCGTTCTGGTTTCAGAAGTAGGACGTCGGCCAGCCGATCATGAAACACATCCGCAATTTCTGCATCATCGCCCACATCGATCACGGCAAGTCCACGCTGGCGGACCGCTTGATCCAGGCCTGTGGCGGAGTGACCCAGCGCGAGTTCCATGACCAGATGCTCGACGCGATGGACATCGAGCGTGAGCGGGGCATCACGATCAAGAGCAATTCGATTACGCTCGACTACGAGGCTCCCGACGGGACCGAGTACCTGCTGAACCTGATCGACACGCCCGGCCACGTCGATTTTTCTCACGAGGTGCGGCGTTCGTTGCTGGCCTGCGAGGGTGCGTTGATCGTCGTGGATGCCTCCCAGGGTGTTGAAGCCCAGACCGTGGCCAACCTCTACCTGGCCCTCGAACACGAACTCGAACTGCTGCCGGTGATCAACAAGATCGACCTGCCGGCTGCCGACGTCGATAAGGCCCGCGAGGAGATCGACGCCGACCTGGGGCTGGACCCGTTCGAGGCGATTGCGGTGTCGGCCAAGACGGGTGAGGGGATCGAGGACGTGTTGACGGGGATTGTCGAGAAGTTGCCGGCTCCTGATGGCGACCCCGAGGCGCCGCTGAAGGCGCTGGTCTTTGATGCGCACTTCGATTCCTACCGCGGAGTGATCCTGCAGTGCCGCGTGATGGAAGGCACGCTGAAGACTCGCGACACGATCCACTTCATGCACGCCGGGCGAGACTACGCGATCGAAGAACTGGGCTTCAATCAACTCACCGCCACACCCCGGGAACAGCTCGCAGCAGGCGAGGTGGGCTATGTTGTCGCGGGCGTGAAGAGTGTGAGGGACATCGAGATCGGTGACACGATCACGCTGAAAGATCGTCCGGCTGATGAGCCGATCTCCGGGTACCAGGAGGCCAAACAGGTGGTCTTCTCGTCGATCTATCCCATGTCGACCGACGAGTACCAGGACCTGACCAAGGCACTCGACAAGCTGGCGATCAACGACGCGTCGCTGACCTACGAGAAAGACAGCTCGGCAGCACTGGGGTTTGGGTTCCGCTGCGGGTTCCTGGGCCTGTTGCACCTGGACGTGGTGCAGGAGAGGCTGCGGCGTGAGTTCGATATCGGGCTGGTAATCTCGGCCCCCTCGGTCCAGTACCTGGTAACGCTCAGAGACGGCACAACCCGTGATGTCGACAATCCCACCTACTGGCCGGATCCCTCCGAAATCGACTCGGTTGCTGAACCGTACATCAAGGCGTCGATCATGACGCCCGAGGAGTACATCGGTCCGGTGATGGAGCTGTGCCGCGAGCACCGGTCCGAGAGCCAGACGATGAGCTACCTGAGTGCATCGCGGGTCGAGCTGGTCAGCGAGATGCCGCTGGGAGAGGTGCTGTTCGATTTCTACGGCAAGCTGAAGACGATCACGCGCGGCTACGGGTCGTTTGACTACACGCCCACGAAATACGTGAAAACGGACATCGTGAAGGTGGACATCCTGGTCAACAAGGAACCGGTCGACACGCTGTCGTACCTGGTCCATCGCGACAAGGCCCGCGGACGGGCGGTGCATTACTGCGAGCAGTTGGCCGAGGCGATTCCCAGGCACCAGTTCAAGATCCCGATCCAGGGCGCGATCGGAGGCACGATCATCTCTCGCTCGACCATCCAGCCCTACCGCAAGGACGTCACCGCCAAGCTCTACGGCGGAGACGTGACCCGCAAGAACAAGCTGCTCGACAAGCAGAAGAAGGGCAAGGCGAAGATGAAACAGTTCGGACAGGTCAACATCCCGCAGAAGGCATTCGTATCAGTGCTGCGGGCCGACACCGACTAGAGGGGTAGGGATTATGGCGGGGCAGGGCTATCACGAGACGTTTGATGGTGGGCCGGGTGGCTGGTACGGCTGGATCAGCAATGCCGGAGGCCCCAAGCCGCTCGAGTGTCACGACGGGCGACTCACGTCGCGCAGCCCATGGTGGATCGACTACAACCACGCACCGCCGGGTGCCGGTTACATGCACATGGTCTTCAGCCTCTCCACGAACGGGCCTCAGGGTGAGGTCTACCGCGAGGTGAGCGGGGCCAACCGGTTCATTGACCAGCGGTGCCCGACGGATTTCACCAATGCCGAAATGACGATCGGTGTTTCGGGCGAACTGCAGGCACTGGATGCCCGGCTCATGCTCTTGATCCAGGGCAATGTCGAGGGCATCACCAGTGGCTGGTTATGCAGTGGCCGTCCGTTCGACGTGACCGGATCATTGACCGAACAGACGATCGTGCTGGACACCGATCCCGACCAATGGACGCCTCTGGGTGTTCGCCACGACCGTGCCGACATGTACGGGGTCAAGCCACTGGAACGTGTGCTGGGGGACGTCAACGTCAACATCATGCTGGTGCTGTTTCCTCTGGACGTGGCACCGATGGGGCCGCTGGTCGGTGATCCTCACATCCTGAGGCCCGAGCGAGACTATCCGGTCTGGAGGCACCGGTTGCCCGAGGGTTATGTGACGCTGGACGAGGTCCGGATCGACTTTCAGTAACCCATGCCAGGCAGCGGACCCGTTGCACTCGAACCGGCAGGCGATCGGTCCTGTTCGCGTTCGAACTGGAAAAGAGCGAAACCCCAGGGAGCGTGGCTCCCAGGGGTTCCGCAGTGCTCAATCGATACAGCCACCAGCCACTGGGCAGGGCTACAGTGTCGAGACCCAGTCGTCGATGAACTCGAACTTCGCGGCAAACACGTCGTTGTAGTCGGAGCTCGTTGCATCGAGCAGACTGGCGTTTTGTGTCGCGAATGACGTGTCGGTGTTGAACTGCACGTAGAAAGTGAACATCTCCGCCCAGTCTTCCCAGGCGTAGCTCTCGCCGTAGCTACTTTCGAATTCCTCACTGCTGCCTGAGTGGCTCGTGCCAGTCCAATTCCAGCCGCTGAACTCCTTCCATGCTGACCAGTCGGGGTTATCCCAAAGGTCCCAATTGTGTGCCATCTCGTGGATGACGGTCTCTGCGACTTCACTTGTTGTTCCATCGAAGACCAGGTCTGACAGGTGGACTTCTCCGGAGTAGATGTTCCACGCCGCCGGCCCGGTTTGGCTCGCGTTCTGCGGTGATCCGATGCGATAGAACGTCACGTCCGCGTTGTGTTCCTGCTTGAGAAACGTCGTGTTTCCCAGGAGGCTGTGCAGGACGGCCAGCCCCTGGTCGACCTGTTCGATATGCTCCTCAGTCCAGGTCCCAGCGTCGTAGGTCACTCACTCTGAGGTCGGGCTGTTGTACACCAATGCCCCCGAGTCATTTTCAAACTTGATCCTGGCATCGTAGGTGCTGTCGAAGTCCAGGAGCGTATCGTCGTCCTGGTACAGGAGTCGATCGTCCTGAGCTCCACCCTCGAGAGTGTCCTTGCCGTCGCCACCGAACAGTCCATCGTCACCCTTCATTCCGTTCAGCGAGTCGTCTCCGGAATCGCCGTAAAGGACGTCATGACTTCCGCCGCCATAAAGCGCGTCGTCACCCGCGTCGCCATGCAGCGTGTCATCGCCGTCGTCACCAAAGATGGCGTCGTCCTGATTTCCTCCTGACAGGATGTCGGCTCCTTTTCCGCCGTGAATTTCATCGCTTCCATCGCCGCCGTCGATTTCGTCGTCCCCGCCGTTACCGTTGAGCAGGTCGTTGCCGTCCCGGCCTTCGAGGACGTCATCGCCATCGCCACCGTCGAGCACGTCATCGCCGCTTCCGCCGATCAGCACATCGTCCCCGCTTCCACCATCAGCGACGACCGGCAGGCTGGTCAAGTTCTCGAACGAGTCGTTGCCCTCGTTGCCGAGGAACTCAATGGAGTCGACATCGTCCACGTCGGCACTCCAGATCGAGGTGTCTCCACCGCTCACCTGGATCTCTGGTCCCCTGAAGTAGGGTCCGAAGACCGTGGGGAGGTCGAAGTTCTGCTCGACGATCTCAACCGTGACGGTGTC
>CAUZJR010000386.1:0-5504 GCA_963580005.1 Planctomycetota bacterium
TACGGCACCGGCTGCTTCTTGTTGATGAATACCGGGACAGAGGCGGTGCGTTCTGACGGAGGGTTGCTGACGACCGTGGGTTGGAGCTTGAACGGCGAGGTGACCTATTGCCTGGAGGGAGCGGTGTTTGTTGGCGGAGCGGTGGTGCAGTGGCTCAGAGACGGGCTGGGCCTGATTTCCGAGGCTGCCGAGATCGAGGGCCTGGCGGCTGAGTGTGAATCGACCGACGGGGTCTACCTGGTACCCGCCTTTGTCGGGCTGGGTGCTCCGTACTGGGACCCCGCGGCCCGCGGAACGCTGATCGGCATCACCCGGGGCACGGCCCGGCCTCAGCTGGCTCGAGCCGCCCTGGAATCGATCGCCTACCAGAGCCGCGACCTGTTGGAGTTGATGCAGCGAGAGGCGGGGGTCAGCCTGGGGGGGCTGAGAGTGGACGGGGGTGCGGCGGCCAACAACCTGCTGATGCAGTTCCAGGCCGACATGCTCGATGTCGACGTACTGCGTCCCGAGGTCCTGGAAACGACAGCCCTGGGAGCCGCTCGACTGGCGGGACTGGCGACCGGGGTCTGGGACAGCACCGACGAGATCGCCGAGGCCTGGCGTCTGGAGAGGCAATTTTCAGCCGAGATGGCGTCCGCAGAGCGAGAATCGCTGTATGCGGGATGGCTGCGAGCCGTCGAGCGGTCTCGCGATTGGGCCGAGTGAAGTACCGCGTGTCGGGGCGTTGAGATAGGATCGGTCGCAGCCTAGGGATAGATGCCGATGCCACGTGATTTCGCCACCGAGAGCCTCTCGCACGACCCGATCCACGGGTACATCCCGTTCGTCTCGCAGGGCCATCTCCCCGAAGGCGAAGTGGCCGAGCAGGAGCTGATCGATCATCCGTGGGTACAGCGGTTGCGGCAGATTCACCAGTTGCAGACCGCCTGGTGGGTGTTCCCGTCGGCCGAGCACATGCGATTTCAGCACGTGCTCGGCGCGATGCACCTGGCGAGCCAGGCGATTGACGCCTGGTACGATTCGCTAGTGGCTTCGTGCGACAACGTCCCATCGCGGGCGTGTGTCGAGAGCCTGGTGCGGCTGGCGGCGCTGCTGCACGATGTCGGCCACGGTCCCTTCGGGCACTTCTTCGACGACCATTTCCTGGCCGACTTCGAACTCACTCACGAGGACCTGGGTGCACAGATCATCGAGGAGGAGCTGGGCGAGTTGATTCGTCGAGTGCGGCGGAATCCCAACGGGCAGTTGCAGCCGTTGGAGGAACTGGATCCGCGGCAGGTGGCCTGGCTGATCCGGCGTCCGCGGATTGGAGAGCAGCTCGAGGGGACTCCCGACTGGCTGTGCAAGCTGAGGTCGCTCTTCAGCGGGATCTACACCGTCGACAACATGGATTTCGTGCTGCGCGACGCGTACATGACCGGTTACAACACCCGCGCGTTCGACCTGCCGCGGCTGTTGCACTACAGCTTCTTCACTCCAAAGGGCCTGACCATCCACTCACGCGGCCTGGCCACTCTGGTCAACTTCATCGAGACGCGGGCCAACCTGTTCCGGACGGTGTATTTTCACCGCACGGTGAGGGCATTGGACCTGTCGCTGGAGCTGGTCTTTCCCGAGACGATGCAGCGGCTGTTTCCGGGGAATCCGAGTGAGCACCTGGACGACTACCGTCGGCTGACCGAGTCGAGTTTCCTGGTCGACGTGGGGCGATGGGCGCTCTCGGAGGATGACTCGACACGCGAGTTGGGGCAGCGGTGGGCGAGGATCCTGAACCGCGACGTGGATTGGAAGTTGGCCTGCGAGCGGACTCTGCATTTCCGCGCCGGGGAGTCCGAGCGGGTGACGATTTTCTCGGAGCCGGAATTGGTCGAGACTCGCGTGCGACGCCTGTTGCCCGATGGGTTGTCGGAGATCCCGATGCGGGTCGACGTGGCGCGGCACTACCACCGTCCCAGCGGCCCGTTGCCTGCCGGGGGCCAGAACTTTCTCCTGGATCCGGCCGAAAGTGAGCCGTTGCCGCTGGATGACGATGAGCTGTTCTGCCAGCTGCCGACCAGCTTTTCGATCTTCCGGATCTATTCGACTGACCACTCACACGACGGACCGTTGAACGCGGCGCTGAATGCCGTGCTCGGTGATGTCGACGACGCCAAGACGAACATGTGAGCTTTGAGCGAGTGAGCCGGGGATCTTGAGCTGTTTGCTGCAGCGGCCCGGTTCCGGTTAGGCGGCCTGAAGCGGTTGTGCGGCCTTGTGCGTGATCGAAGGGGCGGGTCGTAGCGGTTGTGAGGGCCGCAGCGGTCGAACTGTCTTTGAGGGGTCCGGTCGTCGATACGATGGACGATGATCAATATCGACGCAGAACTGCTCGACCTCGACGCCGGATGGCGAGAGGTGCTGGAGGCGTACCGGTTGGTCGAGGAGACCGAGCCGGTTGCGTCGGAGCGTCAGTTGACCCGAGACCGCTCGGCTGATCCTGGCGACGTGGAGGCGGTACTCGGATTGGCCGACCTGCCCGATGAGCACGAGCGTGACGACTGGCTGCCTCGCATCGAGTTGCTCGATGGGTACGACCCCGAGAGGCTCTCGGAGCTACACGGTCGGCTGATCGCTCTGGGCTGGTTGGGCTTCGAGGTGGGTGACCGCACGACGGGCATGCGTTACAAGATCACTCGCGACGGCCAGAGGGTCCTCGACGGGCTGGTCCCGATTCCGACCCTGCGAGTCGTCGACGAGGCGTCGGAGGATCGCGTCGTCGAATGCGAGACGGCCGAGGCCTGAGCGGGTTCTACTTGAGGCTGGTATCGGGATTCCAGCGAGCGACAACGGCGTCGGAGTGGAGCACGAAGATCTCGACCCTGCGGTTCGTCTGACGCGCCGATGCGTCGGCATTGGGGACCAGCGGCTGGTTGGGCCCGTAGCCGGCCGATCCGAGACGGCCCGATTCGATCCCGAGCTTTTGCAGAGAAACGAGTACCGAGTTGGCACGATTGGTCGAGAGATGCCAGTTGGTGGCATGTTTCGAGCGGGTGTTGGCCTTGGCAATGTGGCGGTCGTCGGTGTGTCCGATGACGAGGATGTTGAGGTGTTTGGCATCGGGCTGGTTCATGATTCGGGCGAATTCACCCAGGATCTTGACTGCTCCGTTGTTGTTGACCACCGCGCTGCCGCTCTGGAAGAGAATGTCTTCTCCGATGCGGCTGACACCACTCTTGGGGTCGAACTGGAACAGTGGGTACTTCTGCTTGAGTGCTTCGAGCTGGCGGGTGGCTTCGGGCGAGAGCGGGCTTTGTTGCTTGAGCAGGTTGACGTAGCGCTGCTGCAACAGCGACCGTTCGCTGTTCAGGTTGGTCAGTCGCTGGTGGGAGACGTCGAGATTCGACTTCAACGCCATGTTGTCACGACTGAGCTGCCGGTTGTTTCCGGCCAGCTGCATCGCCCGGATCTGGGACTGACGCAGGGTTTGCTGCGGGACCATGTTGCAGCCGGCGGCGAGCGTCGCGGCCAGGGCCAGGAGAACGGGAGCGGATGTGCGGGCCGTTGACAACATGGGGCACTCCTTTGCCGACCCGGGTGGAGCCGTGCGGAGTGCTGCGGCACGAAGCCGCGCGAAACGCAACGGAGACCAACCGGGCTGAGATAGCCTGGGGTGAGGTGGTACGAGGGGGAGAGAAGAGAGTTGAGTAGGGAGAGAAGAGAGTTGAGTGGGGAGAGTTGGTCGCGGAGTTGCTGAGAGAGGCAACGGGTCGCGTCCGGTGAGTGAGGGCGGATTTATAGTGTGCCGGGGGTGAGCGTGCCTAGGGCAAACCGCACTTTTTTTGCGGTTCGCTGGCTCGGGGCCTGGTCGGCCGCAGCGGTCGGCGTCAGTTGAACATCTGGCCGACGGTGTCGATCAATCCCCCGGAGAAGCCGGGATCTTCGGCGCTCCAGATCGACTTGACGAGTTCGAAGAGCACCATGCCACAGACGAGCATCAGGCCGGTGGCCGTCAGCAGCGACAGAAACGTCCCCACGCCCCACTCCTGCTCGGTGCTCGCGGCGATCTTTTCGACGGGCACGGCGTAGTCGTCGTCTTGTTCTTCGTCATCGAAGACATCGTCATCGGCGTCGAAGACGTCGAGGTCTGCGAGTTCATCGTCTTCGCCAAAGATGTCGTCGACGACATCGAGGTCGTCGTCGTCACCGATGTCGCCGAATTCGTCGAAGATGTCCGCGTCGTCGGACTTCTTGACGACCGTCGCCGAGTAATCGTCGGCATCTTCTTCGTCGTCGAACAGCAGCACGCTGGTATCGGTGCCGGTTTCTTCATCTTCGTCTTGGCCGGCACCGGCCATCTCGAAGTTGGTCCCATCATCGACCAGGGCGGGGACTTCGAGCTGTGTTTCGTCGGTTTTTTCGTCGAGGTCCAGGGCGATCCCGCTGCCCTCGTCGAGGTCCAGTGCGATGCCGCTGTCGGCGATCGTCACGTCGCCCAGTTCGACTCCGCTCCCGGAGGGTTCCAAGCTGATGCCGCTCTCATCGGCTCCTTCCAGGCTGATGCCACTCTCGGCCACCGCTTCCAGCGAGATGCCACTATCGCCGGCCGGTTCCAGAGCCATGCCGCTGCCCTCGGCGATCTCGGTCAAGTCCAGGTCGTCGACTCCACGAGGCGTTTCCAGCGCGGTGGCGTCGAGTGCTTCGGCGGTGACGAGTTTCACGTCGCTGTCGCTGCCGGCCATTTCGTCGACTTCTTCGACATCGGCCGGATCGGCCACCAGTTGCACCTCGCTGTCGGATTCGGCGAGTCCCGGTTCGTTGTCGAGCACCAGCCGCACATCGCTGTTCGATTCGCTGACATCCTGGGGTTCCAGTTCGTCGTCGATCACCAGCCGCACATCGCTATCGGAGGCATCGTCGATCGTAAGCAGGGGTTCATCGTCGACTGACAGCAGGGGTTCGTCGTCGACGGCCCCCTGCAGCAGAGTCGGCTGATCGGCACTGATCTCATCGTCGTCATCGAGCAACGAAGTAGTTCCCGGCGCGTCGAAGTCGTCGTCGGCCAGCGGCAGTTCGTCGGCACCCAAGCCACCGTCCTCGGAGGAATCGGCCTGCCGCGACCGAGCGAATTCCTCGATGTCCTCGGTCCGGAACTTCCAAGTCCCCCGGTCAGCGAATCCTCGCAACTCACCGGACTCACGCAGCCGGGTGATCTCTTCCTGGGGGATTCCGAGAAGCTCGACCACTTCTTCGATGTTCAGGTACTTGCTGGCCATGATGCAGAGTCTCCGCCGAATCGGGCCATAAGCCCTTTCAGCACAGGGAGTTGTCGTATGGGTTTGAGCAGTGTCTGTGGCCGGTTTCTCGACCACCCAGACGCGTGGGAGGATCCCAACGTGCCTGCTGTATTCTAGGTGCCCGCTGCGGCGATGCAAGATGATTGGACCATGGCGTTTGGGAAACCGACCGGCGGTAACGATTGTAGTGACGGACTTGCGTCGGCGATTCTCGGCTGAGAGACTCGCCCA
>CAUZJR010000387.1:0-5495 GCA_963580005.1 Planctomycetota bacterium
CAACCGCTGGTCAAGAATTCGAGCTTCGAAATCGACACCGACCGGGACGGTGTTCCGGACGACTGGACGCACGGGCCGGGACACTACGGTCGCTGGAAGGAGACGGTGAAAAAGCAGCTGGGCACCGGGGCACTCGCCACTGATCGCGGGGCCAGTGGCCAACAGAGCATCCGCATCTCGGTGCCCAAGGACAACGAGGGCAAGTACTGGAACCAGGGCTGGGAGGGCATGTCGTATCGGCAGAACGTGAAGACCAGGCCGATGACCACCTACACGGTCTCGATGAAGGTCTTGAACAAGGACGCCGAGGGCTTGGGGGACTACGGGTTCCTGTATGTCATGGCCGGAGAATTCCGCGGGAGCGAGGCATTTGCCCAGATCCGCTTCGGACACAAGCCCAGCGACAAGTGGGTCGAGCGGTCCGTCACCTTTCAAACCGGTCGCTACTCGACCTACACCGTGCTGTCGGTGGAAACGCGTTGGAACATCGGCACGATCTTCATCGACGACGTCCGAATGCGGGAAGGGGGCGAGCTGAGCCTGGGCCAGTGGGACGAGCCGGTTCCCGACGACAGACTGTTGAGGGTGCGGCACAAGTTCGAGCGACCCGACGGTGCCGGACTTCTGGGCCGTTTCGAGGCTCACCACGCGGCCTCCGAGACGCGTTACCGTGGCGATGGGAGCTGGGAGAGTCGTGAGACGTTGGCGGGGAAGCCCGGCGGCGAGAAGCAGCCGCCGGATCTGCGTGCGACCTACCAGAGAGTTGAGGGATACCTGGGAGCCCACGCCGCCACCTCGCGACCCATCTACCTGAAACGCGCCCGCGAGGGTGCCGGCTATCTGCTGCAGGTCCAGCAGAAGAATGGGATCATCGGCGACAACTACTACAGTTCCGGGCAGGGCGGGGCGGCTCTGGTCCACGCGTGGCAGGCGACCCGGGACACGAGATTCCTGGACGCGGCAGGCCGCGTGGTCGAACACTTCAACCGCGTCGAGCCTTCGTGGAATTACAACTACAACATGATGCTGACCGAGGCTGCCCTGGCATGGGCGCAGGCAACAGGCCAGTTCGAGAAGGTCCAGGCGACTCTGCAGACCGAGATGCTGCAGAGTACGCTCCGCGAGCAGCGTCCGTGGGGCGGCTGGGCCGGGCACAACTCGCGGATCGGATATCACTGCGCCAACATGTCGGCGTTCTGCCAGCTGTACCGGTCGCTACCCGACGACAAGAAGCACGACACGCTGCGCAGATCGCTCAGGACACGTGTCACGACAGCCCTGAATCGCATGATTCGGGAACAGGTGCCCGAGGGCGGGTTCCCGTTCGTGCATGGCCAGCCGGGAACGGCCAGGCAGAATTCCGGAATCACCGGTGCACTGATCCACGTGCACGAGACATTCGGCTTCGAAGAGGCCAGGCAACTGCTCTACGGTCAGATGACGTACCTGAGTACCGACGCCTGCGGGAAGTACTTCTGGCTGCCCAAAAACCGCAATCACCTAGAAATGTCGCTACTGCATTCCGAGGGCCTGTACCTGCAATGGGCCAAAACCCATCCCGCAGACACACCCCCCTGAATCCAGTCCAACCCCAGGCCCAGGGACTGGCTCCGAAGGTGCCTGTCCCAAGTCCACCAGCCCCGGCGGCCCAGGACAAATGGGTTCAGGACGCCGCTTGTGGTCCGCCTCCGGCGTACCACAGGCGGCGTCAGACCCCCGACACTTCGCCCCGCTCCCTGCGGATCCTCTATCCCTGAGGCCAACATCCCGACAGTTGCCTGAAGTTCCGTACATCAAACGACGATATGCGAGATGTGAGGGTAGGGATGGATCCACATTGAACCCACTCATCTATTTACTGCTGCCTGCAGTCCTTGTGTGCGGTTGCGCACACACCCCCACGCAATTGGCAGCTCCCGAGACTCCCAACCCGGAAACGGTCCCCGCCGGCTGGCGACCCACCAGCATCCAGGCGGACTCGGACACAACTCTCCTCAGCTCCAACTCAACCGAAGCAGCCCCAGACGACACGAAGCTCTCGTCACTCGAGTCGTTTGAGTCACTAGCACTATCTTCCAACCCAACAATCGCCCTGCACCAGGCCCGTGTCGACGCGGCAGAAGGGCGACGCTTACAGGTCGGCCTGAGGCCCAACCCGTTTGCGGGACTCTCGATCCAGGAGATCGGCAACGACCGCTCGGCGGGCCAGTACGGAGCCTATCTCGGCCAACAGTACGTCCGTGGCGACAAGCTGCGTTTGAACAGGAACGCAGCCCAGTGGGAAGTCGAGCGAGCGGAACAGGAATTGGCCGTCCAGGAATTGCGTGTCCTGACCGATGTTCGTCGAGCGTTCTACTCGACACTCGTCGCCCAGCAGCGAGTCAAGGTGACCCGTGAGCTGCACGGCATTGCACACCAGGCGGTGCTCAAGGCCCGCGAGCTCATCAAGAATCAGAAACCTCGCACCGTATTGACGCAGGCCGAGATCGAACTCGAGCTTGCTTCGCTGCTGCTGGAAAACTCACAGACCGCCACGCAGATGCGCTGGCGGCGACTGGTCACCCTGGCTGGAGAACCCGACCGCCCTCTTCAGCCGGTCTCCGGCACCACCGAAGCCCGCGTGCCCAAACTGGTTTGGGAGCAGCTTCTCGAGAGGATCCGGCAACAGAGTCCCGAATTGGCAGCGGCTGCGGCAGACGTCGAGCGAACCGACTGGGCACTGCAGCGTGCCAACGTGGAACGCATCCCCAACGTCACAGTACAGGCCGGCGCATTCTACGACGACGCGTCTCGCGACCCCTTTGCCACGCTCCAGGTCTCGATGCCGATTCCGGTCAACAATTGGAACCAGGGCGGGATTGCCGAGGCCCAGGCCAACTCCATTGCCGCCCATAAGGGTGTCCGGCAGGTCGAACTCAGCCTGAACTTCCGCCTGGCAGACGTCTACCGACGCTACGAACAGGCTCGCCAGCAGGCGGCCCGGTACGGTGACGCCGTCCTGGCCAAAGCCAGGCAGAATCTCGACCTGAACCGACAGAGCTACGAGATCGGCGAGTCCAGCTACCTGTCGGTGCTGACTGCTCAACGGTCCTATGCACGGGCTCGTCTCGCTGCGCTCAACGCACGCGAGCAACTCTGGTTGGCCACTGTCGAAATCCAGGGCCTGCTGCTTACCGGAAGCCTCGACTGAAGGCACCGGGCTCACTCTCCGTCACATCCCACAGGGCACGGCTCAAAACCATCTGCGTTGCCCGGTTTTGTCTTGGCAGTACACCTCGCAGCGTGGGATAGTCGATGGAGAGAGTCAACAAGTGGGCCATGGCGGCGCGTGCCGTAACGTGTATGAGACGACTGTGCCACATCGGATCGACGGTGCTGATGTCGGTGGCGGTATTGGCCGCAACGATGCTGCCACCACCGGTCTGCCACTCGCACGCTGCTCGTTCAGCGCCCTCCGAAGGGCCCCAGCACAAGCGGCGTGACCATGTGGCAGGGCACACCCACTCGCATCACACTCACGAGATCCCCGGTGATCACCATGGGACTACTGCGGACGCCACCGATGGCTCCACGGCGGCCTCAAGTGCCCTTGAGTCACCCCAGTCTCGCCACCTGCACTTCTCGCTGATTGGCTTCTCTGTTTCGCTGTTCCTGCCCTGCGAGAGCGATTCGGATTCCACTGAAACGACCGGCAGCGGCCCGTTACGGGCTCTTCTGCTGCTCGACGACGATGTGATGCTTGCTCCGGCGGTTCAACTGGTCGGCTCCCCCGACGTGGCTCCCGCAGCCGATGGTGTGTTGCTGGGGTCGACATCCTTTGCGTCAGGCCTGCAGGCCACATGCAGCCACCAGTCTCTACTGTGTGACGCTGCGCACTGTGAGCGCCCTGGTGTGCTCCTAATCTAGAGCGTCGACGCTCTTGCGCCTCTTCTTGTGCGCGTTGCACGTGATTCCCCTGGGGGGAGTCGTCAGCGCGGAAGAGTGCCGCGGAGGGCTTGCAGAGAGCCCCTGCCCGAGGCGGATGTTCCGCACGGTTTCACATGGCCATGATTTGTTGCGCCCCGAAGGTGACCTCATGCGAATTCCAAAATCAGTGCGGTTGTTCTCGGCTGTGGCCGTGATCGCTGTGATCGTCGTTGCGGGGTTCTTGACCCGGACCGCCTGGTTGCCGCGTCTGGTACAGCCGTCTTCAGTGTCGACTCCTTCCGAGAGTCCCGCAGCGACGGCCAGCGAGCCACAGGTCTTGAAGATTGGCCCGCAGGCGCGGAAGAACCTGGGACTGGTGTCCAGGCCCGTACGGGTCGGCAACTACTCGAGGAAGATCCAGGTCCCCGGCGTGGTCGTGGATCAGCCCGGCCGATCGGACCGCGGAATCACATCCCCCGCCGGTGCTGTGGTTACTCGGATCCACGCCTTTCCCGGCGACACGGTCAAGACCGGCGACCGACTGTTCACGCTGCGACTGCTGAGCGACTACCTGCAGAGCACACAGAAGGAGCTCTTCACAGCGACACGGGAAACACAGATCGTCACCGAACAGCTTGATCGTCTGAGGCCGCTGGCGGAGTCCGGGGGCATTGCGAAGTCGAGGATCATCGACCTCGAGAACGTACACCGCAGGCAGGCGGATTTGATTGCAGCCCATCGACAGGTCTTGCTGGCTCGAGGCCTGAATCCGGAACAGATTGCCGAGGTTGGATCGGGGAAGTTTGTCACCTCGATCGACATCATGGCGCCTACTCCGGACCTGCCCCCGGTCGCGACGACTCAGGACGCGACAAAAGAGAATGGCACGACCGAAGCGTTGTCCTATGAGGTGCAGGCACTGGAGGTGGAACTCGGGCACCAGGTCCGAGCCGGCCAACTGCTGTTGACACTGGCCGACCATACGACGCTTTACATCGAGGGCCACGCGTTCAAGCGTGAAGCGTCCTCGCTCGAGACGGTCGCGAGGGACGGGTCCGAGATCACCGTCGAATTTGCCGAAGACGATCCCGGTCACTGGCCCGAGCTGGAGCAGTCGTTTCAGATCCGACACCTGGCCAACTCGATCGACACCACCAGTCGCACCTTTGACTTCTTCATCCCGCTAACCAACCAGTCGAAGACCTACCAGCAGGCCGATCGATCGCATCGTGTCTGGAGGTTCCGGCCCGGGCAGCGGGTGCGACTGCATGTGCCGGTCGAGCAACTCGAAAACGTACTGGTGTTGCCCGCCGCTGCGGTGGTTCGGGAAGGCCCCGAGGCGTACGTGTTCCGGCAAAACGGAGACCTGTTCAACCGGATCGCGGTCCGGGTACTGCATGAAGACCGGCTGAACGTCGTGCTTGCCAACGACGGCAGTGTCAGCCCCGGCCTGTACCTGGCGCAAAACGCCGCCGCGTCACTGAACAGGATCCTTCGGGCTCAGTCAGCCAGCGGTATGCCGACCAATGTCCACGTGCACGCCGATGGAACGGTTCACGAGGCGCACTGAGGGCCAGAGAGACTCACAT
>CAUZJR010000388.1:0-5469 GCA_963580005.1 Planctomycetota bacterium
TGGCGATGGTGCGGAGCCTGGGTCGTCGAGGTGTGGAGCTCTATTGCGGCGAAGAGGCTCCCTTTGCGCCGTGTTTCTTCTCGAAGTACTGTAAGGGGAGCTTTCAGCACCCCTCGGTCGGCGGCGACCCCGAGGCGTTCATCGACTACATGGTCGAGAAGGTCAAGGAGTTGAAGCCCGAGGACCCCGACGAACCCTACGTGTTGATGCCGGTGCACAAGGAGACGTGGCTGATCGCCGAGCACCGTGAACGGTTCGAGGGGCTGGTCACGATTCCGCTGACGTCGCATGCCAACATGGCCCGCACCCATGACAAGGGAAAGCTGGCCCTGTTGGCCCAGGAACTGGGGATCACGATCCCTCCGACGCAGCAGTTCCACGACATCGACGACCTCTACCGAGCGATCCCCGAGATGACATTCCCGGTCTTCCTGAAGGTCCGCGAAGGTGCTGCCGGGGTGGGATTGAAGAAATGCGATTCGGCCGAGGACCTGACGGCGACGTTCCGGGAATTCGTTGACGGTTTCGGGTTGGAACCGGATGAGTATCCACTGGTTCAGGACTTTGTGAAGGGTGAGGACTATTGTGTTTCGGCGTTGTTCGACGGCGGGCAGCGGGTGGCGATGATGACCTACCACAACGTGCGTGCGTTTCCTCGAGGTACCGGCGCGGGGGCCTTGCGTGAGACGGTGGCGTTGCCCGAGGCTGAGGCGTCGGCCCAGCAGATTCTGGAGCACCTGCAGTGGCACGGCATGGCGCAGCTGGACTACCGCGTGGGCGAGGACGGGACGGCGTACCTGATCGAGTTGAACCCAAGGTTCTTTGGGGGGCTGCCCCAGGCGATTGCATCGGGGGCCGACTACCCGTGGCTGCTTTATCGCATGGCGTGTGGCGAGGCGATCGGTCAAGAGCCCGATCTCGACTACGAGGTGGTGACCGAGGCTCCCTTTGTCGGCCTCTTGGCCACGTTGGATGAAATCGCTCACGACGAAAGGGCCCTGGGCCGGCTGCGGAGGGTGGCTGATGAGCTGGGAGCGTTGAAGCGGGGCGAGGAGACCGAGAGTGAGGACGCTCGGTTGAAGCCGCTGTGGGACGCGATCCGCGATGCGGCCAATCCCAGCGACATCAAGGCGTATGTGAAGGAGATGTTCGAGGTCCACAGGGGCTCGATCAATGATGTCCTGCAGTCGGATGACCCGAGGCCAGCGCTGGGGGTGTTGTTCCCGTTGGCCCTGATGCTCAAGCACGGCAAGCTGTCGATGGGTGTGATCACGTCCGAACAGGAGATCGCCGAGGAGCGGCCGCGGCGGAGTTTCCGCAGCCAGTTGCTGCAGCCGCGCTGGAAAACCGTCTTCGCCACGATCGTGCTCTTTGCCCTGGGAGTACTCTTGAGCAGCACGGCTGCGACCAGTGGAAATGTGGGTGGGTGGCTGATGTGGCCATCGAGGACGCTTTTTGGAGATCCCACCGAGTTGGCCTCGGAGGCCGGGACGATTGGAGGGGCTCTGAAGCTGACCGGGTTTTACGTCTTCAACGTCGGCGTGTTGTACCTGGTATCGGCCTGGGCACTCAGAGAACGCCGCACACGGGAGTGATTCAGAGTGGTGTCTGCCCGTCGGTCTAGAGCCGATGCAGGTGTCTGAGCTGGCCGGTTGAGGCCGGTTGAGGCCGGATTGACACGTGTGTTGCAGGTGGTCTATCGTCCACGCATGCGAGCGGTGATGCGGGAACTTGTGTACGCGGTACTCTATGCAGCGGCCTGTGCGGGGCTGGTGTACTGCTGTGCCTCGAGCCTGTGGCGAATCGGAGACGTACCCGGTGCGGCCAAGGTGCTGTTTGCGGTGCTGGTCTTTTTCGGTGCCTATGGCGCGTACCTGTGCGGCCAGACGTCCGTCGAGATTGTCCAGTCCTTGAACACGCTAGGCGACGCGGTTGAGCCGGAGGCCGAAGAAGACTCGTCGTCTGAGCCTGCGAGCACAGCTTCGACGGCGGGAACCGCTGCCGAGATGGCTGCAGTCGCTGTTGCGAAGTCGGTAGCCGACTAGCGTGAACTCCGCACCGGTTGCGGATGGGACCGGGCGTGCCAGGCGGCATCGAGTGAGGCACCGATCGATGCTCTCGCCCGAGAGAGCCTCGTGGGCCGGTCCACGATCAGGCGAGCCAGTCGGTAACGACCTGTCCACCGACATCGGTCAGTCGGAAGTCGCGTCCCTGGAATCGGTGGGTCAGCTTGAGGTGATCGAGTCCGAAGCAGTGCAGCATGGTGGCGTGCAGGTCGTTGACGTGCACCGGTTTCTCGGCAACGCCCCAGCCTATTTCGTCGCTGGCGCCGTGCACGAGCCCTCCCTTGAGTCCTCCACCGGCCATGAACATGCTGAAAGAGAACGGGTGGTGGTCTCGGCCGGTGACACTGCCCCGTGCGCCGCGGTTCTCACCCAGCGGGGTCCTGCCGAACTCGGCTCCCCAGACCACCATGGTCTCTTCGAGCAGCCCGCGTTGCTTGAGGTCCTTGATCAGTGCGGCGATGGGCTGGTCGACGACGTGGGTGTTGTAGGCGAGTTCGTTGTCGAGGTTGCTGTGGTGGTCCCAGGAGGCGTAGACGAGGTTGACGAAGCGGACGCCTCGTTCGACCAACCGCCGGGCGAGCAGGCAGTTTCGAGCGAAGCTCTGGTAGGTATTGCCGGCCTTGCCGCGTCCGCCTTTGCGGATTTCCTTGCGATCGACGCCGTACAGATCGCGTGTCGCCCGGGTTTCGCTCGAGAGGTCGATCAACTCGGGCGCGGCGGTTTGCATGCGGTAGGCCAGTTCGTAGCTGGCGATGCGGCTGGCGATCTCGGGGTCGCGAGTCTGTTCGAGCCGGCCGTCGTTGATCTGCCGCAGCACGTCGAGGCCCTTGCGTTGGAGCTGAGCTGGCAGGCCGCTGGGGTTGGAGAGGTTGAGGACCGGCTCACCGGAGGTGCGGAACCGCACACCGGAGTAGAGGCTGGGCAGAAAACCACTCTGCCACAGGGTCGCTCCGCCGCTGGATCCTCGACCACTGGTGAGCACGACGTAACCGGGCAGGTCGCGGGTCTCGTTGCCCAGGCCGTAGTTGATCCACGATCCCATCGTCGGCAGGCCAAAGGTGCCGCGACCGCACTGCATCATCAGCTGGCCGGGGTGGTGGTTGAACTGTTCGGAATACATCGAGCGGACCAGCAGCAGGTCGTCGGCACAGCTGCCGATGTGCGGCAGGAAGTCGGAGAACTCGGTGCCGCACTCGCCGTAGGGCCGAAAGGTTCGCTTGGTGCCCATCAGTCGCACCGAGTCCTTCTTGATGAAGGCGAAGCGGACGTCCTTGAGCTGTTCGTCGGACATCGGTTGCCCGTGCAGCTGGTTGAGCTTCGGCTTGGGGTCGAAGAGGTCCAGGTGGGACGGGGCACCGGCATTGAAAATGAAGATGCACGACTTGGCACGAGGCTCGAAGTGGGTCGGCTTGGCTGCCAGCGGATTGGGATCTGCGGCGAGCAGTCCGTCCTCGGTCAACAGCGCCGCCAGACCGGCGGCACCCAGGCCACAGGCCGAGCTGGTCAGGAAGTCGCGGCGTGTACGTTCGAGCACATCGTGCATCTCACCCTCTCCTCTCGTGGTTAGTCACGAGTGATGAATTCATCCATGTTGAGCATGATTCGACAGGTGGCCACCCACGCAGCCGATTCGGCGGGCGACGTGCCCTTGGTGGCGTAGTTGCCCACCAGTTTTCCGGCGTCCTCGGCATGGTCGGTGTACCACGTGCGGGCGTCGGCGAGCAGCCCGGCGAAGCCGTCGAGTTCTCCGGCCGCGGGTTGTCGAGCCACGCAGAACCTGAAGGCCCGGGTCAGCCGGGCCTGGTCATCGGCGTGCTGTTCGCCGATCACGCGGCGGGCCATCGCCTGCGAAGCCTCGACAAAGACCTCGTTGTTCAGCGTGGTCAATGCCTGCAGCGGGGTGTTTGAGGCTCGGCGTTCGACACAGGTGGTGTTCGAATCGGGGCAATCGAATGTGGTCAGGTTGGGGTGCGGGGCGGTCCGCTTGAAGAACGTGTACAGGCCACGTCGGAAGCGGTCGGCACCCGTACTGGCCTTCCACTTGAAATTGTTGGCATAGCTGAGTGCCGCCACGTCGGCCGGCATGGGAGGAAAGACGCTGGGTCCGCCGATCTTGCGAGCGAGCAGCCCGGAGGCGGTCAGGCTGTTGTCGCGGATGATCTCGGCCTGCAGTCGGACGCGGTTCTGGCGGGTCAGCAACGCGTTCTGCGGGTCGGCCTCGGCTAGGGCCGCCGTGGTGGACGACGTCTGGCGATAGGTGTGCGAGAGCACGATCGCCAGAATCAGGTCCTTGCGGCTCCACTTCAAACGCCGGTACTCGGTGGCCAGCCAGTCGAGCAGTGCCGGGTGAGTCGGCTTCTCGCCCCGGACACCGAAGTCGTTGACGGTCCGCACCAGCCCCTTGCCGAACAGGTGGGTCCAGGTGTGGTTGACCGCCACGCGGGGGGGCAGAGGATTGTCATCGGCGACCAGCCAGCTGGCCAGGTCGAGCCGATCGGCCAGTCGCTTGGGATCCTTGTGACGAGCCTTGACCGGGGGCAGGGTGGCGAGCCCGGCGGGGATGGCCGGGGTGGCCTTCTGCGGTCTGAGGAAGTCACCGCGATGAAACAGGATCGTGGTTCGAGGTTTGTCGGTTCGCTGCTTGATGACGCGCACGGTCATCTGCGGACGTTTCGGAGTGGCTTTCTTGAGTTCGGCCAGTGTTCGGGCCAGGCCGGCGGTGGTCTTGTCGACCTCGGCGTAGTGGGTCAGCAGCACCGCTTGGGCCTTGGCGTCCTGGGGCTTCTTCTTGACCGCCCGCAAAGCGGCGAGGACCGGCGGTTTGAGTCCGAGGCCGGTTTGAGTGCCGGTGAGCGGGACCAGGCGGAAGTGGCCCAGCGTGTGACGGCCTCCGTAGGCCTGGGTGAGGGTCACCCTGAGGTGCGGGGTGTCTTTCAGGAGGTGGGGCTTTGCGAGCAGAAACGTGGCCTGGTGAGTTTTGCCCATTTGCGGGGCGATGGCCCAGCCGGTCTTGGCCGCGTTGTCGAGGGAATGGGCAGGTGGGAACTTCTGCTGGTGGAACGAAGCGGTGGCTGAGGCGAGCTTCAATGCGGTGGGCTTGGCAAAGGTGGCCTCTGCAGCGACTTCCACCTTCCAACCGGTGAGGACCACGTTTCCGTTGTCGGCGCGGCCGGGACCGTTCCCGGGCAGCGACTTGTGAGGAATCAGTTCGAGCCGGAATCCCGACAGGGTCGGAGCATCGATGCGACCGTGCAGCGTGTAGGTCGCCGTGTCGGGATTGGGACCAGAGGCCAACAGCGACGCGTTCTTCTGCACGGCCAGCTTGGCACCGCCGGACGCGGTGGCGTTGAGACCCTGGATCGGCAGGCTGCGGATTGGGTCCGATTCGGAACGGGCCAGGGCT
>CAUZJR010000389.1:0-5453 GCA_963580005.1 Planctomycetota bacterium
CGCCTCGCGTCCGCCCAGCCGCGAGGGGTCGACCGTCTGGATGTCCTGCGTACTCGGGTCGACCTGGAGCAGGAGTTCGAGTGAGCCGAGTCCGAAGTCGTCGGTGGCTTCTGCCCGGATGGTGATGGCATCGGTGGGCCTGACCGCGGTGGGGCGGTCGTGTCCGGAGAGTGCCAGGGTGGGGGGCTGGTCGACCTGGATCACCAGTCTGCGGTAGGTCGGATCGTCGCGGCTGAGCCCGTCGCGGTCGGTCAGTTCGACCAGCAGCGGTCCGCCGGTTTTGGCCAGGACGTCGACGGTGGCAAGGAGTCCATCGGGTGCGAGCGTGGCGGCGAGGCCGCCCAGGGGTGTGGAGGCGGATTGCGGGGTTGGGCCCAGCAGCGTGAGCCGAGCCTGCTGGATCGGCTTGTTGAATTGCAGCCGCCACTTCAGCCGGCTGCCCTCCAGCACGGTGACGTCTCCGACCACGGCATCTGTGCTGCGAGGCGGCAGCCGGGAGTAGCGGGGTGGGACGACATCGAGTGTCAGGCCGGTGACCGCCGGCAGGTCGACGACGCGTACGGTGTGTGTCCTGGAGAGGCTGCCGTCGGCGTCGACGTGGAATTCGAACCCCGTCAGCACTTCGGGCCAGGTGGTGGTGTAGGCGGACCCGTCGGCGGTGCGTTCCATCAGCCGACGATCGCTGGAGCCCGAGCGGGTCGTCCAGCGGCACCAGACATTCCGCGGCACGGCTGCCGGCGGGGAGCTGGCTGCGGGGCCGGTTGTGGGGCCGGTTGTGGGGCCGGTTGTGGGGGGGGTTGTGGGGGGGGTTGTGGGGCTGGTTGTGGGGCTGGTTGTGGGGCTGGTTGTGGGGCTGGTTGTGGGGCTGGTTGTGGGGCTGGTTGTGGGGCTGGAGGGGGTTTCGATGCGGACACGGATTCGGACATCGCTGCCACGGGCGACGACCTGGTCGGGGTTCTCGACCGTGACGCGGTAGAGCACGGTTCGCTGGAGGTTGCTCAAGGGCAGGAAGAAGCGGGTCATCAGCAGTGCGTGTCCCGAGCCGGGCACGGCCAGGGGGCCGAACATCACCGCGGCTGCGACCGAGGCCCAGGCCAGCATCACCGCCGCCGTGCGGAAGCTGAGCACAGCTCTGAAATCGAGAGATCGGGTCGCGGCGGTCGTTTCCAGCAGCAGCAGGTTCCTCAGCCCCTCCGCGCCGTCGCACTCGTCGGATTCGAGCAACTCCACGCTGCTGGTCAGCCGTTCCTCGAGTTCGGGGTGCAGGCGTTCGACCAGTGCCGCCAGTTCGGCCCGGGAGATCCGGGCGGTGATGCGGGACAGGACCAGCCGGTATCCCGCCGTGGCGATGCCGGCGACCGCCGCTGCCAGTGCGATGATGCGGATGGTTGGCGAGAGTGGTACGAGGAGGTCCAGCAGCACGCCGGCGGCCAGCAGCGCGGTCGTGACCAGCAGAAAGACCCCGGTGCCGTGCAGCACCGTCAGCCAACGCCAGCGTCGGCCGAGTTGACCGAGGGCCTGCTGCAGGGGTTGCGGCAGGGGTTGGGGCAGGGGTTGTCGGGAGCTGTTCGGCATGGATGCGGGTGCGGGTGCGTGTGCTTCGCTGCTGGAGTTTATCAGTTGGGTGCGTCGAGGCGGTGGAGAATTGTCGTCAGGGCAAGCCGTGGACCTTGCGGAGCACCCACTCGGCGGTCATCAGCACAAAGAAGCCGATCAGGACGGCCCAGTGATTCCAGATCAGCACGTCCCGGGTCTGTTCGCGGTCCTGGCTGGTCCCCTTGAGCAGTTGATCGAGTTGGTCGAGCTGATCGAGCGTGACGAGTTGTCCTCCGGAGGCGGTCGCGAGTTCGGCGAGTTGGAGGTGATCGGCTGCGAGGTTGTTGAGTTCTCCGGAGGTGGGTGGGTGTACGAAGACATCGGCGGTGACGCCTGTGGTATCGATCGACGGATCCGAAACGGTGAGTCGGATCTGGTAGTCTCCGGCACTCAGCCCGGTGGCCTGGCCTCTCCAGAGCAGTGGCCTGCCGTCGACGGCCGTCAGCGGTACGACGGCCAGCGGTGCCGCGTTGCCGGGGGTCCGGTCGGCGGCATGAAATTCGGCTCGCGCCGCCAGGTTTTCGATCCGATCGAGCACGTCTCGTCGCCAGCGTGCGGTGATCTCGATCGGATCCCCCTCCGTCACCTCCGCCGTCTCGACTCCCAGCCGGACCGAGCTGTTTCCGCTGACGGCCTTGTTGTGAGCCGCCCAGCGTGCCAGTTGTCCCCAGAAGCGGTGGTGATAGGTGTCTCCGGTGCGGTGTCTCCATCGCCAGGTACTGTCGATCCCCAGCCACAGCACCTGTCCGAGTCCGTGGTAGTGGTGCACAAACAGTGCCTGGTGTTGCGGGTCGGGGATGCGAGTGGGCCGGCCTCGGAAGCTGGGTCGTGCCAGCACCGTGCTGCCGGGCCGCGGCACTCCGACCAGTCCCCAGGTGTGACCGGGCAGGGCGTCCCAGATCCGGCGGTTTTCGATTGGGTCGAGATGGAACTGCAGCATCGGTTCGCGTTGTCCTTCGGGGCTCAACGCGATCCCAAAGCCTCTTTGCGTGGGGGCTCGTCGTCCTTCGGAGTTGGTGAATTCCAGTTTTTCGAGTTCGTCGACGGGCATCAGGTTGTCGAAGGCTCTGAAGCGGTAGTTCGAGGGCAGGTCCCGTTTGCCGGCCACCAGCACCAGGGTGCCTCCGGCGTCGGACACGAACGATTCGAGCAGCGACCAGGCCGCTTCGTCGAGCGACTTGGGTCCGGCGTCACCGACGATGACCAGGTCGGCTTCACCCAGCGGCGATCGACCCAGCGGGTTGTCGCCATCGGGGACCTCGAACGATCGGGCAAAGAACGGTTCGTTGCGGATTCCCAGGAACGGTTGAGCGAACACGACCTGGTCGACCTCGACTCTGCCGTCGCGGGTCAGCGCGTTGTCGATGAAGCGGAATTCCCAACGCGCCTCGCCGTCGATCAACAGCACCCGGGCCACATCGTCGACGACGTTGACCAGCACGTCCTGCTGGTTGTTGTCGTCGCGGATCTCGTCGGGATGCGGTTCGGCTCGCACCACCAGCCGTTGCCGTCCCAACCGTTTCGCGGTCCACTCGAAGGTCACCTCGTGCGAGTCGCCGCTGGGGGTGATGGTCTGGACGAGAGCCTGCTGGGGTGCGTCGGCGGGGAACAGCGAGACGGCGACTGGCCGGTTGCGAAAGCCTCCGGTGCGGACCGTCGCGGTCAGTCTCAGCGTGTCGTCTCCAAAGACCGTCCCCGGTGCGTCGACGGTGACGATCGCCAGGTCGCGCGGCAGCCGGGCCGATCCGATCGGCACGCTGTAGACCGGGATCGACTGCTCTCCCAGCCGGCCGGCCGCCTGCAGCGGGTCGGTCGATTCGGTCTGCCGTCCATCGCTGAAGAGTACGATCGCGGTGACCGGGGTGTCCCTGGCACCGGAACCCGCGACCAGGGCGGCGGCGAGGTCGGTGCGGGTCGAGTCGAGCGTTTCGGGGGGTGTGAGGGTGACTGCTTCGACGCCGATCGTTTGGGCGCGGCCGCCAAAGACGCGGTACTCGACGTCGCCGATCGCCTGCAGCGATTCGATCAGAGGGGATTGTCTGCTGATGAGTCGATTGATGATCTGTTGTCGAGTCAATCGCCCGACCGCCTCGAGCACCTCGTCGAGATTCTCTCGCCGGATCTCCTGCAACTGACTGTTCCGTTGGGGATCGTCGGCCTCACCCTCATCGACCCACCTCGGTTCGTGGCCGGCCTCGAGGTCTTCGACCCAGCGGTCCAGTCGCTGATTGATGCGGTCGTTGCCGATCAGCCCCAGCCCCCGAGCCCACCTCAGTCTCTCGGCTCGGCTCGCCTGCGGATCGCTCATCGTCATGCTCTGTGACCGATCGATCGCCACCACGATACGTCCTCGTCGAGCGAGGTCCTGGGAGAGGTTGATGGCGGGTTCGGCCAGGGCGGCTCCCAGCAGCACGATCACCGAGAGCCTCAATCCCAGCAACCAGCGGCTGGTGGAGTCGGGAACCAGTTGCCGTTCGAACTGCAGCAGTTTCACGACCAGCACCGCGGCGGCCAGCACGGCCAGGGCACCCAGGACCAGTCGTGCTGGTGAATCCAGGACATGAAACAGGAGGCGATGGTTCACGAGGCGGAGGTCTCCTGCCGGTATCCACCCCGGACCATTCGCCGCGTCAACACGACCTCGCCCAGCAACAGGCCCAGGAACAGCAGCAGCACCAGGTACCAGAACTCGGTCCGGGGAGCCGACTCGCCGATCGCCTCACGCAACTCGTCGTGATCGGCCACGAAGTCGATCCGGCCCCCTCGGGCCAGGCGAACGCGAGTGTCTTGTTCGAGCCGATCGAGGTTGGCTTCGGCGGGGTCGGCGGTGACGACGAAGTGTTCGGCCGGTCCGATCCGCCGATCGGTGAGTTCTCGGGGCAGCACAGCGTAGTGACCCGGCAGCAGCGTATCGTTGAGCCGGGCCAGGCGTCCGGCACCGCTGCCCGCCTCCTCGATGTCGAATCTCAAGCCGCCGGGCCCCACGACGACGTACTGGTCGTGGCGGAATTCGTCACCGACGCTCATCAGCAGGGGGTCTCCGGGGGAGAGTGTCCGAGTCGACTGGCCTCCGGCGAGGTGAAACAGGACTTCGTGGAGGAACGAGACGTAGTCGGGTCGAGCGGGCAGGGTGTTCCAATCGGCGTCGAGAGTCGAGCTCCAGACTGCGAGGTGTCCTTGGCCCTTGCGGCCGGTGACGAGCAGCGGCTGGCCGTTATCGAGCAAGGCGGCGATCCGAGGTGCCGCAGGTAGGTCCAGGGGCTGCAGTGGCCACCAGCCGGTGAAGCGGGCTTCGGTGAATCCCCCCTGTCGCGTTGTCCCGAAACGGGCCATCCACGACCCGGCCAGGCTCTGGCTGTCGGCCCGCACCGCGGCGGAGCCCGAGGCCGATCCGGGGGTGTCTCCGATTCGGGCCGGCAGCAGTCCGCTGGAGCTGGCCCACCGGGACCAGGCGGCGGGGTCGGTGCGATCGCCGAGCGTGACCAGTAGTCCGCCTCCGGCTGACACAAATTCCGAGAGCGGATGTTGCCAGGCGGGGTCGGGCCGGGCGATGTTGGCCAGCACGATGACTCCCGATTCGGGAAAGTCGTCGGGGCTCAACCGGTCCCAGCTGACGACTCGTCCGGCGACCCACGGTTGCTGGTTGGCGGCGGCAGAGAGTGCGGCTCGGGCGAAAAACGTTTCGCCGCGTGTTGCATCCGGATGCGGGGCTCCATCGACCAGCAGCACCGGCAGTGCGTCGATCGCGGTCACGACCGTTTCGCTGCGGTCGTCACCGGGCAGCGAGTCCTCGTCGAGCACGACGGCGAGGTGATGCGAGCCGGCTGCGGGGATGCGGTATGAGAACTCGACAGCGG
>CAUZJR010000390.1:0-5444 GCA_963580005.1 Planctomycetota bacterium
CCGGGCGGTGGGGGCGTCTGACCCCCGGGCGGTGGGGGCGTCTGACCCCCGGGCGGTGGGGGCGTCTGACCCCCGGGCGGCGGTCTCAGGCGAATTCGGGTCGTCTTTGCCTGAGTTGTCCCTGGAGCCGGGCGACGATGCTCGAGTGCATTTGTGAGACTCGAGATTCGGAGAGACCCAGCGTGGCCCCGATCTCCTTCATCGTCTGCTCTTCGTAGTAATAGAGGATCATGATCAGTCGTTCGTTGCGGTTGAGTCCCTTCGTGACGAGCTTCATCAGGTCCTCTTTCTGGATGTCCTCGGTCGGATCCTCGCCCTTGCTGTCTTCGAGGATGTCGACTTCGCGGACGTCCTTGTAGCTGTCTGTCTCGTACCATTTCTTGTTGAGGCTGACGGTGATGACCGCGTTGGCATCGGTCTTCATCTTGTGATAGTCCTTGGCATTGAGCCTCATTTCACTGGCAACTTCCTTGTCGGTCGGCGGTCGCCCGGTCACCGACTGAGCTCGTTTGCGTGCGGCTTCGAGCTTGCTGGCCTTGCTGCGGACGAGCCGCGGGACCCAGTCCATCATGCGGAGTTCATCGAGCATCGCGCCACGGATCCGCGGCACGCAGTAGGTCTCGAACTTGACTCCCCGGCTGAGGTCGAACGCCTCGATGGCGTCCATCAGCCCGAAGGTTCCGGCGGAGATGAGGTCGTTGAGATCGACGCCCTCGGGCAGCTTGGCCCAGACCCGCTCGGCGTTGTACTTGACCAGCTGGTAGTACTGTTCGATCAGCCGGTTGCGAAGGTGCTGGTCGGACTGGTCCTGTTTGAAGTCGATCCAGAGTTGCTGTACTGCGGGATCAATGGCCTTGACTGCCATGAGTTCCTCCGTGAATTGAAGTCGGCAACGCGTCCGACCGTTCGCCCAAGCGGTCACAACCTAAAGCGGGCGTGTCCCAGGGGACGCTGCCCACCTCGGCTGTTATCGGCTGCCGATGACCTGGGATTTGAAGTTTTTTTTAATTCGGTGAGTATTCCGCAGCTCTCGGTGAACAGGTCACTCTTCGCTGCTGCGGTGATGTGTGTTCTCGGTGGGGAAGAGTCGTTTGAAGAACGAGGTCGAGTGATCGGTGTTGGGCGAGTGGTAGACGAGTCGCGTGGCGAGTTGCGAGATGGCTCGTGCGGCGGGGCTTTGGGGTGCCTGCACCATCAATGGAGTCCGTTGGTGAATGGCTCGAGCGATCTCGGGGTCATCGGGAATCCACCCGGCCAGCGCGGGTTCGGACTCGAGGAAGATCCTGGTTGTGTGAGCCAGTCGCTTGTGGATTTCGCCGGCCGCCTTGGCCGATTCGACGCGGTTGACCAGGGTCAGCAGCTTGGTGGCGTTGCCGTCGGGCATCGACTTGAAGGTGGCGTAGGCATTGGCCAGGGCGGTCGGCTCGGGCGTGGTGACCACCAGCACGGTGTCGGCGGCCGCCAGGCAGTTGTTGACCCCCGAGTGTCCGGCGTGGCCGGTGTCGAGGACCATCACGTCGTGGGTGGTTTCGAACTGGGCGAATTGTTCGGCGACATCGGGTTCGGGAGACCGTTCCGAGTCGGGTCCCTCGCAGAGACTTCCGGCTCCGGGGACAAGGTGGATCCCGGCGGGTCCCTCGAGCGTGATGTCCTCGAGGCGGCGGGTTCCGGCGATGACGTGGTCGAGGTTCCAGTATCCGTTGAGTCCGCACATCAGGTCGAGGTGTCCGAGTCCGAGGCTGGTGTCCAGCAGAGCGACCTGGACGTCGAGTTGGGCCAGTGCGATCGCGAGGTTGAGTGCCAGGCTGCTTGTGCCGACTCCTCCCTTGCCGCTGGTCACCGCGATCACGCTGGCCCCGGCTACAGGGTTCTCGGCCACTCGCCTGTGTTGCTCGCGTTGCTCGACCAGTCCGCGGAGTCGGCGGGCCTGGTCGGGGTGGTGTGCGGGTGTGTGGGTGCCGGCGAGTGTGGTCATGTCGAGGTCTCCTTCGATCCGCTGCCGGCGACCAACAGTCGATCCATGCCCAGCACCAGTCGGGCCATCCGTTGCGGCTCGGCCCCCTCGATGTCATCGGGTACGTCCTGGCCGGTGGTCAGGTAGCTGACCGGCAATCCGACGCGGCGAGAGAGGTTGAGCATCACGCCGAGCTCGTGAGCCTCGTCGAGCTTGGTCAGGACCAGTGAGCAGGTGCCGACCGAGGAGAAGTGATCGACGGTCGAGACGAGGAAATCGAGGCTGGCGGTCAGGCTGAGCACCAGGTGGATCTCGTCGACCTCGGCATCGGCCAGCAGGCTCTTGAGTTCTCCGATCTGCAGTTCGTCTCGAGGGCTGCGGCCGGCGGTGTCGATCAGCACCAGGTCCATGTCGCTCAATTCGTCCAGCGCCCGCCTCATCTCCATCGGCGTGGTGACCACCTTCATCGGCAGGTCGATGATCTCGGCGTAGGTCCTGAGTTGTTCGACGGCGGCGATGCGGTAGGTGTCGACGGTGACCAGCCCCATGCGGATGCCGTCACGGAGCTTGAGGTTTGCGGCGAGCTTGGCGATGGTCGTCGTCTTGCCGACCCCGGTCGGGCCGACCAGCGCCACGACCCGCCGTTGACCCGGTGTGGCCCCAATCGGAGCCGCCGCGTGAAACTCGCCCTCGACCATCTTCACCAGCCGGGCTCGGCACAGCGACGGGTCGCCCAACTCCTCGGCATTCGACTCGCGCTTCAATGCAAAGATCAACTCGCGTGCGAGGAGCTTGTCGAGTTCCGAGTCGGTCAGCTCGGTGTAGAGGTCGAAGAGTTCCGGAGGAATCGTCGCTCCCGCAGCCGGGGCATCGCCTCCAAGTTCAGCAAGCCGCTCTTCGAGAAGTGCCAGTCGATCGGTCAGGCCGGTGGTCAATTCCTGAGGCATCTGGGTGAAGGAGGCGGCGGGTCGGGCAGGTGAGATCGACGGGACCGAGGCGGTGTGCGAAGTCTCATCGAGACGTTCGATACGCTCGAGGCGTTCAAGAGGGTCGAGACTCTCGAGACTCTCGAGAGGCTCGGCCGGCGATGCGGTTTCGGGCGGGTTCAATTCTGTGGGGGCCGAGGCCGTTGCCGTGCCGGCGACGGTCCAGCCGATGCCGGCGGTGACTTCGACTTCTTCGGGGGCCTTCTTCCACGGCAGCACGCTGCGATGTTCGATCTGGCGGGTGTGCAGGATGACCGCGTCGCGACCGAGGTCGCTCTCGACCATCCGCAACGCCTCGTTGATCGAAGAGGCTCGATAGGTGCGAACGTCCGATTCTGTCATGTCGTCTCTCCCGGCCAGTGATGGCCCAGGTCGTCAGCCGTGATTGCGAGATGCGTGGTGGGGGTGGGTGGTGTGAGTTGGTGAGTGCTGGGTCATCAGGCGGCGAGTCTGTGTTGTGGTGTGGTGAGGGGTTCTTCGAGCGAGATGGCCAGAGGTCCCAGCGATTCGACGTGGGTGTCTCGTGAGACCTCCTCGACGCTCATCACGATCAGCCGCGGTTCCAGGTCGCAGACCACCTGGCTGACCGAGGCTCGGGCCAGGGGGCTGGAGCAGAGCACGACGACGGGGGGGTCCTCGGTCGAGAGTCGTTGGCAGCGATGTGCGAGTCCTTCGGTGAGTCGTTCGGCGAGCCACGGAGCCAGCCAACTCTGCAACCCGCCCTCGGAGAACCGGCTGTGCGCTTCGATGGTCTCTTCGAGTTCCGGATCGAGCGTGACGACCTGCAGTCGCCGCTCCTCGTCGCGATGCAGGCCGCAGAGTGATCGAGCCAGCCGGTGACGGACCAGTTCGGTCAGTTGGTCGGGGTTGGTCGTGGAGGGTGCCAGGTCTCCGAGCGTTTCGAGGATGGTTTCGAGGTCACGGATCGGGACCCCATCGGCCAGCAGGTTGCCCAGCACGCGATGCAGTCGCGACGTGGGAACGACCGCCGGCACCAGTTCTTCGACCAGCCGAGGAGCCCGCTCGGCCAGTCGGTCGATCAGGCGGTGCACCTGCTGGCGAGTCAACAGCTCGGTGGCGTGACGCCTGACGATGCGGCCCAGGTGTTCCAGCAGCCGGTGGGCGGCGTCGGGGTGAGTCGCCTGCAGGCGGCCGTCGGCAATCTGGGCGCCTCGAAGAGTGAACTGGTAACCGTCCCGCGGCAGGGCCAGGTTGTCGCGGACCACGACTTCCGGAAGCAGGAACCCCAGCTCGCGAGCGACCTGTTCGCGGAGCCCGACGATCTGCTGAACCAGGCCATGTCCCTGGGCCAGGCCCAGTAACCCGCCACCCAATTCCAGGGCCAGAGGTTCGACGAACGGGCTGGGGACGCGAGATGAGGAATCGGGTGAGTCGGCCGCCGGGAAGGCTGGTGCTCGGCTTCCTGGCAATTCGAGGGAGGTGGCCGACGTGTTTTCGGGGTTTTCGGTGTTGGGCTGTGACGAGCGTCGATGCAGTGCGACACCGGTGACCAGGCAGATGCCGGCCAGGGTGAGTAGTGGCACGGCGGGCAGTCCGGTCAGTGCGAGCACGACCAGGAATCCGGTGGCCAGGAACAGTGCCTCGGTCTGTCCGAAGAGTTGCTCGACGATGGCCCGGGGCAGGTGTCGGTCGGTTGACGAGCGTGTGACGATCAGTCCGGCGGCCAGCGACAGCAGCAGTGCGGGGACCTGAGTCACGAGTCCGTCGCCGATGGTGAGTCGGGTGAAGACATCGATCGATCGAGACAGGGGCATGCCGCCCTGGACCATGCCGACGTAGAGTCCCCCGGCGATGTTGGTCAGTGTGATCACGATGCCGGCCACGGCGTCGCCGCGGACGAATTTCCCGGCTCCGTCCATCGCCCCGTAGAAGTCGGCACGACTCTCGAGATCGGCTCGACGCACCTGGGCCTCTTCCCCGCTGATCAGTCCGGCGGCGACATCCGCATCGATGGCCATCTGTCGTCCGGGCATCGCGTCCAGTGCGAAGCGGGCAGCGACCTCACTGATGCGAGTCGAGCCTCGGGTGATGACCAGGAACTGGACCACGACCAGGATCGTGAACAGGATGGCACCGACGGCGACCTGGCCTCCGGTGACGAAGTTGCCAAACGCCTCGATCACGCCTCCAGCGGCTTCGGTCCCGTCGATGGGGGCCCGGGTCAAGATCAGGCGGGTGGACGCGAAGTTGAGCACCAGTCTCAGCAGAGTGGCACCCAGCAGCAGGGTCGGGAAGACGCTGAAATCGAGTGGGCGGGCGACGTAGATCGTGGTCAGCAGGACGAGAACGGCGAGCGTGATGCTGGCGGCGAGCAGCAGGTCGAGCAGTCCCGGGGGGACCGGGACGATGATCACCAGCAGCAACGAGACCACTCCGGCGGGAACCAGCAGGTTCCGCCATCGCAGCGCAGCGTCGCGCAGACCGAGAGTCGTCTCCGGCGGCATCCGTGCCTCCGAGATCGGGGAAAATGGAGAAGAGTGGTT
>CAUZJR010000391.1:0-5438 GCA_963580005.1 Planctomycetota bacterium
ATTTCGTTGAGGCTGCTTCGTTTGCGATTATTGAGATATTCGCCGACGCGAGTGTGGACTTCGAGCCTGATGGTCTTGACGCTGCTGCGGCTGGCGTTGCTGGCCACGAGCCTCATGACCTCGATCGCCACGCTCTCGGCCGTCTTGACCAACCCGGTCCCCTCGCAGCACGAGCAGTCCTCGTAGACGCTCCGCTTGAGCGACGGCCGGATTCTCTGCCGGGTCATTTCGAGCAATCCGAAGGCGCTGATCTTCTGGACCTTGGTCCTGGCCCGGTCTCGTTTGAAGGCATCCTTGAGGGCTTTTTCGACACCGCGGCGGTGTTTTTCGTCCCGCATGTCGATGAAGTCGTTGACGATCACCCCCCCCAGATCTCTCAGTCGAATCTGGCGGCAGATTTCTTCAGCGGCCTTGAGGTTGAGTTTGTAGGCGGAGGTTTCCGCGTCGTCCCTGGTCCGGAAGGTGCCGCTGTTGACGTCGATGGCAACGAGGGCTTCGGTCTGGTCGATCACGATCGAGCCTCCCCCCTTGAGCATCACGGTCCGATTCTGAATCGCCTCGATCTCGGACTCGATCTTCCACTTCTGAAAGATCGGTTCGCTTTCTTCGTAGAGCTTGACTCGCTTGGTCTGCCTGGGCATGCAGATCTTCATGAATTCCTGGGCCCTCTGGTAGGCGGCGGAGTCGTCGATCCAGACGGTTTCGATTTCGCTGTTGTAGATATCCCGGATGGTGCGAATGACCATGTCGCTGTCTTCGTAGATCGCCGCGGGGGTGGGTGCGGTGGTGATGCGTTCGACGAGGACTTTCCAGAGCCGGATCAGGTAGTTCATGTCGCGTTGCAGGTCGCGTTTGGTGCGGTCGCTGCCGGCGGTGCGGACGATGAACCCGACCCCCGGTGGCGGTTCGAGCTCGTTCATCAGCTTGCGGAGCCTCCGCCTCAGGTCATCACCTTCGATTTTGCGGCTGACTCCGACCCGGCCCAGCGCGGGCATCAGCACGAGGTAGCGACCGGGGATGGAGACGTAGGTTGAGAGTGTGGGGCCCTTGGTGCCGATGCCTTCCTTGATCACCTGGACCACGACCTCGCTGCCCTTCCTGAAGATGTCCTGGATCGGCGGCTTGTTGCGTCCTCCACGATCATTGCCGGCCCCGCCCTGCCGCTTGCCCTCGTTGCGGGCCGCCTGGTCCTTTTCGGTCAGCAGGTGCTTGTAGTACTGGTACTCGACATCACTGACATGCAGGAACCCGTTGCGTCCGACCCCGAAATCGACAAACGCGGCCTGGATCGACGGCTCGATGTTGACCACGCGGCCCTTGTAGATGTTGGCCACGCAGTTCTCGAGACTGTTGCGTTCGACGTAGAGTTCTTCGAGCACCCCGTCTTCGGTGATCGCGATGCGGCTCTCCTCGGGCTGCAACGCGTTGATCAGCATCTCTTTCTTGACCGTCTGTGGGGCCTGCCTGTCTCCTTGTCGAGACTCCTGCCGTTGGCCGGACTGCTCGGCCGAGCCTGCCTGCTCGTCGGTCGCCTGTTCTGAGCCCGCCTGTTCTGAGCCCGCCTGGCGGCCTGACTTTCCCGACCCGCGGCGGCCTCGACGGCCGCGGCCTCGACGCCTGCGGCCTCGACGCCTGCGTGACCCCGATCCGCCAGATTCCTCCGACGAACCGCCGTCGGACTCCGCTGCAGCCACCTCGGTCGCTGCGGTCACCTCGGTCACGGGCTCCAGCCCGGCTCCGAACTGGCTGACCGGCTCACCGTCCGACCCGGCCTCAGCGGGGCCGGGCGTTGCCAGTTCGGGTTGGGTGACGGGTTGTACAGGTTGTACAGGTTGTACAGGTTGTACAGGTTGTACAGGTTGTACAGGTTGTACAGGTTGGTGCTCGGGTTCGCTTGAGGCATCCGGGACCAGTCCGGCTCCGAATCCGGCCTGCGCGGTCTCGGAGGCGGATTCCGGCTCCGATTCTGGCTCGGGTTCAGCGTCGACCCGATCAAGAGCTCGTTCGAAGTCCTCGTCGACGGGGTCGTCTGCGGTGTTCGTGGACTGGGGTCCTGTGGTTTCGTCTCTCATCTTTGTGTCCTTGGTGGCGGGCGAAGTCCTGGAGCGTGGTGCTCTGGGTACTTACAGCGACGCGCAACCCACCCGCCCGGGTACTCGCACCGGCCCGCATGGGGTCCGGGAGTAGTCCGGCTGTGGTTGAAGCCACCTCTGGGGTGGCCGTGCGCGGTCGCGCCCTTGTTTGACTGGTTGTTGTTCGTATCACAGTGACGAACTGGGTTGATTCCGCATTGTGTGGTTGATGTCTTGCGGTGATCTGCTCGAATCCGGCGTGCTGCCGTCACGGAAATCGTGGGCTACAGCACCAGGTCGGGGCAGATACGACTGAGTTCACCGCGGAGGTAGTTTTCGACGTCTCGTGCGAGATCGAGTGATTGGGCGTGAGCCGCAATCTGCTCGGCCTGTTCGATCGTCAGGTTTCGGATGACTTCCTTGAGTTCGGGTATCGCGTGGGGAGTCGAACTGAGTTGTCGGACTCCCATGCCGACCAACAGCGGGATGAAGACCGGATCGGAGCTCATTTGTCCGCAGATGGTCACGGCAACATCGTGCTTCGCGGCGGCGGAGATGACGGCGCGAATCAGGCGGAGGATCGAGGGGTCACCGGATCGGTAGAGATCCGAAACGCTCGGGTCCGCCCGGTCGACCGCCAGGGTGTACTGGATCAGGTCGTTGGTGCCGATCGAGAAGAAATCGACCTCTCGGGCGAACTCCTCGGCCAGCATCACCGCCGCGGGCACTTCAACCATGATACCAACCGGGACGTCTCTACGGAATGGCACCTTCTGTTCTTCGAGGTCATCCATGACGTCTCCGAGAATCATGCGGGCCTGTCTGAGTTCCAGCAGGTTGCTGACCAGCGGAAACATCACTCTCACGTCACCATCAACGGCCGCCCTCAGGATGGCTCGCAACTGGGTCTTGAACAGCGGGATATTCCGCAGTGAGAGTCTGATGCTGCGGAGTCCCAATTGGGGGTTGACCATCTCGGGGGCCAGTTCATTGATCGAATCGGGCACCTTATCGGCTCCGATATCCAGCGTGCGGATCGTCACCGGATGCAGCGGATCGGCGGCAATCACCTTGCGGTACGCCTCGAAGTGATCCTGCTCGGTGGGAATCGCATCCTGTTCCAGGTACAGGAATTCGGTGCGGTACAAGCCGATGCCCCCGGCGCCTCGTTCCCGGCAGACCTCCGCCTCCTCGGGAAACTCGATGTTCCCCAGCAGGGTGATCGTGGTTCCATCGAGAGTTTCGGCCGGCAGTGTCTTCAGTGACGCGAGTCGTTGGCTGACCGAGTGGACTCGTTCTTCGAGCACCCGGTACTTGGCCAGCGTGGCTTCATCGGGTTCGAGAATCACTTCGCCGTGGTTCCCGTCGATGATGACCATTTCGCCTCCGGAGACATCCGAGAGGCAGTGTCCCAGCCCGACGACGGCGGGGATTTCGAGTGCTCCGGCCAGGATCGCCGTATGGCTGGTGTGGCCTCCGACCTCGGTGGCAAACCCCATCACGAATTTTCGGTCGAGGTTGGCGGTTTCGCTGGGGGTCAGGTTGTGGGCCAGCACGATGACCGGAGCGGTCAGGTGGACCAGTTCTTCGCGGCGTTCCCCGAGCAGGTGTCTGAGGATACGTTTTTCGAGATCGAAGATGTCGACGGCTCGTTCGGCGTGGTAGCGGTTGCCGAGGTTCTGGAGTTCGCGGGCGAAACGTCGCAGGACCCGGCTCGAGGCATATTCGGGCGAGAGGCTGTTTTCGCTGATCAGGCCTTCGATCTCGGCGATCAGTTTCGGATCGCGAGCCATCTGCAGGTGGGCTCCGAAGATCGCTCCGAACTGGTCCCCCAGTTCGTCTCGAGCCAATCGCTCGTTCTCCTCGATCTCCTCCCAGACCGCCTCGAGCGTATTGCGGAATCGTCCGAGTTCGCTTTCGACGGCGTCGATCGAGACGAAGCGGTTGGGGATCCGGAAGTCCTCGGTTCCCAGCACCAGGACTTCACCGGTGACGACACCCGGAGAGACGGCGATCCCGCGCTTGATCTGCATCAGGCATCGACTTTCCCGCGTGCTAGCGATCCGACCCGGCGGCCGGTTTCGAGCCGGAGGCCGGGTCGACGAAATTGGACTTGAAGAGCCGGGCCAGTGCCTCGACCGCCTCGCCCGCTTCGGCACCTCGAGCTTCGAGCACCAGCACGCTGCCGTTTTCGGCCGAGAGTGTCAGCAGGTCGAGCATCGTCTTGGCATCAGCCGACCGGTCCGCCTTCTGAATCTGGATCTCGCAGGAAAACCGCTCGGCCGTTCGCACGATCAGCGAGCAGGGCACCATGTGCAGGCCCTGTTCGAGATCGACTCGGACGGTCTGTTGAGCGGTCTGGGTCATCTGGTGATCGCCTGCGGGATGGGACGGGTCATGACCTCGAGTCGGTCGGTCGTCGTCACAGGAGACGGCAACCGGGTTCGCTTGAGATCGGCTGGGATCGCTTGGGAATTGGGGAGAACTTGGAGATGAGGAGGCAGAACCGTGACGACGGCGTCTCTGTGATGGGATTCGAGTGAATCCGTTGTATTCAGTCCAACTGGTCGTTGTCCGCTTCCTCGAGCAGTTCGACAACTTCCGAGGCGGTTTGTGCCTGTCGCAGGAAGTTGCAGAAGTTCGAGTTCCGCAGGTGCCGGGAAATGCTCTCCAGCCCACGTAGGTGGTCGCCGGGGAGATCGGGGGGCGAAATCAGCAGGAACAGGATATGAACAGCTTCCCCATCGAGGCTGGCGAAGTCAACACCCTGGGTCGAGAGTGCGACGGTGGCGGTGAGTCGATCGACGGCGGGGTGCTTGGTATGTGGTACCGCGACGCCGTTGCCGATCCCGGTGGATCCGAGTTCTTCTCGCTTGAGAATCCCCGAGACTATGGCATCGCTGTCGCTTGCGGGGATCCGTCCGGCCGCCGAGAGACTATCGACCATGCCCCGGATCGCCTCATCCTTGGTACTCGCCTCGAGCGAGGTGAGGATCGATTCGGTCACTACGAAATCCGTCAACTGCATGAAATGCTCCGTGGAATCTCGCCCGGTCAACTCGATGTGCACGTCTGAAGCACTCCGGGCCAGCGGTTGCAAGAAGGGAAGCCGTCGATTGTAGTGGGCGCGCCGGGAGCGTCAATTCCACCGCATCGAGAGGGAGGTTGGTCGAGGCAGCTGCCTGGGCGCGCGCCCGCCTTCGAGTATCGTGCCGGTTATTCGGCCGTCGACGCTCCCGCTTCGTCCGACTCGACACTCTCGACACCCTCGACCGGAGGCTCGGACTGGCTGGGGATCGCGGAGAACTCGAATTGAGGCAGCTTGGAGTTGCTGTCGATCGAGGCCGAGAAGTTGCCGACATGGCA
>CAUZJR010000392.1:0-5420 GCA_963580005.1 Planctomycetota bacterium
CCGCGATCCTGTCCGGTTAAATACCATCTCGCCCGCCGGCCGACCACTCGCTGGACCCGGCGGCATTCCGCCGGGAGATTTCCGATGCCACGCCTGTTCCTGTTCGCCGGACTGCTGACCATGACCTCCACGCTTGCAGCCGCCGACATCGAGTATGTCAAGACGCGGCGGATCGATCATGTCGACACCCACCACGGCACCAGGGTCCCCGACCCCTACCGGTGGCTCGAAGACGACGTCCGCAAGTCTGCTGACGTCGCCGGCTGGGTCGAAGCCCAGAACAAGACCACCTTCGGGTACCTCAAACAACTGCCGCAGCGAGAACTGATCCGCAAGCGAATCGAGGTGTTGTGGAACTACGAGAAAATCGGGACCCCGTTCAAGAAGGGCGGTCGCTACTTCTTCTACAGGAATAGCGGGCTGCAGAATCAATCGGTGCTCCACAGCCTCGACGCTCTCGACGAAGAGCCCACGATCCTGATTGACCCCAACACCTGGTCCAAGGACGGCACCATCGCCCTGGCCGGCACGTCGTTCAGCCACGATGGGCGATTCATGGCCTACGGAGTGGCCGAGGCCGGTTCGGATTGGCGGACCTGGCGAGTGATTGAAGTCGATTCCCGTCGCAAGCTCGACGACGAACTCAAATGGGTCAAGTTCAGCAGCATCTCCTGGACCAACGACAACCGGGGCTTCTTCTACAGCCGCTTCGACGAACCCAGCGAAGGAGCCAAGTTCCAGAGCCTCAATCTCAATCAGAAAGTCTACTACCACCGCGTCGGCACACCCCAGTCCGACGATGTGCTGGTCTACAAGCGGCCCGATCACCCCGACTGGGGCTTCGATGCCGAGGTGACCGAGGACGGACGGTACCTGGTGATGACCGTCTGGAAAGGGACCGACGACAAGTACCGGGTGCTCTACAAGGACCTGGCCGAACCGTTCGGGATGCCGATCGACCTGGTTTCGACGTTCGAACACGAATACTCGTTCGTGGGCAACGACGGACCGGTCTTCTTCTTCAAGACCGACCGCGAGTCGCCCCGCAGACGTCTGGTTGCCGTCGACATCCGGCAACCCGAACCCGAACACCACCGAGTGCTGATTGAGCAGCGTGACGAAACCCTGACCGGTGTCGGACTGGTGGGCAACCTGTTTGTCGCACACTACCTCAAGGACGCACGCACCCAGATCCGTATGCACTCGATGGATGGCCAGTTCGTTCGCGAGGCCGAATTCCCCGGCATCGGAACCGCCAGCGGCTTCGCAGGCCGGCAAACCGACACCGAGACCTTCTACTCGTTCGCCAGCTTTGCGACTCCACCCAGCATCTTTCGTTACGACATGGTGACGGGCAAGAGCACCCTCTGGCGACAGGCCAAGGTGAAGTTCAGCCCCGCCGATTACCTCGTCAAGCAGGTGTTCTACACCAGCAAGGACGGGACGAAGGTGCCGATGTTCATCGCCCATCACAAGGACACCAAGCTCGACGGAAAACGCCCGACGCTGCTGTACGGCTACGGCGGATTCAACATCTCGCTGACCCCCCGATTCTCGATCAGCCGACTGCAGTGGATGGAGATGGGCGGGGTCTACGCCATGCCCAACCTGCGTGGAGGTGGAGAGTACGGCGAGAAGTGGCACCGGGCGGGAACCAAGCTGAACAAGCAGAACGTCTTCGACGATTTCATCGCGGCGGCCGAGTACCTGATCGCCGAAGGATACACCACCCGCGACAAACTGGCCGTGATGGGCGGCAGCAACGGCGGGCTGCTCGTCGGAGCCGTGATGACCCAGCGACCGGAACTCTTTGGTGCCTGCCTGCCGGCGGTGGGAGTGATGGACATGCTCAGGTTCCACAAGTTCACCGCCGGTCGATACTGGGTCGACGATTACGGCAGTGCCGAAAACGCCAAGGAATTCCAGGCCCTGCTGGCCTATTCGCCCTACCACAACCTGAAACCGGGTACGAAGTACCCGGCCACGCTGGTGACCACCGCCGACACCGACGACCGGGTCGTGCCCGGCCACAGCTTCAAGTTCGCCGCTCAACTGCAACACTGCCACAAGGGACAGACACCGGTGCTGATCCGGATCGAAACCCGGGCCGGTCACGGTGCGGGCAAGCCGACTGCGAAGATCATCGAGGAGGTCGCCGACAAGTGGGCCTTCCTGATCAAAAACCTCGGTATGACTCCCCAAAGGATCAAGTGACGTGGCCCAACCGCAGTACCTGACCGCGCCGGTCCCCTCGCCTCGCATGCCCGGCGGCATTCCCTTCATCGTCGGCAACGAAGCGGCCGAGCGGTTCAGCTTTTACGGCATGAGATCGATTCTGTTCGTGTTCATGACCGGGCACCTGTTCTCCGCGACCGGAGCCGACGACTTTCTCACCGACAGCCAAGCCACCGAATGGCAGGCCTGGTTCGTGGCCTCGGCCTACTTCTTTCCGGTCTTCGGAGCACTCGCCGCAGACATCTTCCTGGGCAAGTACCGCACCATCCTGCTGCTCTCGAGTGTCTATTGTGTCGGGCACCTGAGCCTGGCGATGATCGACCTGCCCGGATCCGTGCTCGCAAAGACCTTTGAACCCCGGACGTTTTTGATCGCCGGGCTGTTCCTGATCGCGGTTGGCAGCGGAGGGATCAAGCCGTGCGTTTCGGCTCACGTCGGTGACCAGTTCGGCGCAACCAACCAGCACCTGCTGTCGAAGGTCTTCGGCTGGTTCTATGTCTCGATCAACATCGGCGCCGCAGCGTCGCAATTCGCAACACCGCTGCTGCTGAAATACGCCGGACCGGGCTGGGCATTCGGGATCCCGGGCATCCTGATGGCCCTGGCCACGCTCGTCTTCTGGCTCGGCCGCCACCGCTTCGTGCACATCCCCCCCGGAGGACGTGCGTTCCTCCGCGAGACTTTCGATTCGACTGGCATCCGCACGCTTGGCGGCCTGGTGCCGATCTACCTGTTCGTCGCCGTCTTCTGGTCGCTGTTCGACCAGGGAGGATCGAAGTGGGTCGAACAGGCCACGCACATGGACCGCACCATCGGCACGATCGAACTGCTGCCCTCGCAGGTCGGGCTGGCCAATCCGGTGCTGATCCTGATCTTTGTTCCGCTGTTCAACTACGTGATCTACCCGATGATCAACAAGGTCTTCACGCTGACACCGTTACGCAAAGTCAGCATCGGACTGTTCATCGCCGCGGGCGCCTACGCATTTTCGTCAGGAATTCAGGAATGGATCGACGATGGACAGACTCCTCACATCGCATGGCAACTGCTGGCCTACATGCTGATCACCGCCGCCGAGGTGATGATCTCGATCACCTGCCTCGAATTCAGCTACACCCAGTCACCTCGAAATATGAAGTCCTTTGTGATGGCGCTTTTCCTGCTGAGCGTCTCGGCGGGGAACATCTTTACGGCCCTGGTCAACCGATTCACCAGGGACGAGTTTGGCAACTCACAATTAGAGGGGGCTTCGTATTACTGGTTTTTCACCGCAGCCATGGCCATCGCTGCCGTATTGTTCATCGGAGTCGCAAAGATGTACCGCGGCAAGACCTACCTGCAGCAAGAAGTCTCACAACACTGACCAACCGTTGTACGGATCGCCAACGCACATAAAGTAGAACGAGGCACGAGATGAAGAATTCACGAGCACGAGGTCTTATCGGTGGCGGCCTGCTGTCACTGGCTATCGCCGGCCTGCTGAGCGGAACCGTCGGCTGCGAAGGCGACAGCGAGTACCAGGAATTCAGCCCAACCGACATCAAGCCGGCCGACCCCGGTGCCCACGATCACAGTCACGACCATGGCGAACATCACAAGGCTCCTCACGGTGGCTCACTGGTCGAACTCGGAGACCACCAGTACCACGCCGAGATCGCCTGGGACGAGAAGGCCAAGACCATCACCGTCTACGTGCTCGACGGCGAAGCCGAGAAGGCCGTGGCGATTGACGCCACCGAACTCGAACTCGCCATCGGGACCGGCGACGACGCCAAGCGACACAAGCTGGCTGCCCAGCCCCAGGACGGCGATGGCGAAGGTAAGTCGTCCCGGTTTGTGACCGCCGACAAGGCGCTGTTCGAGACGTTTCACGACAACGACTCAGCCACCGGAGAAATCCAGCTGCCGATCGGCGACAAGTCGTTCCCGGTGGCCGTCACGCACAAAGACCATGACCACGAACACGGCGACCACGACCACGGCGACGACAAGCACGACAAGGACGGTGACCACAAGCACGACGACAAGGCGGGAGCGAGCAAGAAGAAAAAGTCGGGTCCGTCCGACAAGTAGCCACTACCGAGGCGAAGGGCCGGGATCGGCTTCCGGTTACTTCTCACCGGCCTTCTTCGCGTCGTCCTTCTTCGCGTCGTCCTTCTTCTCGACGGGGATCGGCTCCCTGCTGCCGTCCTCGCGGAAGTGCCCGTGTTTGAGGTACCTCCGGGTCCACTCGATCACCTGGGGCTTGAACATCAGGAACGAGTGGCCCCCGCGGACGGAAATGAAGTCGGTCGCGCCGGGCAACCGGGTACTCTCTACCGCCACCGTCCCGTCGTCGTCGCCGGGGACCAGTGGGTTGAAGCCGCGTGAACTGTCCGCCTTGCCGGCGATCACCGCGAATTCGAATTTCGGAGTCGGCAGCCGCGAAATGAACCCCTGGGGATCACTGCTCAACTGCTGCCCGGCCCGCCCATACAGCAGCTTGAACAGCAGATTGGTCTTCAGGTGATCGGCCATCCTCGCCCCACGGTTGGGCACACCGATCATCACCAGCCGGCCAGCCCGCTTGTCGCCATATCGGCCCGACCAGCTGCGGACCACCAGGCCCCCCATGCTGTGCACGACAAAGTGGATTCGCGTCACACCGTCGAGTCCCTCGATCACCTGCTGCAGGTAGTCGGCCGAAGTCTCGATCTCAGCCTTCGTACTCGGATAGTCGAACGGCACGATCAGGTACCCGTCCCTGGCCAGCTCCAGGCCCAGCTTCCTCATCGACTTCGACGACCGGATCGCACCATGCAGCAGGATCACCGCCGTGCCATTCATCGGTTCAAGCTTCTCGGTCCGAATCACCTCGTCGAGCTGCAGCTCGCAGGCCTCGCGAGCACCCCACGCCCGGCGGACGTTGTCCGGATCGAGCAGTCGGTGGTGGCCGGTGAACACGTTCTGCTGGATCTTCCAGCCGCGGACAAATCGCACGTCTCCCCAGAACTGGCTGCCTCCCAACGTCGGTGTCGGCAGGTTGGCCTTTCCCGAGCTGGCCGCCTGGCCCTGGGCCGCTGCATCCTGCGGCTCATCCGGATCCGGTCCCGCCTGTGCCGAGTCACTCATCATCAGTCCGCCCAGGATCAGTCCCAACAGGCCAATTCGCACAGTCCTGGCCATCGTGTTGCTTCGCCGGTTGT
>CAUZJR010000393.1:0-5411 GCA_963580005.1 Planctomycetota bacterium
ACGACACCTTCGACATGAAGCCGGGTGCTCCGGCGAAGGTCCGAGGCACCTTCGATCCGGTCTCGACTGATGTGGCCGGCATCCAGATCTCCGAGCACCTGCCGCTGTTCACCCAGAGAATGAAGCATTACGCGATGGTGCGATCGATGGGCACCGGCAGCAATGGCCACGAGCAGGCCTGCCACATGATGCTCACCGGGCGGCTCGACTTCCCCGTGGGCTTCAGCACCGCCAAGGTGCCCAGCCCCAACGAGTGGCCGTCGATGCTCTCGGTTGTGACCTATGCCAAACGCAACGAGCGTCGCAACCTGCCACCGGCAGCTGTGTTGCCCGAGCCGAGCGTCAACGAGGCGGCTCGGATGCGGCCCGGTCAATTCGCCGGACGACTCGGATCGACCTACGAGGCCTGGCACGTCAACGTCGCCGCACAGTGCCCTCTGGGCAACGGGGCCTGTCCCGACTGTTTCCGGTTCGAAAAGGACGAGTTCGACCACGCGACCGCCCACATCTTCAACACGCCTGACTTGAAGTTGCCCACCGGAGGCCGAGGGCGACTGAAGGACCGGGTCGGGTTGCTGGGCACCATCGAGCAGCAGCGGCAGTTCCTCGATGAACGAAATGCCACCCGCAAGCTCGACCAGAGCCGGGTCCAGGCACTGACCGTGCTGGCCGACCCCAAGACCAGCCAGGCCTTCGATGTCGAAAACGCCGATCCCAAGACCCTGGCCCGTTACGGCAAGAACAAGTTCGGTCTCTCGGCCCTGATGGGCTACCGGCTGCTGGACGCCGGCGTCGACTTCGTGCAGATCAACCTCGGCAAGAACTCCTCGTGGGACACTCACCGACGCAACTTCGTCAATCTGAAACGAAACCTCCTGCCGCCGCTGGACCTCTCGATGAGTGCCCTGCTCGATGATCTCAACGAAAGCGGGATGATCGACGACACGCTGTTCATCATCAGCGGAGAATTCGGCCGCACGCCCAACATCAACAAGGACTCGGGCCGAGACCACTGGGGTCCGGTCTTCACGACGTTGTTTGCCGGAGGCGGAGTGCAGGGTGGCCAGGTGATCGGATCATCCGACAACCTGGGCGCGTACGCGACGAGCCAGAGATACATGCCCGAGAACTTCTCGGCGACGATCTACGAAGCTCTCGGCCTCCCAAAAGACGCTCACTGGGTCGACCTCGACGGACGACCGCACGAGATCTATCGCGGCCAACCCATGTCGGTGCTGTACAGCTAGGGATCGACCCTGGTGGTTGTTTGGTGTCAGGCACAGCCTGACCTACGGGGCTGTGCCTGACTCGCCCACCAACCGACCCCAACCCCACCCCTCGCTTCAGTTGCCTTCGTCTCGCGCCTGATTATCGTAGGTGTCATCAGGTCGAGACATGAGCGAGGCGAGCGATGAATGATCCAGCGAACCAGCCACTTGCATCGGTAGACGAGGCGACGTGGGAACTGCTCGAGCAGCCCAGCACCGCCACCCTGGCAACCGTCCTGGCCAAGCACGACCTCTGGAACGTGTTCGTCACCGGTTCGCGGCCCCTGTCGCCGGGCAGTCGCATGGTCGGCCAGGCCTACACGTTGCGGTACCTGCCCGCCCGAGAAGATCTCGACCACAACCTGGTCTTCGACAATTCGAAGGACCCCCAGAGACTGGCGATCGAATCGGTGGGGCCACGAGACGTGCTGGTGATCGACGCGCGAGGTGACGAGCGGGCCGGGACAATGGGCAACATCCTGGCCACTCGCATGGTCGCCCGAGGTGCTGCCGGGATCGTCACCGACGGCTGCTTTCGCGATTCTCCGGCCATCGCCGAGATGGACATCCCCGCCTACTCCCGCTCGCCACACGCGGCCACCAACAAGACGATCCACCACCCGGTCGATACCCAACTGCCGGTCGCCTGCGGCGGAGTGGCGGTGTTCCCCGGCGACATCCTGGTCGGTGACGACGAGGGCGTTGTGGTGATCCCCAGGTACCTGGCCGACGAGGTCGCCCTGGCCGCGGCACGACAGGAACACAAGGAAGACTTCATCCTCGCCAGGATCCAGGCCGGTGCCCCGCTGGCGGGGACCTATCCCGCTGACGAGTCGACCGATGCCGACTATGATGACTACTGCAGCGAGAACCCGGCACCGTAAGACTCAACGATAATCTCGGGACAGGCACCCCCCTCGATCCGCCTGCGGCGGACCTCGGGGAGAGCCAGTCCCTGAACCAGATTCGGACACTCTCATGAACCGCATGAACCGCATGAACCGCATGACCTGCCTGCTGCTGTTTGCCCTGGCCCCCCTGGCCCCCTTCGCCACCGCCGCCGAGCCCGAATGGAACCAGTTCAGGGGAGGACGTGGAGACGGAACGTCGAAGGCCACGGGAATCCCCACTGCCTGGAGCGAGACCAAAAACGTACGGTGGAAGACCGAGATCTGGGGCAAGGGCTGGTCGTCGCCGATCGTCTGGAAGGACCGCATCTGGCTGACCACCGCGACCGAGGACGGACACCGGCTGGCGTTGTTGTGCCTGGACCGCAAGACCGGAAAGATCCTCCACGACAAGACGCTGTTTGAACACGAAAAGCCCCAGTACTGCCACCCGTTCAACAGCTACGCCTCGCCCACGCCGTGGGTCGAGGACACTCGGATCTACGTCACCTTCGGCGCCCTGGGCACCGTGTGCCTGGACACCGAGACCCTGCGGGTGATCTGGAAGCGTGAGGACCTCGAGTGCAACCACTGGCGGGGCCCGGGATCGAGCGTCTCGATCCACAAGAACCTCTTCTTCCTGCCCTTCGACGGACACGATCACCAGTTCGTCATCGCCTTCGACAAGCGGACCGGCAAGACCGTCTGGCGCAACGACCGCAACGTCGATTACAAGTCGGACAACGGAGACATCAAGAAGGCCTACGGCACCGCACGAGTGATCACCTTCAAGGGACGCACCCAGGTCATCGTGCCCGGAGCGATGGCGACCATGGCCTACGAACCGGAAAGCGGCAAGGAGTTGTGGCGAGTGATCCACGGGGGCATGAACGCCTGCATTCCTCCGCTCTTCAGCAACGGAAAGCTCTTCATCACCACCAGTTCCCCCTCGAAACTCTTGGCCGTAAGACCCGACGGCAGCGGTGACATCACCAAGACTCACGTCGAGTGGACCGCCCGGCAGGGAGTACCCGCCCGGCCGGCGCAGATCCTGGTCGGTGACTCGATGTTCATGGTCGACAACAGTGGAGTCGCATCCTGCATCGACACGGCCACCGGCAAGTCCCGCTGGACCAAGCGGATCGCCGGCAAGTTCACCGCCTCACCGGTCCTCGTCGGTGATCGGATCTACTGCTTCCAGCGCGAAATGGGCAAGTCCCACGTCTTTGCCGCCGACCCGACAAAATACCGCCTCCTGGCCACCAATACCCTCGATTCAGGCTGTATGGCCTCACCGGCACTGTCCAACGGCCTGCTGATCGTGCGGACCAAGACGCACCTGTATGGGATCGGTGAGTGAACTGGCCCGATTTCCATTCAAACCCGGCGCTGTCTCGGATCGATGAACTTTGATAGAATCAGGACTGTTTGATCCTCTCTTCTCCGGACACCGACGATGCTGAGCGTCTACGACGGACATCGCCGTTACGGTCGTCGCGATTTCCTGAAGATCGGTAGCCTGGGCCTTGGTGGCCTGACGCTGGCCGACCTGATGGCCGGTCGCGAAGCCGCCGCTGCCAGCGGGCAGGCGGTCCGCGACAAGGCGGTCGTCTTCCTGTTCATGCACGGTGGTCCTTCGCAGGTCGAGACGTTCGACCCCAAGATGACGGCCCCCTCGGGCATCCGTAGTGCCACCGGCGAGATCAAGACGGCGATCCCGGGCGTGACCTACGGATCCACCTTCGAAAAACTGGCCGCCCTGGCCGATCGGACCAGCATCGTCCGTTCGTTTGTCACCGGTGACGGGCGTCACGACATCAAGCCGGTTGTCGGCAAGAGCACCTTCGGCGGAAACCTCGGCTCGATCTACTCGAGGATCGTCGGCCAGAACCGCAGCGACAATGGCATGCCGACCAACGTGCTGCTGTTGCCCAAGGCGGTCGACGACAAGGCGATGCCGGGTGTCACTCAGTTCGGCAAGTTCGACTCAACCGGCACCATCGGCTCGGCCTTCCAGCCGTTTACGCCCAGCGGCGGAGGTGATCTGAAGGCGGACATGAAGCTGACCCTGCCGATGGATCGGCTGACCGATCGTCGCGGCCTGCTGACCCGCCTCGATCGACTCAAGCGATCCTTCGACGGCAATGGACGACGCGAGGGTTTGGACCGGATCCGCGAGCAGGCCTTCAACACGATTCTCGGAGGCGTCGGTGAGGCGTTTGATCTGTCCCAGGAAGACCCCAAGACGATCGCACGCTACGACACTCGTGGATTGCGACCCGGTGCAGGCACCGACCCGAGATGGAACAACCGCAAGCGGTACCGCGACAACGGCAACACGCTGGGCAAGCTGATGCTGCTGGCCCGCAGGCTGGTCGAACGAGGCTGTGGCTTCATCACGGTTACGACCAACTTCGTCTGGGACATGCACGCCGACGTGAACAACGCCGACGTGATCACCGGCATGAACTACATGGGCGTCCCCTTCGACCACGCCGTTTCGGCATTCCTCGAGGACATCCGCGACCGCGGTCTCGAGGACAAGGTACTGCTGGTCTGCTGCGGCGAGATGGGTCGTACGCCGCGGATCAACAAGAAGGGTGGCCGCGACCACTGGGGCAACATCGCCCCGCTGATGCTCGCCGGCGGTGGACTCGAAATGGGACAGGTCATCGGGCAATCGACTCGAAACGTCGGCGAACCGCTGACCACGCCCTATCGCATCGACAACCTCGTCGGCACGATCTTCAACACGCTGTTCGACGTCGGTGAGCTGAGGCTCAACCAGGGCGTCCCCCGCGACATCGCCCGCGCGATGGAAACCTACCAGCCGATTCCCGGGCTGCTGTAGAGTTGCCGGCCGGCCTCAGAGGCAGGCCTTCACGCCAGCAACGCATCCACCACGTGAGCCTCTTCCACGCCGGTCAGCCTCTGGTCCAGCCCCTGGAACGGATACGTCAACCGCGTGTGATCCAGGCCCAGGCAGTAGAGCATCGTGGCGTTCAGATCGTTGACGTGCACCGGCTTCTCGACCACGTTGTAACAGAAGTCGTCGGTACGGCCGTATTCGATCCCGCCCCGGATACCGCCTCCAGCCATCCACAGGCTGTAGCACCTCCCATGGTGATCTCGACCGTAGTTGCCCGGTGAGACCTTCCCCTGGGCATAGACGGTCCGTCCGAACTCGCCCCCCCAGACCACCAGCGTGTCCTCGAGCATCCCTCGCCGCTTCAAGTCCTTCACCAGCGCCGCGGCC
>CAUZJR010000394.1:0-5404 GCA_963580005.1 Planctomycetota bacterium
GGACTCGATCACGCTCTCGAGCTGCTCATCGGACTGGCGTTTTTCGACGAGTCCGCGGTTGAGCGACTGCACGAAGTCGATCTGGCGTCGTTGCTGTGAACGGTCGAGCCTGGGGTTCTTGAGGTTGCCGACGGTGGCCGACTTGAGTGACTGGCCGAGCTGCCCGATGCGTGTTCCCTGGTAGACGGCGGGCAGGAACGAGCTGCCGTAGTTCTGGGCTCCGCCCACGCGGCTGGGCGGGTTGAGCGTGATGAAGCCGGGCATGTTGGCGTTTTCGGAGCCCAGTCCGTAGAGCACCCAGGCCCCCATCGAGGGCCGCACGAACTGGAAGCTGCCGGTGTGCAATTGCACGAAGCACTCGGGGTGGCTGGGCACGTCGGCGTGCATGCCGTTGAGCATGCAGAGTTCGTCGGCGTGGCGGGCGACGTGGGGAAAGAGGCTGGAAATCCACTGGCCGCTGTCGCCGTGCTGCTGGAATTCCCACGGCGAGTGCATCAGCTTGCGGTTTCTTTGCCCCGGAGCCGGCTTGCCGGTATCGACGGCCAATTTCGGCTTGTAGTCGAAGGTATCGACGTGCGACGGCCCGCCTCTCATGCACAGGAAGATCACTCGCTTGGCCCTGGCCGGGAAGTGAGGCTGCAGGGGTGCCAGCGCGTTGAGTTGCCGGCCCTGCCCCCGGCCCGGCCCCACCGCGGCAGCGGCCTCCTCGGCTGCCAGGCTCGCCAATGCGGCATAGCCGAATCCACACGAGAGTCCCTTGAGCAGATCGCGGCGGCTGGGATGGGAGTTGATCATGATTCGAAATCCGGTCTGGAGATTGAATGTCGTGGGCGGGTCTACTGGAGGTATCGGAACTCGGCACAGGCCAGCAGAGACTGGCAGAGTCCGGACCAGGCCTGGAGTTGTTTGCCAGCGTCGTCGTCGCCATCGGGCAGGCTGGCGATGGTGTCTTCGAGGAGTTCTCGTGCGGCGGTCAGCTCGGCCTCGGACGGAGTTCGACTCAGGGTGAGCCGATACGCCAGCCTGAGTCGGGCCGACTCGTTGTTCTGGGAAGCCAGCAGTTTCCTGGCCATTTGGTCCGAGAGTTCCAGCACGAACTTGCTGTTGAGCAGGAACAGGGCCTGGGTCGGCACGGTGGTCACTTCGCGGCGACCCACGATGATCGAAGGCTCGGCAAAGTCGAACAGTCTCAGCATTTCCGGCAGCCGGTTGCGAACAATCGGCAGGTAGACGCTACGGTTGCGATTGAGTTCATTGAGGCGTCGGTTGACGTTGGCATTTCTGCCGATGTTGACGTCTCCGATCGTGGCAACCGCCGACTTCAGGCGCGGCTTGGGGTCGAGTTGTCCCGTGGCGGCCAGCATCGCGTCGCGGATCGCCTCGGCATCGAGCCGCCGGTGGTTCATCCGCCACAGCAGCGAGTTGTCGGGATCGGCGGAGGTACCGGCGGCGGTGGAGTGGCTCGAGAGCTGATAGGTTCGGCTGAGCACGATCGAGCGAACCAGCGACTTGATCGACCAGCCGTTTTCTCGGAACTGAATCGCAAGATGATCGAGCAATTCGGGGTGCGAGGGGCGTTGTCCCATGGCCCCGAAGTTGTCCAGCGTGGTGACCAGTCCCCGGCCGGTCAGGTGGTACCAGACGCGGTTGGCCATCACGCGGGCGGTGAGCGGGTTGTCGCGATGGGTCAGCCAGGCGGCGAGTTCGAGTCGCCCGCTGTTGGTGGAGTTGATCGCCTGAGCTCCGTCGATCTTCACGACCTGCAGGTAGCCTCGAGCAACGCTGTCGCCCAGCGTGCGGACGTTGCCGCGGATGTGGATCCTGCAATCGGCGGGTGACCCTTCGCGGACCCCCATCGCCACGGGCCCGGTCGGTTTTGCCGGTCCACGGCCCTTGCGTTTGCCTCCAGGCTTTTTTTCCTGTTGCAGCTGCCTGTTGAGCTGCTTGATGCGGACCCGGAAGGACCTCAGGGCCTGGTTGGTCTTCTTCTTGTTCTTCAGCTGGGCCTGGGTGAGCTTGCTGCGGGCGGCCTTGAGTTCCTTGCGGGTGGTGCTGAGTTGGGCGGTGAGTTGCTTGATCCGCTTGGCGTTGCCGGCTGCGGGTGTCTTGGTTGGTTTCGAGGAGGTAGTCTTTTTGGCGGTGGCCTGTTGGGGTTTCCTGGCTGCTGCGGCGATGGGTTCGAGCGCGGCGAGCTTGCCCGGCTGGCGATTGCCCTGTCCGCCGGCGGTTCCGTAGAGCGTTTCGGTGCTGCGAAAGATCCCGGCCAGCGCGTAGTAATCCTCGGTCGGGAACGGGTCAAACTTGTGGTCGTGACACCGTGCACAGCTGACGGTGAGTCCCATGACGGCCCGGGTGGTGATGTCGATCTGTTCGTCGACGATGTCCATCCGGAAGATGGCCTTGTTGCGTTCGTTGAGCGACTTGGGCCCCATGGCGAGGAAGGCGGTGGCGATCTTCAGGCGGTTGCGTTCCCCGGGCGACTTGGCCTTCATCAAATCGCCGGCCACCTGTTCGCGGACGAACTGATCGAAGGGCAGGTCGTTGTTGAAGGCATCGATCACATAGTCGCGGTACCTCCAGGCGTGGGGGAACGTGTAGTTGCGTTCCATGCCGGTCGACTCGGCAAACCGTGCGATGTCGAGCCAGTGTCGGGCCCAGCGCTGGCCGAAGTGGGGTGATTCGAGCAGCTGGTCGACGAGGGCTGGGATGGCCTGGGGTCTTTGGTCGGCGAGAAACCTGTCGAGTTGCCCGGGCGTGGGGGGAAGTCCGATGAGGTCGAAGTAGAGTCGTCGGGCGAGGGTGGCCTTGTCGGCGTCGGCGACCGGGGCGATCCCCGCGGCTTCGATGCGGGCCAGGATGAAGTGGTCGATCGGCGAGGCGGGCCACTTGCGGTTTTCGATGTCCGGCAACAGGGCGGCCCTGGGTGGCTGAAAGGCCCAGAACCTGCGGCCCTCCTCGATGTTGATTTCACGGCGGATCAACGACGCGGTGTCACCCTCTCGAGGATCGGGTGCTCCCATTTCGACCCACCGCACCAGGTCGGTGACCTGGTTGGCGGTGAGTTTCTCCTTGGGAGGCATCTCGAGGCCCTCGTACTTGACCGCTTCAATCAGCAGGCTCTCGCCAGGCTTCCCCGGCACCACCGCGGTACCGCTCTCGCCACCGGTGACCCAGCCGTTTCGGCTGTCCAGCAGCAGGCCTCCCTTGACCGCCTTGGCCTTGGCCGAGTGACAGCCGTAGCACTTGGCGACCAGCAACGGCCGGATCTTCTTTTCAAAAAATGCCAGTTGAGTGGAGGTCGGCTTCGCGGCCTGCTTTGTGGCCTGTTTTGTGGCGGGCGTGTCGGCGGCAGGGATACCGGCGACCAGCCAGAGGGCGAGGAGCACGGCGGTTGTTGGGACGGGGACGCGTGGCATCGCGAATCACTCTGTGTGCTGGAAAGGCTGCCTGAACGGGTACCGGGTCGGCTGGACCGAGACAACCCGTGTTTTCCGTGTTTTGGACCTGTCTTGATGCGCCCCGGAGGCTGGTTATTTGCCCGCAGGGCTCCCAGCGACTCTCGGCATCGGGCCCGATTCGACCATCGTACAGTCTCGACGGTTGATTCTGTTATCATGCCCGGTCGCATCGGGCGGAGTTCGGCCCAGGGAGTGCAACGGATGAGCGAATCGGGTGAGGCACCAGGTGCGGGGTCAGAGAGTGATGCTCGGGTCGAGAACCCCTACGCGCGGTCGGCTGATTCGTTCCAGGATCCTCCCAAGACTTTCCTGGGCACGCTGAAGCACCTGGGTCCGGGGATGATCCTGGTCGGTTCGATTGTCGGCTCGGGCGAGCTGATCATGACGACCAAGTTGGGGGCTGAGGTCGGTTTCCTGCTGCTGTGGTTCATTCTCGCGTCGTGTTTCCTGAAGGTGGTGGTGCAAGCCGAGCTGGTTCGGTACACGATTTCCAGCGGGAAGACGTTCCTGGATGTCTACAACAGTCTGCCTGGTCCCGGTCACCGTCGGCCGCTGTGGTTGACGCGCAGCTGGCTGGCCCTGGTGCTGGTGGCGTTCATCGTCGGGGTGGCCTGTTACAGCAACCGGTCGTTTGGAGGCAACGAGGCCTCGATCCTGGGTGTCAGCAGTGGTGTTTGGATCGGGGTGTTGATCGTCGGCTTCGTGGTTGCTGCGGCAGCTCGGATTCACACGGTGCAACTGAAGAAACGCGAAGCGGTCGAGCGGCCTCGTGTCAATTGGTTCATGTGGGTCTACCTGGTCAGCGTGCTGTTGATGTACATCAACGGCGGTGCGATCGTGGGCGGAGCGGGGCAGGCGGTCGAGTTGATCTGGCCCGAGAGGCTGGGGAACAACGGTTCGATCATCTGGACCATCGTGGTGGCCATCGGCGCGGCGGCCATCCTGCTCTCGGGTGGCTACAACGTGCTCGAACGCGTCTCGATCGGGCTGGTATTCACCTTCACCCTGATCACGATCGGCTGCACGGTTCTGTTGCAATGGACCGGGTATGCGGTCAGCTGGGATGACATCCGCAGCGGTCTCGAGTTCCGCGTCTTCCCCGACAAGCTGATGACCGGGCTGTTGGCTTCGACCATCGTGATGACCGCCCTGGCCGCCTACGCCGGCACGGGGATCGGGCACTACGAGATGATCACCTACACGTACTGGTGCGTCGAGAAGGGGTACGCACGCAATGCCGGTGAGTGTGTACCTGGAGAAGATTGGCCGCGGCGGGCTCGGGGCTGGGTCAAGGTGATGTACACCGACGTGTTCCTGACGATGATCGTCTACACGGTCAGCACGATCTGCTTCTATTTCCTCGGCGCCGCGATTCTGAACGAGAAGCAGATTGATCCGGACGCCAAGCAGACGCTTTCGACGTTGCAGGAAATGTACACGTCGGTGATCCACGATTTTTCCGAGGGGGCCCTGGCGAGCTGGGCGGCGACGGGGTTCATTGTCGGGGCCTTCTTTGTGCTGTTTTCCACGGTGCTGGCCGGAGCCGCCGGAGGGGCTCGCTTGCTGACCGACGCGATGTGCGTGATGCGGCTTATCGATCCGGCCGACTACCCGGCGCGACAGAAGTCGGTCCGCGTGCTGATCTGCGTGTCGCTGGGGACCGGGACCCTGATGTACTCGCTGTTCACCAACCCGCCATTGATGTTGATGATCGCCAGCCTGGTCTCGGTCGTGTTTTATCCGGCATTGGCACTGGGGACGATCTGGCTGAGGCATCGGGGGGTGGACGAGAGAATCCGGCCATCGCGGGCGACCACGGTGTTTCTGTGGTTCTGCGGGATTCTGCTGGCTTTGATTTCGCCGTTGGTGGTGGTTTATGCGCTGGCTTTGAAGAACGGGTGGGTTGACTCGCCGGTTTAGTTGGGGGTGGGGGCTTGGGACAGGCA
>CAUZJR010000395.1:0-5393 GCA_963580005.1 Planctomycetota bacterium
TCGGCTACAGCCGGACCCTGCTCGACGGCGAACTCACGCTCTCGTTCGGAGTCGAATCGACCGTCGTGGTCGGTTCAGCCGACGGCGGCGTGCAGGTGACCTACAACGGGACCAGTGATCCGGGCGTGTTAACGATCGACCCGAGCCTGCTGAGCGGTCTGGTGATCAACGGCAGCTCCGGAAACGACTCGATCGACATCTCGGCGATCGGGCCGGCCGACTTCAGCCTACTGGCCTCCTCGAAGGTGCACGCCGGTGCCGGTGACGATTCGGTTCTGGGCTCTTCACTGGCCGACACGCTCAACGGCAGCGCTGGCAACGATACGCTCGACGGTGGCGACGGCAACGACCGGCTCAACGGCGGCAGCGGCGCGGACAGCATGGCGGGCGGGAACGGGGACGACCTGGTTCGCGGACAGGGCACCAGTCTCGACACCGTCAGTGGCGGTCTCGGCAACGACACGCTGGATGGTGGCGACGGATACGATCATGTTTCCGAGTCGGCGGATGTCGACTTCACCGCCAACGACACCAGTCTCGAGGGACTCGGCAGCGACGAGTTGATCGGCATCGAGCTGGTGCAGCTGTTCGGGGGATCCAGTGCCAACACGATCGACGCGTCGGCTTTCAGCGGTCGCGCGTTTCTGAATGGTCTCGGCGGTCACGACGTGTTGATGGGCGGCGGCTGGTACGACCGCATGTTCGGCGGTTCGGGTCGCGACCTGGTGATCGGCGGCGATGCGGTCGTGGATCCCGCCACCGGGAACCCGACCTACGATGTGCTGCGTGGCCAGGGAGGCAACTTCGATACGCTCGTTGGTGGAGCCGGTAACGACAAGCTCGACGGTGGCATTGGCCACGACAGCCTGGTCGGCGGTGATGGCGACGATGTGCTGACCGGAGACATCGGCGACGACACGATCGAGGGCGGGTCCGGGACCGATCGGCTGCTCGAACTCGCCAACGTCGACATGGATCTCGGCGACACCGGGCTGACCGGTGGCCTGGGGACCGATCAACTCAGCGGAATCGAGACTGCCTTTCTCAAGGGCGGAAACGGCAACAACTCGCTGGATGCCTCGGACTTCACGGGTGATGTCACGCTGATCGGACTGGGTGGTGATGACACGCTGCGGGGTGGAACGGGAAACGACATCCTCAATGGACGCTCCGGCGACGACGTGCTGGACGGTGGCGACGGCGATGACACGCTGTCCGGCCTGCGGGGTGCGGACACGCTCTTCGGTGGTTCCGGAAACGACGTGCTCGATGGCGGTACGCAGGATGATGCCATCAGTGGCTGGGAGGGCGATGACCAGCTGTTTGGCCGCAGCGAGAACGATACGCTGGTCGGTGGAGAAGGCAATGACAGCCTGTACGGCGGTGCCGGCGACGACATCGTGCTGGGTGACGATGTCGACGACGAGACCGTGCTGCCCGTCGACAACGACCGCCTCGACGGCGGCAGCGGTGCCGATACCGTCCGTGGCGGTGACGGCAGTGATACCATTCTGGATGACGTGTCCGAGATCGACGAATCGTTTGGCTTCTTTGCCGAGTGGGTCGACGGCGTCTGAGTGATCAGCGAAGCCGTTTCAACTTGATCCTCCCGTCGCTGTCGAGGAATGGTCCGGGAGGACGCTCTCGCGGCGGGCAACCAAAACCGCCGGGTTCTCCGTCTACTCGAAGACCGTGTCATCCAGCACGAGCCGGGAGATGTCCGACGGACACCTCCCGGCGACTGTTTCCACCGTCGAGATCAACTCGAATCGATCGACTCAATACTCTGTCATCCATCCATTCTCAGTCATCCGAATATACTCAGTCATCCATCCCTCGATCTCCAAACGCATCAGCATGTCGAGGTCACCTTCCAAGAGTGGTTCACTGTTCATGTCGGAGACCAACCACAGGTACACGAACTCGTCGAACAGCTCTTCCGGGATGCCTTCGGGCAACAACCAGTCCTTATGTTCGGCGGCCGCGTCACGAATACGTTCTTCCGAATCCTGCTGACGCAAAATCGTAGTGTCGTTTCCCACGACGTCCTTGAATCTCCCAGTTCTCGGTGCCCTGGCCTCGGCGATCCCAGTGTTTCCCGCGGCGTCCTTGTAACTCCCAACGTTCCCCGGGATGTCCGCGATTCTCCCAGTTCTCAGTGATCCGGCCTCGTCCATCTCGGTGTAGGGACTGGTCGCGGGGCTGAAGCTGATCGGCCGACCGGCCCGGTGCAGTTGTTTCTTGTGCTGGATGCCAACATTGCTCTTCTCGAAGTTGGCATTATCCCCGATTTTCACGCCTTGGGCACTGGCCTGTCCGGTGGTGAGTAGAGTGATCACTGCCGCCATGAGCCAGGATCGTCGGATCGTCGGATCGTTGTTTGAATGGTCATTGCAGGGTCCTTTTCAAGATCTGTCCGGGTGACGAATGTCCTGCGCATCCCGATTCCAGCTCGTTCTGCGCTACACTGTCTCTACCGGTGACCATCAGGAACCTTTGAGAGATTCTTGGGGAAACCCGGATCCGTCCCGCCGAGGCCCCGGGGGGGGCGTGCCGCCGAGTGAGCCGCGCGGCTCTAGTTCGCCACGAACTTCATGATTCGAGCGGCATGGCCACCACTGCTGGTTTCCCCGGCGATCCGCAGCGTCAGCACGTGGTCACCGGTCGACAGGTCCGTTGCGAACATCACCGTGCGAGGATAATGCAGCCCCTTGCTGTAGCGGTGATAGAGATTGACCGGTCGAAACTCGCCCCCGTCCACGCGGGCTTCCAGGACGCCCGCATCAGGTCCGGCCACCACGTAAGCTCCCACGGCCGTTCCGCTGAACTTCAGCGTTAACCCGGATCCGGGCTGATGACCGCACAGCATCGGGATCCGCGTGAAGCGGGAACGCTTGCCACCGGCGATCGTCTTCCAGTCCGGCGTCCTGATCTCCCAGCCGGATTTCTGCGTGGCCTGTCCGGGATCAACAAATCGGCCGTTGCCGTAATGCCGTGCTTCCAGCGGCCGATCCGGCATGGCATGCGCGAGCAGCGGAGCCGCTTTCTCCAGCGGTTCACTCCAAGCCTTCCCGAGCAGCCGCTCGATCATGTCCGCACAGATCCGGTTGCCGAACGGGCTGGGGTGAGTGCCTCCGAATTGTCGCCAGGTGATCTTCCCGGCGGTGATCTGCTCGGCGATTTCCTTGGCCAGGTGAATCGTCGAAATCTGGTAGTGACTCGCCAGATCGTCGTGGGCCCGGATCGACACCGGCGTCCTGCCGGCCTGCAGTTGCGCCAGCAACCGCGGGCTGACGAAGTGCGTGATCACCATGTCGGCATTCGGGTTGTGTCGACGGACCTGGCGGACGATCCCCTCCATGCCTCGTAGGCATTCCCGCCGCGCGTGGCCGGCGTCGCTGTCATCGTTGACGGCAAATTCGATGAAGAACAGGTCGACCGGTCCCCGGGCCAACACGTCCGTACCCAGGCGGAAGGCCCCGGTCGTCGAACACGTCGAGGAAATGCCCGCGGCGGTGAAGGTGAACTTCGTTTCGGGAAATCGTTTCTCCAGGCCCTGGCAGATCATCGGCCGGTATCCGTTCATCTCGGTGATCGAACCACCGATGAACGCCACGTGGCCCCGCTTGTCCTTCTCGAACCGAATCCGCGAGTTGCCCAGCCTGCCGCGTGCCCGCACGTTGGGCCGGGTGTGCTTGAGGACGAATGCCACGATCGGCCCAGGGTCTTTGAGCGAATGGGGATGATGCCCCACGCCCGGCTTGTGGATGACCTGGATCGTGCCCCCCAGCTTCTTGTAGCGGGATTCGATGATCGCCGTGTTTTCCTCGACCGGCACCACCACGTCGGCGTCGCCCACGACATGCAGCAACGCCACCCCGGCACGAGCCAGCGGCTTGAGGTTGTCGATCGGATTGTGTCGGTACGCCAACGCTTCGGCCTCGGTCAGTCCGTAGGCCTTCAGGCACGCCTGCCACACGCCACCACCGCCCTTGCCTTTTCCCTTACCGCCGGGCCAGCTCTTGAAGTCGCACACCGGCGCATCACCGTAGATGCAGGCGACTTTCTCCGGGTTTGCCGACGCCCAGTTGTAGATGATCAGTCCACCACGGCTCATGCCCTCGAGTGCCGGCCGCCGGGCCAGGCCGTGTTTTTCGGTCACGAACCGGTAGAACGCGTTCCAGTACCTGACCGCCTGCGGGTTGCCGAACAGCCCCCCGACGTCGCAGTACGCCAGGTGAAATCCTTCCTTGAGCAACGCGATGTCGGCTTGCGGTTGGTGACCGAAGAAGCGTGCCCGCCAGATCCAGGGCCGCCCCTCGGCGGCGGCCTTCGGCGTGACAACCCAGCACTGCCGACCCTCAACGGAAAACTGGTAACGCTCGAATCCGTGCCAATCGGACTTCTTACCGGAAAACTCCCCGGCGTGAGCCAGCTGGCTACCAGCCAGTAATAAGAGGAAGCAGCAAACTTGCCTGTTCATCTTCATTTCCCGTGAATCGGTGCCCTGCCGATCTGCCAGTCGACCGGCTATCGCTCGGTGGCCGTGTGTTCGCCTTCGCCGTCAATCGACCCAGAACGAAGACAGCTTCGCGTTTTTCAGGAAGAAACGAAACCGTACCCGCGAGTGATCCAGTCCGACCAGATTCGCCACGGCCTTCCACGAGACCGGCAGGTCGATGTTGTCGCCGGTGATCGGCAGGCAGTCGGCCGCCCGGTAGCCGGCAATCGGTTTCCCGTCGTGCGACAGGATTTCGATTTGCAGTTCTCCCCCCCCGGGCGACTGTCGCATTGACGTGTAACCGGCTGCCGTGAAAGTCGATCGGGCGGGTGGTCAACCGGCCGGCCTCGTCACCGCCGTTGATCGAGGCAAAGCGGTCGCGGGGCAGCCTGGCCAGCCCGACACAATTGCCTACCCGCTGGGAATCGGGAAACGCGGGGTTGCCGGTTTCGACATCGGTGGGCTTGCCGTTGTAGTAGATCCAGATTTCCTCGCCGACCTCGAGCATGGCAACCGGCCGCATAGGCGGCAGCGGCATGGTAGTTCAATGCACTGTGGATGCGGTGGTGGTTGTAGTTCAGACGCCAACGGTCAATCACTCAGCGAGCGTTCTCAACGCGTGACCATCCTCGGTCCGCTCGGCAACGAAGTCGTAGCTCCGCACATGGTTCCGGTGCATCGCTCGGTGACGTAAGCAGCTGTTCTGGCTGCCACCGAGTCTCTACTCGAAAACCGAATCGTCCAGCACGAGACGATAGATGGTTCCCTCGTAGCCGATCACCAGGAGTTCGCCGTTGTTGTCGATTGACCTTACCCCCTCCCGTTGTACCAGTGGAAATGAGAGGATCACCCGGATCTGACTGATCCGGAAAGGAGATTCTCAAGATGTCCA
>CAUZJR010000396.1:0-5389 GCA_963580005.1 Planctomycetota bacterium
GAGTGCGACGAGTGAGTTCTTGAGGTTGGCGGCGGGGACGTTGGGTCGCGAGAGAATGGCCTCGTGAACGGCTTCACTCGGCTTGAGTTTCAGGAGGTCGGCGACGCTGGCGTTTCGGAGCACGTAAGCCTGGGCGGCTTTGGAGAGTGGTTTGCCGCCGGCGATGGCTTCCTGGACGATCTTGTCGACGGCCAGTGCGCCTCGTGCGAAGTTGAGCACATTGGTGAGTTCGGCGTCGGTCGGTCGCGTGGCGACTTCGAACACGGCTTCGGCGGCGGCGAGTCGTTCGAACGACACGGCGGCCTTGACCGTTTCGGCCCGGACCAGTGCCGACTTGTCCCTGGATCCGGCCAGCAGCAGTTTCTGCCACCCCGGCACCTTTTCGCCCCAGTGTCCGAGTGTGCGGATGGCCGCTGCGCGGACCCGATCGTCCTCGGCCTCGAACACGCGGCCCAGCAGCGTCTGGTTGGCCACTCGGTGTTCTTCGAAGACCCAGAGGCATTCGAGCAGGGCCTGGGCTTCGTCACGTTTGAGTGAGACTCGGTTGACGTCGAGCGTCTTGGCGAAGGCTCCGACCTGGGCCACGATGTCGTTGGTCTTGCGTCCGCTGAGTTCCAGTCGGGCGCGGTAGCGGATGCCGTTGGCGGTCGAGAAGAAGTTGCCGCAGACCTCGGCAATCGGCTTGCCCTTCATCCTGATCACGGGTGTCAGCGGTCGTCCGGGGTAGGTGACTCGGTAGATGCGTCCATGAGCGTGGTCGCGGTTGGGGTCTCGCATGTTGTGCTGCATGTGTCCGATCAGCACGTTGCACCAGTCGGAAACGTACAGTGCCCCATCGCCTCCGATTTCGATGTCGGTCGGTCGGAAGTTGGGATCGCTGGAGACGAGGATCGGTTCGATCTCGGTGGCGGTGATATCGGCTCCGGAGAACTTCACCGTGTGCTGCAGTACGCCCTGGAACCCGATCGTGTTGCAGATCAGGAAGTTGCCGTTTGTGTTCTCGGGGAAGTGCGTGCTGGAGAGGAACCCGGTGGCGGCGACCGGTCGGACTCGCTTGGGGAACCACTTCTTGTTGCCTCGACCCTTGCCCACGTTGACATAGCTGCCGGTGCCGCCGGTGCCGTCGTTGGCGAACTGGAATCCCCAGCGATCGAAGGCATCGCCGTGGGGGTTGGGCCCGATCGGAAAGTGGAATTCGACCTCGAAGGTCCGCGGGTTGAAGCGGTGGACTCCGGACTGGCCGGACCGGTAGGTCCTGGTGGGAGTTTCCATGTTGGCGATGTTGAAGATGCCTCGTGACCAGTAGAGCCAGCCGTCGGGTCCGACGACGAGTGCGTTGGCCGAGTGGTGCGTGTCGGCGCTGGAGATGCCCTGGAGCATGCGGATCTTCACATCGGCCTTGTCGTCGCCGTCGGTGTCCTTGAGGAACCAGATCTCGGGAGCCGCGGCCACCAGCATGCCGCCACCCCAGAACTCGAACCCGGTGACGCTGTTGAGTTGATCGGCGAAGATGACACAGCGGTCGGCGACACCGTCGCGGTTGTCATCGGGCAGGCAGAGGATGCGGTCGGTCCGCGGTTCGGTGGGGTTCCAGTGCGGGTACGAGGGCCAGACCGAGGCGAAGAGTCGTCCGTCGGTGTCGACGGCCATCTGCACCGGGTTGACCAGTTCGGGGAACTTCTCTTCGGAGGCGAACAGGTTGACTTCCATCCCCTTGGCCATCCTCATCCGCTCGATCGCCTTGGTGCCGGCCAGGTAGGGGTGTCGGCCGCCGGCCAGAGGTCCGGGCTTGTTGGTCTTGACCATCAGCAGCCCGGGGATGTTGTTGTCGAGCACCTTGTGCTTGCGTCCGGCGGCGACGGCCCAGACCAGTTCGTCGCGATTGCCGGTCATCACGTCGAAGATCTGCATCTCGCGTTGCATCACGTCGGCGTTGGACTGTCCGAACCAGGCCAGTCGCGAGCGGCCACCGAAGACGTTGTAGCCATCGACGACCCGATAGCGGCTGAACCAGTAGTAGCTCTTCTCGAGCACCGCCTGCTGCAGCCGTTCGATCTCGGCACTCTCGCGCAACGTGCTGCTGGGGTTCCCGAACAGCCGCCTCATGATCACCCCGGCCAACAACCGGTTGCCGTGATCGAGCAGGTGGATGCCGTTGAGCGTGAGGTGGCTGGCGTTGTCGGCGTAGAGTTGTCGTGAGGGGCCAAAGATGTCGACGAAGGGGACGTCGTTGGCGGTGCAGACCTGCTTCATGGCGGCCGAGTAGATGGCCAGGTTGCGGTTGTTGCGGGTGCCGTCGGGCAGGTTGGGGCTGTTGAGGTTTTCGTGAGCGATGGGTGAGAAGACGACGATGCGGGGTGCGGTCTTGCCGTTGTACTTCTGGGCCTTCATGCCGGTGAGCATGCCGGCGAGGTCCTTGCGGAAGGCGGCCAGTCCGGGTTGGCCCCGCAGTGCTTCGTTGTAGCCGAAGAAGCAGAGAACGACGTCGGCCTTGACCTTGCTGAGCCACTGGTCGGCGCTGCCGAAGCTGGCCGAGCGAGGCCGGGTCTTCACCTCGTCGCCGGTGAATCCGAGGTTGCGGATCGTGAGTCGATGCCGGGGGAATTCGGCCTGGAGGTAGGTTTCCAGCCAGCCGTGGTGCTGCATGCGGTCGGCGAGGTTGTTGCCGATGATCGCGATGTGGTCGTTGGGATTCAGAGCCAGCAGGTCAGCGGCCGAGGCGGATGAGGTCACCAGCGAGGTGGCCAGGATCATCAGCGGGACCAGGCAGCGGTGTATCGACATCGGCGGGGGTCTCTGGTCGGGGTGTCTCGATGAGTGGTCAGCGACTTCGAAAAAACGGCCCGGCGGTCTGCTTGACCGCCGGGCCGGAAAACACGTCGTTGAAGACGAATCGGAAAGCGGCCGATGAGGCTACTTCTTTTTCTTCTTGTCTTTCTTGGCGTCTTTCTTCTTGTCTTTCTTGTCAGCCTTCTTCTTGGCTGGTGGTGGGTTCTTGGCCTTTTCGAACTTGGCCTTGGCATCCGCGGCGGCCTTGGTGGCTGCGGCGATGGCCTTTGTGGCGTCGTCGGCCTTTTTCTTGGCGGCGTCGGCGGCCTTCTTGGTATCGGCGGCCTTCTTGGTCGCGTCGGTATTGCCCTTATCTGCGGCCGTCTTGGCTGCGGTCGCCTTCTTGACTGCTTCGGCGGTCGTCTTCTTATCGTCGTCGGTCTTGGCGTCCTTGGCCTTGGCCTGAGCGTCGGTCAGGGTCTTGGCGGCGGCGGTGGCCTTGGTCTTGGCATCGGTGGCGGCCTTGGCGGCTGTGGTCGATGCGGCGGCGGCGGTGGTCGAGGCCTTGGCGGCATCCGCTGCGGCCTTCTTGGCGATCGGGATCTTCTTGACCGCGGTCTCGGATTCGGTCTTCAGCGCCGCGAGTGCTCTCTTGGCGTCGATCGCCGCACGTCTCTTTTCGATCTCCGGGTCGGGGATCACTCGCAGGCCGGCCACGGCGGTCTTGATCGTCTTGATTCCGCCCTCGCTGATCTTGGTTTCCCAGATGTAGAGTTTCTTGAGTTTCTTGAGACCCGCGAGGTGCTTGAGTCCGGCGTCGGTGACGGCGGTTCCGTAGACGTTGAGGTACTGAAGGTTTGCGAGTCCCTTGAGGTGGGCCAGTCCGGCGTCGGTGACCTTGGTCTTTTCGAGGTGGAGTCGTTCGAGGCCTCCGAGACCGGCGATCGCTGCCAGCCCCGCGTCGGTGACCTCGGTCCCTCGCAGGTTCAGCGAGTGGATGTGCTTGATGTTCTTGAGCGGTGCCAGTTGCTTGTCACCGATTTTGCCATCGGCGAGGTGGTAGGCGACATCGAGTCGTCCGTCGTTCTGGGCGACCTCGAGCACCGAGCCTCCGAACTTCTTGATCGCGGCGACGGCGGCTTTTTCCGCGGCACTGAGCACGACCTTCGGCGGAGCCTTTTCTTCGGCCTTCTTCTCGGCCTTCTTCTCGGCCTTCTTTTCAGTTTTCTTCTTGTCCTGAGCGACGGCGGTCGTTGCCGACAGCGGTCCGGCGGCCAGCAGGGCCAACGTCAAAAATGCGATCAAGCTTCGCATGCCAGTCTCCTGTACGGTCATCCCGATTGTGATTGCGTCGATATTCCGAGTCGCCAGCGGGTGCTGGCGACGCGCTGGGATTGTACCAGCACAAGAGCCGGTTCGGAAAGCAACAGTGCAGCGGGAGCGGCATTCGGCGTCACGACGAAGTGGTCTCGCCCCGCCCGGTTCAATCGACTACTTTCCCGCCTCCCGCGGCCGTCGAGAGCCTGCCCGATGGCGACGATCCCCATTTCACCTCCTTCCTGGTCCCCGATCCACCGGCTCGGCGGCGTGGTGCTGTCGGCTGTTGAGTCGATTGGGGACATCGCGTTGTTTTCGCTGGGCGTGTTGCATCAGCTGGTGCTGGGTCGACCTCGTCGCCGCGTGATGCTCGAGACGATGTACACGGTCGGGGTGGGCAGCATCCCGGTGGTGGTGGTAACCGGCGTCTTCATCGGCATGGTATTGGCCGTGCAGGGCTACTCGTCGTTTCATCACCTGGGCATGGAGACCCGGATCGGTTCGGTCATTAACGCCTCTCTGGTCAAGGAACTGGGCCCGGTGCTGGCGGCGACGATGCTGGCTGGTCGAGTGGGCAGTTCGATGGCTGCCGAGCTGGGCACGATGCGAGTGACCGAGCAGATCGACGCGATCCTCGCCCTGGGCGCGAATCCGATTCGCCAGCTGGTGGTGCCGCGGTTCCTGGCCTGCTTCCTGCTGATCCCGGTGCTGACGATCGTTGCCGATACGGTGGGGATCATTGGCGGCTGGGTCTTTTCGACGCAGGCCCTGGACGTCAACAGCCACTTCTACTGGGCTCACAGCCGTTCCTTCGTCACCGCCTTCGACGTGACGACCGGCTTGATCAAGAGCGTATTTTTTGGTGGCGCGATCGCGCTGGTGTCGTGCTACCACGGTTTTCATTGCCAGGCGGGGGCCAAGGGCGTGGGTCGAGCGGCGACGGTTTCGTTCGTCACCTCGTTCGTCGCCATCCTCGCTCTGGACTTCTTCCTGGGACTGCTGCTGGACACCGGTTACCGGATGGCCTACCCGGCCCCAACCAGCCTGTTATGAACCCGCAGGCCCGGTGGCCTGCCCAAACGCCATGAGACCCGCCACGGTGTCGACTCACGATCAGCCTCAACCGACGCCCTCGTCTCCGCATCCCGATGTCGCGGCGGTGGCCGATCCGGTGGCCGATCCGGTGGCCGATCCGGTGGCCGATCCGGTGGCCGATCCGGTGGCCGATCCGGTGGCCGATCCGGTGGTGTTGTGTGGAGTGGGTCGTCGATTCGGGGATCAGCAGGTGCTGCGGGATCTGACG
>CAUZJR010000397.1:0-5381 GCA_963580005.1 Planctomycetota bacterium
CTGGATGGGAAACAACACCCTGGCTGTGGCCTCGCCCGACTCCACGTTCCTGATGAACAGCACCGATTCACCTTCGACGGTGTCGCTCTTCCAGAACGGGCGGAGGAACCGCGGCTGGTAGTTCCAGGCGGGTTGTTCCGGTTCCGCAGCGAAGACTGCCAAGTACGTGGGTCCGGCAATCACGAGCGCCAGCCCCAGCCCCAAGCCGAGCACTTTCACCATTCTCATCCGCACTCTCCGTTGCTTTGCCTGTTGCGACTCCAAGATCATCAGCAACAGTCTGTCGCAGTGCACCCCGTGGAGACAAGCAACAGGGTTCGTACGGCGCCAGGCCCCGGCAGTGGCGGACTCCTGTTTGCGTCGCTGTCGGTCTCTGATCGCTGAATCGAGTAACACCGGGGGCGTGGTTTTCGTACATTGTGTTGAAGCGACCACAGCATGTTGGGTTCGTGTGCTGGTGTTGTCTTTGCCGGTTCGCCGATGGAGATGACAGGCACGATTTGTCATGCAAGTAGATCGAGTTGAAAAGAGGATGCCATGATTACGGTCCTGGGTAGTCCGCGGAAAAACTGTGACGGGGTGACGCGACGCGAGACGTTGCAGGCCGGTGGGCTGGCGATGCTCGGCGGGATGTTCGGCCTGCCTCAGCAGCTTTCCGCCGCAGCGGCCAACAGCAGCAGGCTCGATCGGCCCGGCAAGGCCAAGAGCGTGATCGTGCTGTACCTGCTCGGTGGAGCCCCCACGCAGGACATGTTCGACATGAAGCCGAACGCTCCGGGTGGGATCCGTGGCGAGTTCAGCCCGATTGTCTCGAATGTGCCCGGGATGGATGTCTGCGAGTTGTTGCCCAAGCATGCTCGCTGGATGAACAAGTCGGCGATCGTGCGAACGGTCAACCACATCGGCGGTTGTCACAACCCGATGCCCAGCCTGACCGGTTACCCCGAGCCATTGCCCTCGATCGGCGTCAACCAGGACGGGTTGCCTCCGAGCATGGGATCGGTCTGCGAGTATCTCAACAATGATCCCGGCGGGATGCCCGACTACGTCCACATGCCCTGCATGCTGGGCTGGGGCCAGCACATCCGCCGCGCGGGTCCCTACGCCGGTTTTCTCGGTCGGCAGTACGATCCTCTGTTCACCGAGTGCAGCCCGACGTCCAAGAAGCCGGGCACCGATTATCACCCGCAGGTTCCTCTGGGCACTCCGATGTTGCCCAATGTCAGGTTGCCCAAGGGCATCACGCTCGATCGGCTCAATGCCCGCAAGAAGCTCACCGAGCAGTTTGACGACGCACTTCGCCAGCCGGGAGTGGCCAGTGAGTTTGATCGGGTGCAGGAGGGTGCCCTATCGCTGTTGACCTCGAACCGCATTCTCAACGCGTTTGACGTGGAGAGCGAAAAGAGCGAGGTCCGCGACGCGTACGGCCGCACCCTGTTTGGCAACAGCGCGTTGATCGCCAGAAAGCTGGTCGAGGAGGGCGTGCGGTTTGTCAACGTGACCTGGGACGCGTTCTGGACTCGCCCCTCAAAGATCGATGGAACGATCTGGGATACGCACCAGAGGAACTTCGGGGTCTGCCGCGAGACGTTGTTGCCACAGTACGACCTGACCTTCTCGGGGTTGATGGAAGATCTCGAGAATCGTGGCACGCTCGACGAGACGCTGGTGGTCGTGATGAGCGACATGGGTCGGACGCCCAAGATCAACAAGAACGCCGGTCGGGACCACTGGACGTTCTGCTACTCGGTGCTGTTTGCCGGAGCAGGAGTGCGTGGGGGGACCGTCTACGGGACATCGGATGAGCAGGCGGCGTACGTGAAGGATCGTCCGGTCAGCCCGGCCGACATTTGTGCGACGATCTACGAGTGCCTGGGGATCGACCCGGACATGCACGTGCCCGACGCGGCCGGGCAGCCGGTGAAGATTCGCCAGGAAGGCCGAGTGATCAAGGACATTCTCGCGTAATCAACGAGTTTTATTGCGGTTTTCCGGCGAATTGGCGGTGCCGAGGACCACACGGGGGCGGATGAGATGCGGTGGAGAGTGACCTGTCTGGTCGTGGCGATCCTGGCCGGCGGCCCGGCCTTGCAGGCGGCGGTGCCGAAAGACGCGTCGGCGCGGCAGCAACTGTTGGGCAAGCCGGTGGCCCTGGAGGTTGCTCCTCGCGCCTTCACCCTGTCGGGGCCTCGAGCCAGTCGCCAGGTCCTGGTGACCGGTCGGTATGCCGACGGCTCGCTTCGAGATCTCACGGGATTCTGCCAGTGGAAACCGGCCGATCCGGCGATGATCGACGTGGATGCCGATGGCCTGGCCCGAGGTCGCAGCGATGGGACCACGAAGCTGGTGGTCGAGGTGGCCGGGCTATCGACAACGGCCACGGTGACGGTGGCGGATGTCGGGAAACACGAGCCGATCAGTTTCCGCCGCGAGTTCATGCCGGTGCTGGCGGTTGCCGGCTGCAGCGACATTCGCTGCCACGGTGCGCCCAGCGGCAAGGACGGCTTTAGTCTCAGCCTGTGGGGCTTCAATCCCGACTTCGACTTTGAGCAACTGACACACGATGGGCTCGGTCGCCGGACCAACCCGCTGAATCCCGACAGCAGCCTGATTCTCAACAAGGCCCTCGCACAGGTCTCTCATGTCGGCGGTCGCAGGTTTGCACCGGGCAGCCAGTTGGCCAAGCTGATGCGAGGCTGGCAGGCTGAAGGTCTTCATGACGATGCCGGGCCGGTGTCGCTGAAGTCGCTGGTCGTGACACCCGGCCGTCGAGTGCTCAAGGCTCCGGCCAAGTGGCAGCGGCTGGCCGTGCAGGCGGAATTCTCGGATGGCCAGGTGGCCGACGTCACCCGCTTGACGACGTATTCCAGCAGCGACATTGCGATCGCCAACGTCGATCGAATCGGGCAGGTGGAATTCGCTCGCCAGGGCGAGGTGGCGATCCTGTGCCGGTTCATGGGCCGGATGGAGTCGATGCGGCTGATGCACATTGCCGAGCCGGCGGCGGACTACGCCTGGCCGGATCCTCCGGAAGCGAACTACGTCGACACGCACGTCTTTGCCAAGCTGAAGCAACTCCACATTGCACCCTCGGGGTTGTGCACCGACGAACAGTTCGTGCGTCGTATCCACATCGACCTCTGCGGTGTGCTGCCGACTCCGGCCGAGACCGAGGCGTTCCTGGCCACGACGGGTCCGGATCGTCGCACGCGGTTGATCGAGCAGTTGTTGCAGCGGCCCGAGTACTCGGACTACTGGACGAAGAAGTGGTTTGATGTGCTGCGGGTCACCCGCGATGCGATCAATCTCGAGGGATCTCAGAAGTTCCAGGCCTGGTTGCGGGGCCGGATCGAGAGTGACGAGCCGTTCGACGAGACGGCTCGTCAGCTGCTGACCTCCGTCGGCCAGTCGTACCGCGACGCACCGGTGAATTACTTCTGCGTCACGCTGACGCCCAAGACGGTCACCGACAAGCAGTTCCTGCAGAAGGACCTCGCCGAGGCGACCGCCCAGTTGTTCCTGGGTGTGAGACTGCAATGTGCCAAGTGCCACAATCATCCGTATGAGCGATGGACACAGAACGACTACCTGGGCCTGGCTGCTCACTTCAACCAGGTCAAGCGAACCCGGATGGGGAAGGCTGGTCCTGGTGGCCGTGCCGAGCGTCGCCAGCTCGAGATCACGATCGACAAGAAGTCCCCCGAGTTCACTCGCGACTCGGACGGCTCTGCGGTTGTGCCCAGCCTGATCGGGCAGCAGCCCAAGGCGATTCCAGCGGACCAGGATCGTCGTCAGCAATTGGCCGCCTGGCTGACCCGCTCCGACAACCCATTTTTCGCAAGGGCCTTCGTCAACCGGATCTGGTATCACCTCAACGGCAAGGGCATCGTCGAGCCGGTGGATGATTTCCGGGATTCGAACCCATCGTCCAACGATCCGTTGCTGGCGGCCCTGGCACGACAGTTTGTTGAAGGCGGCTACCGGATGAAGCCACTCATCCGGACCATCGTCAACTCGCGGACCTACCATCTCAGCGCGATCTCCAATCCGAGCAACCAGTCCGACGGAAAGTACTTCTCACACATGCACTCGCGTCCCTTGCCGGCGGAGGTGTTGTTGGACGCGGTGTGCCAGGTGACGGGTGTGCCGGAGGTGTATGAGATCGCCAAGGACTACACGATCGGGTTACCGCCCGGCACGATCACTCTGCCGATCGGTACTCGCGCGGTTCAGTTGCCTGTCAACGACATCGTGACCCTGATCAACCAGGGATCGAAGTATGTCCGCTACGAGTCTCACCCGTTCCTGCGGGCTTTTGGGCAGCCGTCGCGGACCCAGACGTGCGAGTGTGATCGCGAGCAGACGTTTGGGCGGAAGCAGGCGTTGGAGTTGATCATTGGCCAGATGATGTCGAGGCGGCTGGTTCAGCCAAAAAACCGTCTGAGCCGGTTGATGGACTCGAAGATGAGCGACGCCCAGATTCTCGACGCCCTCTACCTGCGGTCGCTTTCGAGACGCCCGTCGCCGAAGACCCGCACCGCGATGCTGGCTCACGTCAGCTCCAGTTCCGATCGCCGGCAGGGTTGGGAGGACGTGCTCTGGACGCTGCTGAACTCCCAGGAGTTCATCTACCAGCACTAGCAGCCCGTTGAAAAACCGGGAGCCTGGGGTCAGACGCCCCGCCTTTTGCGGGGGGCCTGAACTCTCTTGTTCCAACCCCCATCGCTCGAGTGAAGGGGTCAGGCCCCGCCACGGGCGGCGTCAGACCCCGTTCGGGCAGCGAACCTGTGTTTTTCAACGGGCTGCTAGGTATGGTTCGAGATGCGGTTCGTTTCACCTGACGGCCCTGATCAGCGTTGCACTGACACAGCCGATGAGCAATGCGGCGTTCAGGACGGCCTGTTTCGAGCGGGTAATCAAGACGACGGGAACGCATTCAGCGAGTCGACTGTGACGACACGGGCCAGCTCATCTCTGCTTCCGTTTGCTCATTTGAATCTCCGCCGCAACCCGTTTGGTGAGTTTTCGGTCGAGGACTGGACGCGGTTGGCCGACGTGGACCTGGACGAGTTTGACGAACTGCTGGCCGAGCCGGGATCGGTGCTGCAGTTTGTTGGTGACAAGGGCTACGGCAAGACGACTCACCTGCTGGCCATCGGAGTGAGATTTCCCGGGTCCGGCTACGTGCACATCCCCGAGGGGGAACGGGCCGAGGTGCCTGGTGGGAATCCTTTGCTGATCGACGAGGCCCAGAGGCTGACCTGGCGGCAGCGACGGCAGGTGTTTCGATCGAGCGTGCCGCTGGTGCTGGGGACACACCGGGATTTCACTCGCGAGTTGACTCGAGCCGGACGACGGGTGCGGACCGTGGCGGCTGAAGA
>CAUZJR010000398.1:0-5371 GCA_963580005.1 Planctomycetota bacterium
CGGTGTTGTTTTCCAGGTGCAGCCGGGCCTGGCAGGCCTGGATCCCGTAGACCGGGATCTCGGAATCGACCAGCAGCTCGGCCATCCGCTTCAGCTTGTCGATCTCCTTCTGACCCTCGGGCCGCGCCAGGTGAGCATTCAGATAATAGCGTCCCCGCGAATTGGCTCGCTCGATCTTCAGGCCCACATTGTCGAACCGCTTGATCAACCGCTCGAGCTCCTTCCGAGTGAACTCGCCGTGCTCTGAGTACCCGTCGATCAGGTCGAGCGTGATGTCGACGTAATCGACACCGATCTGTTTCAGAAAACGCAGGTCGTTGTCGTTTTCACTCTTCATCCACGCCGCGCTGATCCGCGTGCCGATCCGGATCTTCGTCTTCGGTTTCTTCTTCGGCTTCCGCTCCTCTGCCCCGGCGACCGGGCTGCCCAGCGATCCGGTCGCGGCCAAACCCGCGGCCCCCAACGCCGCACTGCGAACGAATCCCCGTCGAGTCGACCGCGCGGGACCATCATCCCGGCCGTCCGCACATGGCTCTCGCTGATCGGTCATTGCTGCTGTTCCTCTCGAATTTCACCACCTGACGCCTCGACATCATACCCGCACCCGATAAGAATTGGACAACGTGACAGAGCACCGCTGAGGTGCCTGGTGCCGCGTCACCGAAACACTCAGTCCACCGCCAGCAAGCATCCCGGCATGCCCGATCCGAGCAAGGTCTTCAAGATCGCCCGGCTACCACGCACGCTGGTGATCGTGCCCCAGGGCGCCACGATGAACTTCCAGTACACCGACGTGCACCTGGAGTCGAACGAGCTGTTCCGGATCATCGACGAACCCGAACTCGAAAACGTGCTGATCGACCTCGGGGCCGTCACCTACATCGACTCGATCATCATCAGCTCGCTGCTCCGAGTGCTGACCAAGTCGAGGCAGCTGGGTGGCAAGGGAGTGTTCTGCTGTGCCAACAATGAGGTCAAGGAGGTGCTCGGCTGCATCCAGATCGGACGGCTGTGGCCTCTGTTCGAGACCCGTGAGGAGGCCCTGGCGGAGGTCGAAGTCGACGAAGCCGAGGTAGGTGGTGAGGAGTGACCGACGGCGATCGACCGGCACAACCGCAGACGCTTGAGACGGTCGGAGTCTACGCCTCGATCACCGAAGCCTCGATCGTCCGCGAACGACTCGAACAGGCCGGCATCCGCAGTTGGCTGCAGAACGAATTGACCGCCGGGCAACTCTTCCAGGTCGGCCTCGCACTGGGTGGCGTCACGCTGCAGGTTGCCAGCGACGACCTGCAGTGGGCTGAAGAGCTTATCGCCGAGAGCGGTGAGAGTGCTGCGGGCGAGGCCGGCGTGGCATGGACCTGCCCGCGGTGCGGCAGCGAGGTCGATGCCGGGTTCGAGATCTGCTGGAGCTGCCAGGCCCCAGGGACTGGCTCCTGATCGCCCTTGGCGATCCGGTGCCTGTCCCCAGTGCAAGTTGGGATCATTCCGGGACTGGCTTCTACAACTGCCAAGGCGGGTTGCGGGGACAGGCACCCGTCGGCCACGGGCCGCCAGTCCCTGAGCTAGTACTCGTTCTCAGCCGCCACCTCACCCTCCAAACCCGCAAAGTCGCTCTTGACCACCTGGCGAATCTGCCGGGCTGTGGACTCTTCGAGCAACTTCGCCACCGCAGCGTCGACCTTCATCATTCCCAGGTCGCCGTCGATGCGGTCTCGCAACGCCACCGAATCCTCGGCCGACTCGTTGTCACCCACCACCGCCATGTAGGGGATCAACTCAAGCTGAGCGTCGCGGATCTTCGACTGCACCTTGGCACTTCGCAGGTCCGTCGTCGCCCGGAACCCGGCCGCCTGCAATCGAGCGGTCACACTCACGGCGTACTCGGCGTGTCGGTCATCGCTGATCGGCAGCACTCGGACCTGCTCGGGAGCCAGCCACAGCGGAAACGCCCCGGCAAAATGCTCAATCAGCATACCCACGAACCGCTCCATTGACCCAAACGGGGCCCGGTGGATCATCACCGGTCGGTGCGGTCGGTTGTCCGAACCGATGTAGTCCAGCTCGAAGCGCTCGGGCAGGTTGTAGTCCAATTGCACCGTGCCCAACTGCCACTCTCGGCCAATGCAGTCACTGACCATGAAGTCGGCCTTGGGCCCGTAGAATGCCGCCTCGCCGACACACTCCTCGTACTCCAGCCCCGTCTCCTCGAGCACGCTCCGCAGGCTCTGCTCGGCCCGATCCCAGTTCTCCTCGCTCCCCACGTACTTGTCGCTGCCCGGCTCGCGCAACGACAGCTGCACGCGGTAGTCGTCGAGACCGACGGCGGCGAGCACGAACTTGACCAGCTCCAGCGTGTCACGGAACTCCTGCTCGACCTGGTCGGGAGTGCAAAACTGGTGGGCATCGTCCTGGGTCAGGCCGCGTACCCGCAGCATGCCGTTGAGTTCTCCCGATTGCTCGTAGCGGTACACCGTCCCGAACTCGGCCAGCCGCACCGGCAACTCGCGGTAGCTGCGAGGCTGAGACTTGTAGATCTGCACGTGGTGAGGGCAGTTCATCGGCTTCAGCAGAAACCGCTCCTGGGTCCGCTCCCACTGCCGCAGAAACGCCAACCGCTCATCCTTCGTCCCGGTCAGAGGGTAGCTTGACGCGTCGCAACCCAGCACCGAGGCGGCATCACGAAGTGCTCGCTCGTCCTGCTCGCCCAACGCCCCCGCCTCGAGACGCGTGATCCAGGCATCGACCATTTGGCCGGCGTCGTGAGTGAACAGAGGTGCGAACTGCGAATCCCGGTAGTAGGGAAAGTGACCACTGGTTTCGTACAGCTCGACCCGACCGATGTGCGGTGAATAGACCGGGTCGTAGCCACGCGAGAGCAGTTCGGCCTTGATGAAGTCCTCCAGCCGCATCCGCACACTGGCCCCCTTGGGCGTCCAGAGACACAGGCCCTGTCCGACCTCGGGAGTGATCAAGAACAACTGGTGCTGCCGGCCCAGCACTCGATGATCCCGCCGCTTGGCCTCTTCGACTCGTTCGAGATACGCGGCCTGGTCCTTCTTGCTGAACCACGCGGTGCCGTACAACCGCTGCAGGTGGCGGCCACTGCTGGCATCGCCCTTCCAGTGCGAACCGGCCACGCTCAGCAGCTTGAAGGCCTTGATCCGACCGGCGTCGGGGACATGAGGACCGCGGCACAGGTCGACGAATTCGCCCTGGCGATAGAAACTCAGATCCGCATGCTCGGCCAGGCCCGTCTGGATGTGTTCGACCTTGAGTCCCTGGCCCAGCCCGTCGCAGAACGAGATGGCCTCGTCACGATCCAGGTGAAACCGTTCAAACGGCTCGGCCTCCTTGACGATCGAACGCATTTCCTGCTCGATCTTCTCGAAGTCCTCCTCGCGGATCGGCTGTTCGAGTTCGAAGTCGTAGTAGAACCCGTTGTCGATGGTCGGCCCGAACGCGAGTCCGACTCCGGGAAACAGCCTCATCACGGCCCGGGCCATCACGTGAGCACAGCTGTGCCGCATCACGCCCAGCGCCTCGGCGTCGCGGGTGGTCAGCAGCTTCAGGGGAATCGGATCGGCTTCACAGAGCTGCTTCAGTGGCCGCATGGCGTCGACCACATTGCCGTCGATCTCGGCCGCCATCGTGGCCATCGCCAGCCGCTCGCCGATCCCCACCGCGACATCCAGTGCCGTGGCCTCGTCGGCGTGTTCCTGCAGGGTGCCGTCGGGAAGCAGTACCTGGATCATCGTCGCCTCGACTCTCTCGGACCCACACCCGGCCGCTACGAAAGGCCGCCGTGCAGGTCGGTGGGTTCATGTAAGAGACTTGTTCACACAGCGTCAACACTGGCGGTGGCGGTGTGGCGGCAGACCGCCTGCCTGCTTGACTACCCCGCCCGAGGAACGCTAGCTTTGCGGTTCGAGGACGATTAGCTCAGCCCGGTTAGAGCGCCACGTTGACATCGTGGAAGTCACTGGTTCAAATCCAGTATCGTCCACTCGGGCAGCCAACGTGAGATTCGAGTGGGCCGAAGGTTGCCCTGCGAGACCGAAGGGCCTGCCAGCGGGTTGAAGAGCGATCGCCGCCTCCCCCAGCCCAAGCTCACCGACGCCTGGGTGGGATCGCGCGAGAAGAATTCTTGGCCGGGGCTTTTCGCGGAGCGGTCTTGCCGGCCGGGACCACACCCGAGGACGGCTTGGACGTGGCCGGCCTTGTGAAACCGGCCTGTCGCGTCCCCTTCGTCGAACCGGTCGTCGTGCTCATCAGGTAGTTGTCCACCCGTGTCCGACCCTTGATCGCCAACAGGTGCCGGGCCATCTCGGCCTGCGACTTCTGCTCGGTCACCATCTTGATCAGGTAGTCCCGCACGTCCTTAATCGCAAACTCAGGTCGCGTGTGACCCTCGCACTTGAGAATCCCGTAACGCGACTGAGTCGGTGGGCCGTACTGCACGATCGCCGAGATCTCCCCGACTCGCAGCTTGAACGCCGCCGCCTCCAGCTTGGGGTACTCGTGGTGTCGACGGACCGGCGGAATCAGGCCGCCCAGCGAGCGGCTGTTCGGTTCGACCGAATCCCGCTTCGCGATCCGTTCGAATTCGTCAGGACTCTTCTGCAACGTGTTCCACGCCTCGTTGGCCCGGCGGATGTTGTCGTACACGATCAACCGCACCTTGACCCGGGCACCAAAGTGGTGGTCGTAGGCAGTCTTCAAGTCCTGCTCGGAAACCGACACCGATGCCCCGACCAGCTTCTTCATCGCCATCGCCGGCCAGATCCGGTTCTTGTGGTACTGGGCTGCTGTGATGTTATGGCGAGCCTTGAGTATCTGGTACCACTGCGAAGGCTCCATCCCGGTCTCCTTACACAGCCGTACCACCTCCTGCTTGACCTCCGCATCACTCACCGTGATCCCCAGCCGAGCACACTCCAGTTCGATCACCTTGCGGTTGATCAGCTCATCAAGCACCTCGCCACCAATCCTCGCGATGCACTCGCGAGCCAACTCGTCGTGGCCGATGTAGTCGATTCGCCCCGAGGAGGTCGCGATCCGAGCCATGTTCTGTGCCTTACGGACCGGCTTCACGCGGGCGGTTCCGGTCGCCTTGGACGACGCAGCACGCCTGACCTGGGCCACTCCTTCGGACGGAGCCCTCGTCTGCCAGGCCAGGGCGGCAATCAAGACCACCACCGCCGTGCCGCCCAGCGCGAGCATCAGGCGAGGAGATTTCGAGAGCCGCGAGAGTGCGGCCGCGGGCGAACCCGCAACCGATGCCTCCGGTTCAATCGGCCCGGTCGCCGGGTCCGGCTGAGATTCCCGTTCAGCAGGTCGCTCGAGTTGTCCGTCCAGCTGCCGTCCCTTT
>CAUZJR010000399.1:0-5360 GCA_963580005.1 Planctomycetota bacterium
GCAGGCGAATCCCCGCGAGTTTGCGGCGACGCGAGTCAGCTCCGCGGTTACTCTGGATCGGATGCTGTGAACAACCTCTTCGGGACACGTCGAGACGCGACACATGATGAGCCGACTGCTGCTGCTGCTCCTCCTCCTCCTCCTCCTGGCCCCCCGGGCTCTCTCGGCGGAACCCCTCGCCGCAGGCACCCACGACCGGGTCCCGGTCGCCGCCCCCACGCGACTCGACTGGGTCTTTGCACTCTCGAACCAGAGCCCCGCCCGGCCACCGGCCGAGTGGACCGCGGGATACACTTCGACCGACCAGACCTACCGCCTGCTGGTCCCGGGCAAGCTCTCCAGGAAAACCCGAAAGACCGCCGCCGAGAAACTGCTGCCGTTGGTGCTGTTCATTTCGCCCGGTGACAATCCCGGCGGCTTCGGTGCCTTCGCGGCAACGGCGGCTCGGCACGGGGTGTTGGTGGCCAGCCCACGCGGAGCGGGCAACCGCTGCCCATTTCCACGGCGCGTCAACATCGTGCTCGATGTCCTCGATGACCTCCGCCGCCGCTTCCCGATCGACCCCGACCGCACCTACCTCGCCGGGTTCTCCGGTGGAGGTCGGGTCGCCTGTACGATCGGGTTCGCGTTGCCCGAGCTCTTTGGTGGAGTCATCAGCTTCTGTGCGGCGGGGGACCTCAGAACCGAGCCGTGGCTCAGGCACAGGGTGCAGGACCGCCTCAGCGTGGCGCTGGTCACCGGTGAAACCGACTTCAACCGGGGCGAGGTCCAGCGGTTTCGAGGCCCGTTGCTCTCCGAAGTCGGTGTGCGGACCAGGGTCTGGGTCGAACCCAGGACCGGGCACGCCGTGCCCGCCGGGCCGGTGCCCCGAGTCTTCGAATGGCTGGAAGCCGACCGGCCTCGGCGAGCCAAGCTCGCCAAGGCTTGGCCCGCGTCGCGGATCGCCGCCACCGTCGGAAATCGACAGGCCCAGGCCGCGGCACTGCTGGCCGAAGCCAACAAGCGGATCGCCGCACCCGGAACACTCTACTCGGGACTCATGCAACTCAAGGGAATCCGTGTCCGCTGGACCGGCCTGCCCGAGGCCCAGGCGGCCGAAAAGACCCTGCTCGAATACGACTCCCGCGACGAACGGCCCTGGGAGAAACAGGACATCGCCCAGCAACGACGGTTCCTGGTGGCTCGAGCACGAGGGATCGACGCCTATGGCAGCGGACCACTGCCCAGCCAGTACGCCAAGGGACGTGCCGATATGCTCAAGTTCGCCATCACGCTCTGGGACCAGGTCCTCAAGGATGGCCAGGACACCGATGCCGTGGACCAGGCCCGAAAGCGGATCCCGGTGCTCCGCAAGAGACTGGCGGAACTCGACAAGGCCCCAGGCAAGAAGCCGGATAAGAAAAAGAGCCGGCAGGCCCAGGAAGTCCGAGGATGAACCAGAGGCTGGTCCGCACACGCAGCGAAGACGACGTCCGGCTGGATGGAGTCCTGCACCTGCCACGCTCCGAGGCGGAACACAGCGACCGGTGGCCCGCCGACCTGGTCATGCTCGTGCATGGCACCTCGGGCAACTTCTACGAGCCGGGGATCCTGGAACATGTCGCCGCCAGTGTGGCCGCGTCGGGGACTCCCGCCCTCAGAATCAACACGCGGGGCCACGATGGACTGGTCGGCAGCCGGGGAGGAGCCGCACTGGAACACATCGACGAATGCCGCCTGGACCTCAGGGCCTGGATCTCGTGGGCTCGTGAAAACGGTAGCCAGCACACCATCCTGGTCGGACACAGCATGGGCGGGGTCAAGTCGATCTACGCCACCGCCGCACAGGCCGTTGACCCCCTGGCCATCATCGCCATCTCGCCACCACGCTTCTGCCACCGTATGTACCAGGACCACCCGCAAGCCGATGCGTTCCGCGAGGACTACGCTGTGGCCAGCGAGTTGGTGGCCGAGGGTCGTGGTGAGGAACTGATCCAGGTCCGGCAACCGCTGCCGATCTGGATCCGCGCCGCCGGGTACATCGAGAAGTACGGCCCCGAGGACCGGTATGACCTGGTGAAACACCTGCCACGAGTCGGTTGTCCGGTGCTGGTCCTGGTCGGAGGACAGACCGTCAAGCGCTCACCCGCCTTCAGCAGCCTCCCCGATGACCTCGCCAGCCTGGAACTGCCCACCGCGAGGTTGTCGATCGAAGTGATCGCGGAGGCGAACATGCATTACACCAACGATCCCGACGAACCACTTCGACGAGCCGAGGACTGGTGCCGCACGCTTCCTCGAGCTTCTTGAACACACCGCTTCAATCCGCTTCAATCCCTCCACCATCCCCCACGACATTCGAAGTCCCTCCGATGCACCAACTCCGCTGCAGTGTCCCGCTCTCGATCTTCGGATCACGGCTCAAGCCGGCTCTGAAGCAGGCCGCGGCGTCCGGAGTCGAGGGACTGCTGCTCGACACGAGGTCGATGGTCACCCCGGCCGAGTTCTCCTCGAGTGCCATCCGACACCTCCGCAAGCACCTCGATGAACTCGGGCTGGCCGTGGCCGGCGCGACCTTTCCGACCCGGCGAGGATTCTCGGACCGCAGAGATCTCCAGCCACGCGTCGAAGCAGCCTCCAGTGCACTCACATTCGCCCGGGCACTGGGGACAGACGTCCTGACGCTCAACATCGGACCGGTGCCGCCTGATGAGATCGACGAGGCGGGCCGCAATGATCGAGACCTGCTTGTTGAAGTGCTCAACGACCTCGCCCGACACGGCAACCACGTCGGAGCCGTACCGGTGATCGGCCTCTCCGCCAGCGATCTCAAGACCTTCCAGGACCTGCTGGCGGACATCGACGCGGGGCCGATCGGAGTCGACTTCGATCCGGCCGCGTGGAGCGGACGTGGAGGGAATCCGGTGGAGGCGTTCCGCGAGTTGTATGCCGTGGTGAGGCACGTGTGGGCCCAGGACGCACTGCGAGGATCGGATGGGTCATACCGCGAGGTGCGGGTGGGCCAGGGCGAGGTGGCCTGGGATGAAATGCTGGCGGTATTGGCCGAGGCCGAATACAACGGCTGGCTGACGTTGGGGGCCTGCGGCACAGACGATCCCGTCGGTGACACCGCACGGAGCCTGTCGGAGCTGCGGTCGATCATGATGAGGTGAAAGTCGAGATGCCAGCAACGGCACAACACGACACCGGAGACTCGGCGCGGACCGTCTCGCAACTCACTCGCGAGATCAAGGATCGGCTCGAAAGCCACTATCCCGACGTGTGGGTCACCGGAGAAATCTCCAACTGCCGACCCGCCCGCTCCGGACACGTCTACCTCACGCTCAAGGACGAAGACTCCCAGATCTCGGCGGTCATCTGGCGGAACACCGCCTCGGGACTCGCGTTCGATCTCACCGATGGGCTCGAGGTCGTTGCCCGCGGCGGGGTGGAAGTCTACCTGCCACGCGGGCAGTACCAGCTGGTCATCAGGCAACTGACTCCCAGGGGAGTCGGAGCCCTGGAACTGGCCTTCCGCCAGCTGCAGGAACGGCTGGCCGCCGAGGGACTCTTTGATGCCGATCGCAAGCAGCCGATCCCCCGCATTCCACGACGGATCGCGCTGGTCACCAGCCCCACCGGGGCCGCGGTCCGAGACATGCTGCAGGTGATCACCCGCCGATGGCCGGCCGCCGAAATCGTGCTGCTGCCGGTCCGCGTCCAGGGGGCGGGAGCGGCCGAAGAGATTGCCCGGGCGATCGAGCTGGTGCCGAAACTGCCACGCGTCGATGTCGTGATCGCCGGACGAGGGGGCGGAAGCCTCGAAGACCTCTGGGCGTTCAACGAGGAAGTCGTGGCCCGTGCGATCGCCGAGTGCCCCATCCCACTCGTCAGCGCCGTCGGACACGAAATCGATGTCAGCATCGCCGACCTGGTCGCCGACGTCAGAGCACTCACGCCCAGTGAGGCCGGTGAACTGGTCGTGCCCAACCGCGATGAACTCAAGGCCTCGATCCGCGGCGCACGCACCCGACTCGCCACAGCACTCAGACAACAGGCTCAAAGGGCACGAGCTCGACTCGATGCGTTCGCATCACGACCGGTTCTCGTCCGTCCCCACGGCCGCATCCACGAACTTGCCGGTCGAGTCGATGAACTGCAACGACGTATCGACCAGGCCGCCCGCAACCGGACACGCACCAGCAGAGATCGACTGGGAACCGCCGCCGCCGCGCTCCAGGCCCTCAGCCCACTGAAGGTGCTCGGTCGAGGCTACTCGGTGACGCGAACCGCCAACGGCCAAGTCGTGCGAAATGCAGCCGACCTCAAGACCGGTGACCAGATCCTCACCACGCTCGCCGACGGAGAAGTCACCAGCCGGGTCGAAGCAACACAAGACCCCGAAACCCGCTGAAACACCACTCGTCATCGCAGACACCCACCTAAGAAAAATCCAACCGCTCAGCTCTCACTCCAGATCTCTTCGAATCGGACGACTCAATCAGGAACGCTACGATGGCCAAGGACAAAGCCGCAGCCGAAACGACCCCGGACCTCTCATTCGAAGACGCACTGGGGGCGTTGCAGGGCATCGTCGAATCGCTCGAATCCGGATCGCTGGGTCTCGAGGAATCCCTGGCACGGTTCGAAGAGGGAATCGGCCTCTTGAAGACCTGCAACGATGTTCTGGAACAGGCCGAGCAGCGGATCGAGACCCTGACCGGGGTCGACGCCAACGGCAACCCGACGACCGAGCCGATGCAGAACGAGGCGACCATCGACAAGGAGTCCGAAGCTGGCAAAGTGGCTGATGAGGACGAGGCTGATGAGGACGAGGCTGATGAGGACGAGGCTGATGAGGACGAGGCTGATGAGGACGAGGCTGATGAGGACGAGGCGTCGCTGTTCTAGTCCGCCTTCGGCAACCGAACCGCTGCGGCCCGGCCCTCGACAATCACCACCTCGCCCCCCGCCTCCACATCCCGCAACACCGTCGATGCCCCCGACGGCCAGTCGACTCTCAGCATCGGGACCCGCTTGCGATCTCCCAGCCCGATGACCAGTTGGCGTTGGTTCGAGGCCATGTAGCCATCGCCGGCGGTCAGGAAGTGCACTCGACGCCAGTCTCCATCGCTCACCGTCACCCGGGCTCCGATCGCGTCCCGCGACGAGGTCGTCGCCACCAGCCTCACCGACAGGCCCGCACCCGTCTCGGCACTCCGGTTGGCCAACAGCGCCGCAGGCTTCTCGAGGTGGGTGACCACGAAGTCATCACGGCCGTCACGATCGAAATCCACCCGAGCCAACCCGCGCCCCAGCAACTTGCGGTCGAAGTACCCACCCAGTCCGCTGGCGGCCAGTTCGACAAACCGCCCGCCGCC
>CAUZJR010000400.1:0-5335 GCA_963580005.1 Planctomycetota bacterium
GGACCGATGAGCTCTATTCGCTCCAGATGCTTCGTGGCCTGACCGGGTGGGGCGACAGCGCCATCCGAGCCGCACGGGCTGGTGGCTTGAAGCCGATCTACCTGCATCGCCGCGTGTTCTACCGCGGTGCCGATCTCGTCGAGTACATCGACAAGGCCGCGGAAGCACAGGACGGCGACAACTCGCGGTAGAGATGGCTTTGACACCACCTGGAAGAGGAGGCGACGGAACCTCCACTGACGTGGCCGCGACGACGCTGGCGCGAGCCGTGGCCACGCGATATCATCCCCCGTGCCGCCGCGTCGAGGCAGCCGCCAGACCGAACAGAAGAGCCGTTTGACCAACGAGCGATGACGAAGGGTAGAGGCAGCCACACAACATCTTGGCAGTTACGGCAGGGGACATGGCTCTGGCCATCGTCTCGAGAGTCGAGTGAAACCCAGTGCCGAACGCCATCGCGATCGGCTGCTCGGCAGTAACCAAATCAAAGCAAGGAGTTCCCGATGCACGACATCAAGGTTCACGTGGTCGAATACGGCCGGAAATGCCTCTACATGCGGTACACCGACCCGATCACCGGCAAGCAGAAGGCACGCTCAACCGGCGTACCACGCACGCGGAAACCGAAGGCCGACATGACCGCGGCTGTGAAGGTCGCGGCCAAATGGGAGCATGACCTCCGTGAGGGTCGGTACAAGGACTCGACGAAGATCGGTTGGGCCGAGTTCAGGCAGCGGTTCGAGGACGAGAAGCTACAGGGGCTGTCCGACAATTACGCAGCGGTCATGAACGCCGCGATGAACCACTTTGAAGAGTTGGGAATCAACCGCCTGTCCCAAGTCGACGCGAATGTGATCAGCCGGTTTCAGGCACAGTTACGGGAAGATGGAGTCAGAGAATCGACCATCCGTTGCTACCTGAAGCACATTCGCGCCGCTCTGTCGTGGGCATGCGAAATCGAGTTGATTCCGGCGGTCCCGAAGATCACGCTTCCCAAGCGGGCGAGGACGACGCGTAGGATGCGTGGGCGACCGATCAGCGGCGAAGAGTTCGAGCGGATGCTTGACCAGGTTCCGAAGGTCGTCGGTGCCGTGAGGGCGGTATCGTGGCAACGGCACCTGCGAGGTCTGTGGGACAGTGGGTTGCGGCTGCGGGAGTCCCTGACGCTTTCGTGGGACCAGGATGCTGACGTGAGCGTCGATCTCAACGGCCAGCGCCCGCGAATCCGGTTCTACGCCGAAGGTCAGAAGCGACACAGGGACGAATTGGTGCCGGTGACGCCGGAGTTCGCGGAACTGCTGCTGGCGACTCCCGAAAGCGACCGGACGGGGCCAGTCTTCAAACTGCTCGGCGGCAACGGCAGCACCCTGGCCGCCGACGCGGTGGGCAGAACCGTGTCGCGGATCGGCAAGGCCGCCGGTGTCGTCGTCGACAAGCGTGAAGAGAAGTTCGCGACAGCACACGACCTGCGGCGTTCATTTGCGACCCGCTGGTCCAGACGGATCAAGCCGATCACGCTGCGGTCGATCATGCGACACGCGGACATCAAGACGACGATGGCCTACTACGTGGACCAGGACGCCGACGAGATTGCGGAAGAACTGTGGCGGGACCACGTGGAATCGGGGCAATCAGGTAACACTTTGGGTAACACCCCCGATTTGATCGCGCAGCAAGATAGCCCGCCAGATGCCGTAACATCATGACGGGCCAGTACTTGCCAAAGTCGGGACGACAGGATTTGAACCTGCGACCTCTTGACCCCCAGTCAAGCGCGCTACCAGGCTGCGCCACGTCCCGCGACGAGGATCAGTTTACGGATTGGTCACGTTGTTGGAAAGTCGCCGGCACTGGGACCCGGCGACGTCGCGGAGCCTGGCTCTCTCGCTGCTCCTGACGCCACTCCTGGGGTGTCATCTTCAACTGCTGCTCGAAACGCCATCGCTGGTAGCCATAGTCCACACCACCCAGCACCAACAACCCCACCGCCACCACTCCAGCCAACTGCAACCCCTCACCGGTCAACCACTCGAGTAACCCCGACGCCGTCGAACCGGCCACCGTGGCCTCGGTCAATAACTCGCCCCAACGACTCGCCACCAACCAGCCACCCAGGACGACGATGATCAGCAACTGGCTCACCACCGTCACCGCCCTCGTCACGCTCAACCCGCCCACCATGCGACCCAGGCCGGACGCCGGGTTGATCCGCTCCCAACGCGGAACCATCGCCGCCGGTGCCCACAGCCCACGGGTCTGAATCAAACCGATCACTACCGACGCCAACCCCGCCGCAATCAAGACCGGCAACACCGCCATCGCCGCCGGCTCAACCAGGCCGATCACACCCCCAACCACCTCGGCACCGCTGCCGCCAATTCCACTCGCCGCACCACCCGCCCCAGCAAGACTGGTGCGCATCATCCCGGCCAGTGCGTCAATCAACTGTGAACCCAGCCACGACACCGCCACCACCGCGACCAACAACTGGCCCGCCACCCGCAGCAACCGACTCTGGGCCACCTCGCCCCGCTGCCGCGCCTCGAGACGCCGCCGCGGGCTCGCCGGCATCGTTCTGTTGTCCCAGTCGGCCATTTCGCTCGTCCCGTCCTCACAGGTCGCCTTCGGCGGTCACTACCTCAAGGCCGCCTCGAACAACGTCGAACTCACCTCGTGCAACACGCCCGGTACCGCATCGGCCATCACCCGACCCACACCGCTGACCACCACCCCCAGCAACAGCACTCCCACCAGGACCCGAGCCGGCATCGCCACAACCAGCACGTTCGTCTCGGGCAACGCCCGACCCACGATCCCGATCACCACCGACACCAACAGCATCACCGCCAAGACCGGAGCCGCCACCTGAATCGACAACACCAGCGACTGGTGCACCAGCCGAACCACCAGGTCACTCGATCCCCTCAGCAGGCTCGCGCCACTCACCGCATCGATGCCGCCAGGAGCAATCGCTTCAAACGTACCCAGCAGGCTGTCGACCAGCAGCAGGTGTCCATTGATCGGGGCCATCACGAACAAAGCCGCAACCGCCGTCCAGGTCACCAGCGTCGTTCCCGGCCCGCCACCGGCTCCCGAGGGATCCATCACCCCCGCCAATCCCCAACCGGTCTGCCGGTCGATGATCTCGCCCGCCCCACGCAACCCGGCAAACACCGTCCAGACACCCAGCCCCAGTACGCCGCCAATCGCAGCTTCCACCGCAACACGTATGCCCAGCGAGACCGCATCCAGCCCCAGGACCTCACTCGACACAGCCTCCCGACCCACCGCCACCACCGGCAACACCAGCCAGGTCACCACCAGCACACTCGCCAATCGCAACCGGACCGGAAACACCCCGCTCTGCCAACCCGGCAACACACACACCAGCCCGGCAATCCGCGCCGCGACCAGCAATCCGATCGCGCCCAGGCCGACCAGGGAATCGGAACGCGACTCGGCCAATCGGCTCATCGCTTCCAGAGCCGTGTCTATCGATTCACCCATCAGGCTTTGTCCATCACGCACCATCACGCACCATCACGCACCATCACGCACCATCACGCACCATCACGCACCATCACCGGAAAGAGCCCATCACAGCAGAGATGGAATCCGCTCGAAGAGGTCCGTCGAGAAGACCACCAGCCGGTCGAGCATCCACGGCAACAGCACGACCAGGGTCGTGGCCACGGCCAGCAGACGGACGACAAAGCCCACCGACTGGTCCTGGATCTGGGTGGCCGCCTGCAGAGTCCCCACCACCAGGCCCACGGCCAAGATCACCAGCAAGACCGGACCGGCCGTTTCCAGGCCCAGCATCACCGCCTGGCGAGCCGTGTCGGTCAGCAGATCACTGGTCATCGTTCACCCTCCGGTTCAACCGGTCACTCCGGCCACCTGCACACTCTGAAGCAACATGCCCACCGTCAGGAACCAGCCATCGATCATCACGAACAGCAACAGCTTCAAGGGCAGCGAAACCATCACCGGCGGCAGCATCATGACCCCGGTCGAAACCAGCAGAGAGGAAACGACGAGGTCGATCACCACGAACGGCAGGAAGACCAGGAACCCGATCGTGAAGGCCATCTTGAGTTCGCTGAGCAGGTACGAGGGCAGCAGTACGCTCAGAGGCACCTCGGCAAATGTCGTCGGCTCGACCCACTCGGCGGCTCGAGGACTGTCCTGTGCCGGTCGCTGGTAGTCCAGCAACAGGAACACACCCTCGGTGTTCCCCGCCGCATCGATCTGAAGACTCATGAACTCGCGAACCGGCCGCACCGTCGCCGTGGCCGATTCCTCGAGCGTCGGACGACTCGATTCACCCTCCGACTCGGTGTAGGGAACCACTCCCTCGTCCCACGACTGTTGCCAGACCGGGGCCATCACCGACACGGTCAGGAACAGGCACAACGCCGCCAGAACCTGGTTCGAGAGCAACTGACCGACTCCCAGGGCCTGCCGCAACAGGCCCAGAATCACCAGGAAGCGGACGTAGCAGGTCGTCATCGCCAGGACACTCGGGACCAGGCTGACCACCGTCAGCAGCAAGGCCATGCGGAGCGTGGTCGAGACGTTCTCCGGAGCGGTGGCCTGCTCCAGGTTGCCTGAGAGCAGGTCGGCAGGTCCGGATTCCGGTTGAGGCGATGGGGCAGAGGTTGGTGTCGAGAGAGTCGGGAGTTGGTCGTCGGCCAGCAGTGGGCTGCCGATTGCGGCTACGATCGCCAGGGTTGCCAGGACTGTGATGATGCTCTTGAGAGACTGGGGTTTGGGGGTTGGGACAGGCACTCCACACGGTCCGCCTGCGGCGGACCGTGTGGTGAGCCAGTCCCTGTTTGGTGTCAGCTTGCTGCTAGGCATGTGCCGACTCTCCGGGTGGCAGATCGGCCGACTGTCCGAGTTCGCCCAGTGCTGCCGCGACACCTCCGTGGGGCAAACCGCACAGGTCCACCAGCAAGTTCACCTCCTCGGGGTCATTGATCTCGGCCAGGGTCGAGAGACCCTCGGTGGCATCCACCGACAGCACCAGCACCCGGGAACCGCAGCGGACCAGGCTGATCGCGTGCCGACCATCCACCGCCGTGCGACCCAGCACCTCGACCGCTTCCACCGGCAATCGGCCGCCGCCGGAACGACGCCGACGACGCAGGCCCAACGACACCGCGACCAGGGCTGCACAAATCACACCCAGTGCCGCGGCGGTGTTCCAGATCGAAGAACTGATGCGGGAAGAAGGCGATGGGCGATTCGAGGATTGCGTGGGGCGGCGGAGCGAAATCGAGGCCGGGGTGCCGGGTGCGTCGACGTTCTTGCGGACTCGACTGCCGGATGG
>CAUZJR010000401.1:0-5323 GCA_963580005.1 Planctomycetota bacterium
CTACAGGGTGGACGAAATCCAGCTGATTCGCCGCCAACCTCACAATCGCTGATCACGCATGATCCAAGTCGATCCAAGTCGATCCAAGTCGATCCAAGTCGATCCAAGTCGATCCGAGTCGATCAGAACTCGACCTGGTCGCTGCCCTTGAGCCCCAGCATCTTTCGAGTCTCCTCGGGCGTGGCGATCTCCAGCGACAGCTCCTCGAGAATGTGCCGGATCTTGGCCACCTGGTCGGCGTTGGTTTCAGCGAGCACTCCGCGAGACAGGTAGAGGTTGTCTTCGAGCCCGACTCGCACGTGGCTGCCGCGGATCGCGCCGGTGGTGACGAAGTTCGTCTGGTGGCGACCGGCGGCGAGAATCGACCAGTGGTAGTCCGAGCCGAACAGCTTGTCGGCGATCAGCCGCATGTGGTCGAGGTTTTCGAGATCGGGGCCGATGCCGCCGAGCACGCCAAAGATGGTCTGCACAAAGAACGGTGGTTCGGCCAGTCCGCGGTCGATGACGTGGGCCAGGTTGTAGAGATGCCCGACGTCGTAGCACTCGTATTCGAACCTCGTGCCACACCCCTTCCCCAGCCGCTCGAGAATCGCCTCGATGTCGGCAAACGTATTGCGGAAGATGCCTCCGCGAGTGTTCTCCAGGTAGACCGGTTCCCAATCGTGCTTCCAGTCCGAGAAGCGGTCCAGGGCGGGGAACAGGCCGAAATTCATCGAGCCCATGTTCAGCGAACTCATCTCCGGTGCCAGCGCCAGGGGACCCTCGAGCCGCTGGTCAATCGTCATGTTGTGCCCGCCGCCGGTGGTCACATTGATGACGGCGTCACAGTCTTGCTTGATCCGGGGCAGGAATTGCCCGAAGACCTCCGGATCCGGCGTCGGCCGGCCGTCCTGAGGATCGCGGGCATGCAGGTGCAGGATACTCGCCCCGGCCTCGGCCGCCCCCACGGCGTGCTCGGCCACCTCGTCGGGCGTCACCGGCAGATAGGGCGACATGCTGGGCGTGTGAATCGACCCGGTCACGGCACACGTGATGATGACCTTGCGGGCACTCATGCCTGGATACTCTCTTCGTCCGTGACGCCCACCGCAGCGTGCGACTTGATCTGTGACACTACTTGCTCTTCAAGTAGTACGGCCGGGTACTGAAGACCTGCGGATCGTCGGGATCGACGGTGATGACCAGCCCGGCCACGTTGGGCGAACCGAACACCTCGATGCGGGTGAATCCCAGGAACGTCTTGCCGCTGACGTCCTTGAAGGGCTTGTCGATGCGGTAGTAGTGCGAGTCGCCGTGGATGCAGACCACCGGGCGATGGTACCCCGACAGGAAGCCTCGCAGCGAACCCAGGAAGTCCTTGAACCCCTCGCCGAGACCCGTTTCGAAACCCGGGTTGGCGTGGATCACCACCGCGACGCCGCGAACGTCGGACTTGGCCGCCTCGACGTAGCTCTCCTTCAGAAACGCCAGGTTGGCGGCATTTCGCTCGGTGAATTCCTTCATCGAAGGTGGATGGTCGGGCTTGTAGTTGTTTCCACTGCCGACGACATGCACCACGACAAACAGTACACCGGCTTTCTTGAAGCGGTAATTCTCGATGTACTTCGCGTACTGCTTGTGACGGGACTGCCGGATGACTCCGAGCTTGTCGAGCCGCAGCACCTTCTTGTCGGCAAAGAACAGCTTCCGCAGGTTGGCCAGCCGCTCGAGAGGGTCGTCTCCCTCGACAACACAATCGGTCCACTCGTTGTCGCCGGGGGTGTAGATCACCGGCTTGGGGTACTTGCCAAAGAGGTCACGAATGCTCTGGGCGGCCGAGTCGGTACAGGGGATCCCGCCGGCCTGGATGTCACCCACGTGCATCAGAAACTCGAAGTCTTCCTGCTCGGACTGTTTCACCAGCCTGTTGAACAGCGGCACCTGGGCGGCCGAGTACGGCAGGTCGCCGACTGCCAGGAATCGAAATGCACGATCCTCGGCGTCGGCCCGGCCCGGCAGCAGGCACATGGAGACGAGAAGCAGGCGAGCCGGAATTGAGATCTTCATCGGGGCAGCCCTTGTCGGAACAGGCTTCGGCGGTGCAGCCGCAACCACGCCGCCGGGTCTCCCGGCTGCGGTAGGCGGCCGGTCATCACAACAGGCCGCGGTCGTGATTGCAACCAACGCAGAACCGCCCGCGACGGCCGCAATTTCAGGCGGAGCGGCCAGGCATGGCCGAGCCGACGGTGCTACTTGAGAATGTTGAAGACGTCCGAAAAGTCATCGGTCCATGCCGGGCCCGGTTGCTTCGGAGTGATCTCGATCCAGGGAAGCCCCGATCCGGTGTCGAGCAGGGCCCCGAGATGTGCTGCGTCACGGGCCATCACCGCGTACAGCGTCGGTTCCCGGCCGGTCGATGCCAGGTCGGTGGGCACAAACTGGTCACGACAGATCCAGCACCGCGAGCCCGAATCCGCAGCCAGGTTGCCCAGCACCGGACCCAGGCTCACATGAGGATTACTGATGTGAAACACCAGGAAGCCCTCGGGGTCCAGCTTCCGGAAATACAACGTGATGGCCTCGCGTGTGAGCAGGTGGACCGGGATCACGTCGGAACTGAAGGCGTCCAGGATGATCATGCCAAACGACTGGTCTTCGGCCCGGGTCAACATCACCCGGCCATCGCCCAACACGATGTCGTAGGCGTCCGGCTCGCTGTCGCTGAGATAGGTGAACAGCCGAGGCGACTCGGCGATCCGCTTGATGGCCGGATCGATCTCGTAAAACGTGAAGTGCTGGCCCGGCTCGCGATAACTGACAATCGTCCCGGTCCCCAGCCCCACGACGGCAATCCTCGGCTTGGCATACTCTCCGCTGAATTCCTGGAACACACGGCCCAGGGGGCCGGCCCGGTGGAAGTAGGCAAGAGGCTCGCGGCGGCGTGAGTCTTCAAACGACTGCATGCCGTGCATCGTTCTGCCGTGGTGCAGTTCGTGGAACCCGGTGTCTCGATCTCGCAGCACACGGTGGACTCCGAAAAAGGTCCGCTCGGCGTGCAGGACCGACTTCTGGTCCTGCAGCACATCCCCGAACTCCTGCACCAGCAGCACCAGGCCGACTCCCAGAGCAAACAGCAGGACGCGACGCCGTGCCAAGAAGCCCAGCACCACCAGCGGAACCGCCAGCACCACGGCGTCCATCAGCGATCCACGAACGGCGGCAAACAGTACGACCGCCCCCACGAACAAACCCTCGGGAAGCCAGTCCCACCCCCGCGGCTTACGGTCCTCGCCCCGGGACTGGAAGCGACACAGCAGCAGGCAGGCCAGCAGCAACGTCAGCGGATACTCCCAGAAGGACGGAAAGACCAGCGGTGCCACGAGCGAATTGAAGACGCCACCACACAGCCCACCGACGGCCATCCAGACGTAAAAGGCGGTCAAGCGTGTCGTGTCGGGTCTGCGACGGGCCAGTTCACCATGGAAGACCATCGCCCCCACGAAGAACACCGCCAGGTGCTTGACCATCTCCTGCACCAGGGAATCGCTTCGTAGAAAAAGCAGGACCAGGACTGTGATCGGAAAGGCCCGCAGCATCCACACGTGCAAGACCCCGGCCCATCGTGAAAACGCCAGGATGTAGGTCAGCAGGTAGATCGACAGAGGGACCACCCAGAGCATCGGGTTGGGCACCAGGTCGCCGGTGACTTTCGTGGTGACGGCCAACAGCCAGCTGGCAGGCACAAATGACAAGAGGACCCACATTCTTCGAGACGGAATCGGCCCGGACCGAGACGAGTCAGACGCCGCGACGGGGACCGAGAGATTCGCGTGGGTCTGCTGCCGCCACACCATGGCACCGCAGGCCAGGGTCAGGGACACCACCACGCCATAACCCCAGGCCCACAGATGGCTCTGCCAGACCAGCGACACGTTGGGCTCGAGCAAGATCGGATAACTCAGCAACGCCACCATGCTGCCCAGGTTGCTGGCGGAATACAGGAAGTAGGGGTCAGCGGAAAGCGGATGCCCACTGGCAACAAACCACTTCTGCAGCAACGGCGTCGTCGTGCACACGGCAAAGACGGGCGCCCCCAGCGAGACTCCCAGGATCGCCAGCAACCTGAGGACCGGATCACCATCCTCCATCGGCTGCCGCAAAATGATCGGCAGGCACATCAGGGGCAGCAGGATCACGACTGAATGCAGGATCAACTGCCGGCGCGGTGACAGGAACTGTGAGCTGACATGGACATACAGGTAACCGGCCAGCAACACGCCCTGGAAGAAAAAGAGACACGAATTCCACACCGCGGGAGCACCGCCCAGGGACGGCAGGACCAGCCTGGCAAACATCGGCTGGACCGAGAACAGCAACGCTGCACTCAGAAAAATCGCCGCCGTGTAAACTGCCAATGCCATTTCAGATTACTTCAACTCAATGCCGTCTCGGCTGTCGGTCCGACCGACAAGACTCACCCACACCAACCCACTGACTCGAGGCTGAATGACCTTCAGAATCGGCCAGTGTACCCTGATAGTCTTTTCAAGCCCTTCCAGCCAGCACTCACGTCACATTGCCGGACGGCTGGGGCCGTACTGTGCCTCGACGCACATGACCGATGAAAACCCTCTCGAGCATCATCTGCATCCTGGCAGCCTGTGGCGAACTGGCACTCGAGGGTTTCGGCGACCGCTGTCGCAATTCTCCGGAACTCCACCACCGGCCGGTGCGTCAGATGGGCGACGCGAAGATGTGTGCCCAATCTTCTGCTCGATGGAACACGCGCCATGAAGGCCTCCGCCCTGCTCGCGACCGGTTTGCTCGTATTCATGTCCGTCGGTCAAGTCACCCAGGCCGACGCGCCGGATTGGCACCTGCACGTGTCCCTGGTCGACGGCTCGCGGTTGATCGGAGTCCCGAAGGCCACGTCGCTGAAGGTCGACCTGCCCTTCGGTGAATTGGACATTCCGTTCAAACGGATTCGACGCGTCGAGTACCGAGACGCGGGCAAGACGATTCACATCGAGCTGACCAATGACGACGTCCTGACCGGCAAGAACCGTCTGGGAGCTATGCAACTGGAGACGATTTCCGGCCGCGTCACCCCGCAACCTGGGCACTGCAAGTCCTTCGACATGTCTCCGACTTGCCGTACGACAGTCGCTCTGTGGCTCTTGAAACGCTCCTTGCGACGATCGTCCGAGGGCGTGATGTACCTCGGAGCGGTTTTTCTCGCCCATAGCCGGAAGACTTGATGGCGTCACGGAGCTTGACATCCACCCACGACTTCGGAGCTGATCCGTAGAAGATGACGGCTACTTGTCGATTGCAGTACGAAATT
>CAUZJR010000402.1:0-5299 GCA_963580005.1 Planctomycetota bacterium
CCTCGGGTGGTCCGGAGGCGGCCTACCGATCGGGGTCCATTTCGGTGCAGCGGTAGGTGCTGAGGCCACGGTCCTGCGTCTGGCCCGTGAACTCGAACAGGCAAAGCCATGGCATGACCGCATCTGAACGGACACTGACTCTGTACGACGCCTTCTCGGAGGTGTCCGGTGGTGGCAGCGTCGCCGGTGTAGTTGGGGCTGCTTCGGAACTGAGCGCTGAACAGATGCAGCAGGTGGCGACTCAGGTGGGGGCGCCAGCTACCTGTTTCGTAACCGGTCTGGGTGCAGGAGTCGTCGACGTCAGGTTCTTCTCAACGCTCACCGAGTACCCGATGTGCGGTCATGGGACTATCGCCGTCTTCACCTGGCTAGTCGAGGAGAACCGACTGGCAGCGGGCCCAGAGCCGGTGTCGTGGACTCTCCGGACGCCGGGGGGTGTGGCGACAGTCGATGTGGTGATAAGGGCCGACGGGCGACCGGAGGTCATGCTGGCACTGGAGCCAACAGTTGCCGAACCATGCCCGGTTGGTGCCGCCGAAGTGGCTTCTCTCCTTGGCATTGAAGCCGGGGTGATCATCGAGCCGTTGGGCCTGGAAGTAGCGAAAGCCGATTTCACCCATCTGGTGGTCCGGGTCGACGGGCTGGCCACCATGGCGGGGCTCAGCCCGAACTATGCGGCCGTCACGGACCTGTGCCGCCAGATCGGAGCGGACACGCTGGCAGTGTTCACCACCGAGACCAGTGACCCCGGGGTGAGCATTCGGTGCCGCGACTTCTGCCCGGCTGTCGGTACTCCTGAGGCTGCGGCCACAGGCACCACCAACCGGGCCCTGGCCTGCTACCTCGTGCGTAGCAACCTGGCCGGAACCGGTACAGGTAGCTCGGTGGTGGTAGCGGTTCAAGGGGTGGAGATGGGTCGTCCCAGCCTCATACGAACCGAGGTAACCATGGTCGACGGACTGCCTACTCGTCTTCACGTTGGTGGGGTAGCTACCAGAGTTTCCGAGAGGACCGCACCGATGCGTTGAGCAGCCGACGGCAATAGCTGGCAAGGCTTTGTCTGCCCGGCGTGTCCATATGGACCGCTAGCTCCCGTGGCTGTCTGCGTGGCTCACCTGGGGAAACAGTTGCAGATGTCGACGGGCGGCGGTTTCGGCTACTGGTCGGCGACGTCGAGCATCCGTTCTTCGACGATAACGATCTAGGTAGCGCTGATGTTTGCTTGATGGGCTAACGAAGCGTGACGTCTCACACCCCCGCCACCGCTCCCCTGTCTGTATCGGTCGTGACCGGTCTGTCTCCAGAGTCAGCGCATTGCAGCTAGCGCAGCAGCGCCGCTACGAAGGAATGCATGGTCAGACTGCATGAGGAAGAGAGTGGCGCCGATCTCAGCGAAATAGCCCACCTGTTCGGCGCTATTGGCGAAGACGCCAACGGGGCAGCCCTCCTCGCAGGCCGCTCGAGTAATCTCGGCGACAGCCTCCAGTACGGCGGGGGCACCGGGTCCCGGGGCACCCAGGGAGACCGATAGGTCAACGGTACCGATGAATATGCCGTCGATACCGTCGATCGCCGCGATCTCTCCCGCGTGGGCAACCGCCTCTGCGTCCTCGAGTTGAACCACAACGACCGTACGACTGTCGCTGTCGGCCTTGTGCACCTCCATTGGCTTGGTCCCGTAACCCGCCGCTCGTGTAGAGCCTGCGTAACCCCGGCCACCGGGGCCGAACCGTGCCGATCTAGACACGTTGACGGCCTCCTCAGCAGTACGGACATGGGGAACGAGTACTCCCGTGGCCCCCGTGTCGAGTGCCTGCAATACGTGGTGGGGTTGTGCGGTCGGGACCCGGACGAGCACGTCCATCTCCGAGCTTTTCGCCGCGAACACACACGCGTCCAACTCAAATCGGCTGAACGGGGCGTGTTCGGCGTCGAGGATGACCAGATCGAGTTCGGTGTCGGCAAGCACTTCGACAACAATGGGAGCGGGCGTCTTGATCCAGGTTCCAATCAACCTGTCGCCGCGAGCAAGCTTCGCCCTAAGCGAGGCGTCGCTCACCACCAGTTCTTCCCCTTGCGCTCCTCGACAAGGACCGCTAGCCGCTCCATGAGGTCGACGCCCATTTGTCGAGTTAGGTCGATGAGGTCAATCGGGATCCAGTTCTCGATCAGCAGATCGTTCGGCCCTCGTTTCCACCAGTCGAAATCGCGGATCGTCAACAACTTGCCCGTAGCCGGAATACCCGCATAAGTCCCATGGTGGTGAGAGAAGACGACGTCCCAGATTCCCCCGCATCCGTAGGACCCCTCGCCCACGAATCCCATCACGCGGCCGTCATCGGGGTTGCTGCTGAGCCCGCGGTCACCAAAGCCGTGGAGCCAGGGGCGCTGATGGAAGTCCGCGAACTCCTCCAACGTGTAGCAACGGCCAATCCCGGAGTAGCCATACCACTTCATGTCGTGTGACCAGTACTGCCACTGCTCCATGCGACTCATGTCTCCGCCGTCTCGATCTCGCACGTACCGCTCAAGCCCGCTCCCCATCGCGTCGACAAGCTGGATGGACTTGCGCCCCTCAAGCGGATCCTGCTCGGTCAACAGGATTCCGTCGCCCGCCGCCGGCGGGGGAACCTTGCCTCCGTCAGCGCCAGGCGACGGCGGAAGTACCTCATACCCTGCCTGGCGCATGACCGAGAGGATGTCGAACATTACGTAGCTGTTGGCGATCTTGCCGTCTCGCATGACATAGAACTGCCCGAAGTACATGTGGGTTTTCTTGCCGGAAGCCGGGATGCCAAGCCAGTCCTCCACGAACGTACCGGTCAGGTGGCCGCAGCCCGATACCCACTCTGTGCCGTCGTCGCTTGCGTAGCGGGATCCTCCTTCCTCGATGCCTCCCATGAAGATGTCGGGGGTTCGCTTCAGGTCTGGGAACGAGCGCAAGAGCGGCTCCCACACATCAGCGATGAGGGCGTCGACGCCCTGAACCTGATCGATAGGAGCTGAGCCGTTCCAGTCGACGTCGTCGTGCACGGCGGAACGGATGACGTCAGCGATCTGGTCGTTGGGAACGTGGTTCAACTTCTGCCAGTAGTCCCAAACAGCCGCCTTGTTCTTCTGATTACGTGAGCTCATAGGGCAATGCTCCTCCTGTAGTGATCCTCGGGGGTTCGACGAAACCGATCGGAGAGCAGCGTGATCGCTCAGCCACGGCTTACCAGAGCCGATCTGATGCCAGTCGGGCTCCTTCTGCGAGCGAGGTGAGCTTCGCGTACGCAATCTCCGGGTCGATACCTGCGTAGCCAGCGAAGGTGGAAAACCCACAGTCGGTGCCTGCTATGACCCGCTCGCGCCCGACGATGCCGACGAAACGTTCGATCCGCTGTGCAACCAACTCGGGGTGTTCTACGAAGTGGGTCGTGGTGTCGATCACACCCGGCACCAGGATCTTGTCATCTGGGATCTCCGTATCGGCAAAGGTCACCCACTCGTGGGCGTGACGCGGGTTTGAAGCCTCGAAAACGAGTGCCTGGGGCTTGGCCGCTAGCGCAATCGGGAGTACCTGCGCCATGGGAGCGTCGTGGGTGTGCGGTCCCTCGTAATTACCCCAACAGATGTGAAGCCGCATGCGGTCGGCATCGATGTTTCGAACCGCATGGTTGAGGGCCTCGACGTGGAGATGAGCCAAACGTTCATACTCTGTGTCGGGCTCACCCTTGAACATCATGTGACGACCAAGCCCGAGGTCGGGCGAATCGAGTTGCAGGACAAATCCCGCGTCGACAATGGCCTCGTACTCGGCTTGCATGGCGTTAGCCAATGCGTAGAGATACTCCTCGTGGTCCCCGTAGTGAGCGTCGGGCTGGAACAGTGCGATCACGCCGGGCGACGCGGCGTTCATAAATGCGTCGACGGGCGCATGCCGGTCGACGGCTGCTCGAAAGTTGACGGTGTCCTCGTGGCAGGGCTCCATGTCCTTGACCGCTATCGGACCGACGCACTGAGGACGGGCGTAGGAAGGCGTGCCGCCGATCGCGGCCTGCCGATCCATAAACGTCGGGTACGCCTCAAGATCGGCGGGAGCCCGACGAGGGCTGTCACCCTCGAAGCCAGTGATGCGGTATTTGATGTAGGTGGCGTAGCTGAGCTTGCTCATCTCCCCGTCGCTCACTACATCGACGCCTGCCTCGACTTGACGGCCTACCACGTCTACAACTGCTGACGAGATCTCGCGGCGATGCTCATCTATGTCGATGGGATTACCGTTCTCGATGGCGAACACTCCGCTGGTTACTGCCTCAGATCGCGGGAGGCTGCCGACGTGGGTTGTCAGGAGATGGTCCGTGCTGGTCTTCATGAGCGGATCGCCAGATGGCTGCTGCGGTCAAAGAAGTGCATCTTCTCGGTGGTCACGTTTACCCTGATCCGATCTCCAGGACGTGCTCCCGTGTCGGCGCTGAAGCGTGCAGTGCACCGACTCTGGTTTTCGGCGCCCAACTCGTCGAGAGCGTCGGGATCGCCGCTGTCAACGGATGGAACGGCCAGGCCAAAGTGCATAAGTGTCTCGGCCCCGAGCGCCTCTCGTACGTCGACCTCAGCCTCGAGGCGCCGGTCATCGGGGTGGTCGGTCACCACCGCGGCATCTTCCATGTCCTCGGGACGGATGCCGACAACTACCGGTTGGTCAATGTGGGCTCGCAGAGCTGGTCGGTGGTCGAGGACGCGCGCATCCAGAGCGAGGCGCTGATCACCTAAGCAAACCACCAGCCCATCGCCCTCCTCCACCACCAAGCCCTCATAGAGGTTCATGTGGGGCGATCCGATAAACGCTGCGACGAACACGTTGTCGGGTTCGGCATAGAGCGACTCGGGCGACGCGACCTGTTGGAGGTAGCCGTCCTTGATCACTGCCACCCGATCCCCCATGGTCATGGCCTCGACCTGGTCATGGGTGACGTAGAACGTGGTCACGCCCAGGTCTCGCTGGATGCCGGCAATGTCGGCACGCATCTGTACCCGAAGCTTGGCATCGAGGTTCGACAATGGTTCGTCCATCAAGAACAGTGCCGGCTCGCGCACAATGGCTCGACCCATGGCCACTCGCTGGCGTTGCCCACCGGAGAGATTCGAAGGCTTCTTATCTAACTGCTCGGTGATCTCAAGAATCTTGGCAGCGTGTTCTACCTGCTTCCTACGCTCGGCTTTCGGGACCTTTCGGAGCCGCAATGGGAATCCAATGTTCTCCGCGACGCTCATCTGCGGGTAGAGGGCGTAACTCTGGAAAACCATGGCGATGTCG
>CAUZJR010000403.1:0-5272 GCA_963580005.1 Planctomycetota bacterium
AAGTGTCTGCCGTCGGCGGTGCCGGTGTCGAGGACCTCGACCAGGTTGTCGTGCTTGAGACCCTGGGCGAACTCGCCTTCGAGTTGAAAGCGGCGAACGAGTTCGGGGTTTTTCGACTGGTCGGGATCCAGCACTTTCAGAGCGACATCCTGCCCGGAGGTCTTATGTCGGGCCAGGAAGACCGACCCCATGCCGCCGGTGCCCAGCGGTCGAGAAATCACATAGTCGCCGATCTGTTGAGACGCCTCGGGAGCGTCGTCGCTGTCATCGGTGGGTTCGGTTTCGCCGGGAGGCCTCTCGACCAATCGGAACACGGTCCGCCCAATCCGGAACGCCTCGTCGTATCCCAGTGCACAGGCCGGGGTGGTTTCCCCATCGAAGTGGATCGGGTTGCGGGCGGCCTCGACTTTCCGCACCGTCAGCATCTCGTCTTCGTAGAACAGGTCCGCGTGTTCTCTCGAGATCTGCTTGTCCCACTCAACATCCCACCCCGAATGCGGGGACCGACCCAACCGCAGGTTGACCCCGGCCGGCAATTCGCGGCACCAGCGTTGTCCGGATTCGGGTCCTTCGGCCACCAGGTGAGCCATCTCGGGGTCTCTGTACCTCGTCCGGAGAACCGACAATCTGAGCGGGATGGGACGCACGAGGATACTCGATTCAAACCTCCGATGCGTCGCCGGGAACAGGGTGAGAGGTTAGTCTGGCGTCTGAGTCGTGCAGGCCCATTCCCGATCGCAACGCGAAAGAGAGTCCATGTCGCATTTCCCGATCGGCAACCTGATCGATGGTCAGTGGGACCCCGGCGAGGCCCTGCCGCGGCTCGACGTCACCAGCCCACTTGACGGCTCGGTGCTCTCAACCGTCCCGCTTTCGACCACCGACGAGTTGGACCGTGCGGTCGAGGCCGGCTCGGCTGCCTTCCTCGATTGGTCGTCGCGGACCATTCGTGAGCGTGCCCAGGTGGTCTACCGCTATCGAGAATTACTCGAGCGGCACATCGAGGAGTTGGCCGAGCTGGTGCACCTGGAGAACGGGAAGACGATCTCCGAGGGTCGTGCCGAGGTGGCCAAGGCGATCGAGGTAACCGAGTTTGCCTGCTCGTTGCCGCAGATGACAGCCGGCGAGGTGCTGGAAGTCTCTCCGGGTGTGGAGTGTCGGGTCGAGAGTTGTCCTCTGGGCGTGGTAGCTTCGATCACGCCGTTCAACTTCCCCTGCATGGTGCCTCACTGGACCATCCCGATCGCGATCACCCTGGGCAACGCCTTCATTCTCAAGCCCTCCGAACAGGTCCCTTTGACGGCCCGTCTCACCGGCGAACTGTTGGCCGAGGCGGGCTTGCCCGAGGGGGTCTTCGGGATCATCAACGGCGACCGTCAGATTGTCGAGGCGATCTGCGATCATCCGGGGATCGCGGCGGTTTCGTTTGTCGGATCGACCCCGGTGGCCCGTTCGGTGTACGCCCGGGCCGCGGCCTCGGGCAAGCGAGCCCTGGGGATGGGTGGTGCCAAGAACCACCTGGTGGTGTTGCCCGACGCCGATGTCGAGCTGACCGCCGAGAACGTGACCGAGTCGGCGATCGGGTGTGCTGGACAGCGGTGCATGGCCGCCGCGTCGCTGGTGGCCGTGGGCGAGGTCGACCACATCATCGAACGGGTCTGCGAGCGGGCGAGCGAGGTGGTTGTCGGTGAGGACCTGGGTGCGGTGATTTCGGCTGCAGCTCGCGATCGGATCGTGGGGTGTATCGACGAGGCCGAAGCGGCCGGAGCGCGGGTGATTGTGGACGGACGCGGGGCGACGGTCGAGGGCTGCGAAGGGGGCTACTACGTCGGAGCGACGGTGATCGATGGGGTGACGCCCGAGATGGCGATTTCGCACACCGAGGTCTTCGGTCCGGTGCTGGCGGTGTTGCGGGCCGCGGACATGGACGAGGCATTGGCGATCGAGCGGCGGTCGCCGTTTGGCAACGCCGCGGCGATTTATACCCGGGACGGCGGTGCGGCACGTGAATTCGCGGCCCGGGCCGGTTCGGGCATGGTCGGTGTCAACGTCGGTGTGCCGGTGCCCAGGGAACCGTTCGGTTTTGGAGGCTGGAACGACTCGCGGTTCGGGGCGGGCAATATCACCGGTGCCGAGTCGGTCGCCTTCTGGACCCAGTCAAAAAAAATCACCTCTCGCTGGCCGGTGGAGTGAGCCGGGATGAGAGTCCTTCGCGTGGCTGTCTGCCGGCTTGGGATGGCACTGCTGGTCGTGGCGATGGTCGTGGGACCCGGCAGGGTGAGAGCGAAGGATCCGCCGCGAGCGATTCCCCGGGACACGTTGCCCGGGGACTTGGCGAGTCGCAAGTCACCGGCCGGTTTGCAGCGACCGGATCGCAGCAAGCCGATTGACCAGCGGGCTCTCGAGCGAGTTGCCCTGGGTCGTCGCCTGTTTTTTGACCCGGTCCTGTCCCGGGACCGCAGCGTGGCGTGTGCGTCGTGCCACGATCCGGCTCACGGCTTTGCCGATACGCGGCCGGTCTCGGTGGGGATCAACCAGGCCCGCGGCCTCCGCAACGCTCCTTCGCTGTTCAATGTTGCGATGGGCCGGTCGTTCTTCTGGGACGGTCGTGCCGGGAGCCTGGAGGAGCAGGTGCGGTTCCCGATCGAGAATTCCAGGGAACTGGGTTCGAAGCTCCAGGAGGTCGTGGCCCGTCTGAAGGCGGATCCGGGCTACTCGGGGGCGTTTGGCCGGGCATTTGCTGACGGAGTCACCGCCGGCAACCTCGCACGCTCGATCGCCGATTTCGAGCGAACATTGCTGCTGGGCAACAGCAAGGTCGATCGATTCCGTGGCGGTGATGCCGAGGCTCTCAACGATGCTCAGCGTCAGGGATTGTGGCTCTTCGAGAGTCGTGGCCATTGCTGGCAGTGCCACTCGGGACCGAACTTCACCGACGAGCGGTTTCACAACACGGGTGTCGCCGCCCGTCGAGCGGTCGGGGATCCAGGTCGGATGGCCGTCACCAAGCGAGCCGCTGACCGGGGCCGTTTCAAGACACCGACCCTTCGCGGCGTGGCTCGCACGGCGCCCTACATGCACGACGGCAGCGTGAAGACACTGCGTGAGGTGGTCGAGTTCTACAACCGGGGCGGTGTGAAGGGCCCGGGGCTGGATCCGCTGATCCGGCCACTGAAACTGGACCAGGCGGAAGTCGGCTTCCTGGTCGAGTTCCTCAAGGCCCTCAGCGGCGAGTGGCCGTAGTCTCTCGGGCGGCAGCCAATAACCCGGCGTGTAAATGCCGGGTTCCGTCTGGTCCCGCCCCCCCGGTCACGCACCATAAGAACCCGCCTTCGTCGGGTTTGGTGGTTGGGGGAGCCGACACCGGTCTTCCATTCGTCGCAGGCAGGTTATGTGCCCTTCAGCTTGTGGATCCCTTTGGGCTGGGGCACGTCGGGAGTGAGCAGCGTCCAGGTGGCTCCCATTTCACGCATGGCGCGGAAGTCGGTCGGTTCGTAGGTGATTCCCAACTCGGGCGTCTTCAGCGGTTTGCCCGGCTGCTTGGTGGCCCGCATGACCGCCTCGAGCGTCCCGGTCACCAGCAGCGTTCTCTCGACAGGGTACGGTGCCTGGCGGTTCTTGAAGTGGGTTTGGATCGAGTGTGAGAGTGCCTTGAACAGGTTTCGGTTTTGCCAGGGGCCGACGTAGAAGGCGGTCGAATGGATGGTGGGCTTGCCGTTGATCCGACAGGCGAAGTTCCAGCGGGTGCTGTTCTGCCCGATTCGCAGCACGGTGGCCCGGGTCCCGTCGCGGTAGGTGACCAGCAGTGCGTGAGCGGGTCGCTTGGGTTCGCCGGGTACGAATTTCAGGTCTTCCAGCGGCTTGCCGAGTTCGGCCTTCATCGCTTCGTGGGCCAGGTCGATCGACCAGCGACCCTGCTTGGCCGCCGTCCAGACATCCTCTCCGGCAAGGAATTCGACACTGGCCACCCCCGTTTCGCCTCCCTTGCGTGACTCGATCATCGACTGCAGCAACTCGAGTCCGTGGAAGTCGTAGGATTCCAGCGGCCCGCCGTGGATCGAGATCGCCTCGTCGATGACCTGGCCGGGGGGCAATTCGAGGTTGGGACGTCGGGTGGCCAGTGGCACCGAGCTGCCGGCCAGGAAGGGGATCTTGTGTCTCCTGGCCACCTGGTACATCTCCAACGCCCAGTCCCATCGATACGAGAGGTGCTTGTCGTTGAAGATCGGTACGAAACGGTCCGAGCGTTTCATGGTGTCGACGATCTGGTCGAAGAACCGCTTGCGGGGGTACTTGACCTGGCCCAACTCGGTACGCGGGTAGCTTCCGTGTTCTCCGATTGAGAGCACGGCATCGACCGCCAGGCTCTTGCCGCCGACGCACAATGCGTCGTTGATCGTCTTGAAGACCGGCAGCTTGTAGGCCTTTGAGATCGAGGTGGTCATGTCACCTGTTGCGGGTCGCTGGTCGGCGTAGATCGAGACGATGTCGACACCCGGGTCGGTGGGGACTCCGTTGAAGAGGTAGGGGCCCAGGAAGTTTTCGAGGATGACGTGTGCGTGCGAGCGGTGGGTGCAGATGGTGTAGATCGCAGCCACGCGAGGACGCCGAGGTGCAGCGGCGGCCAGGGCAGCACCGGCCACCGGCAGCGTGAGGGCAGCTCCGGCTGCAGCCCCCAACAACCGGCGGCGGGTGAAGCGATCGTGCGCGGGTGTGAGGTGGTCCAGGGAGGTGCTCGGAGAATCATTCATCGCTGGCAGTCTCGTTGTGGCAAGAACTCATTCCGGCCGGGCATTCTACGCCGCCGGCTGGACGGATGCATCCGAGTGGACGTGTGCCGGGTGGCTAACCCAGCAGCATGCCCGCGTAACCGACCACTCGAGCGGTATCGCAGGTGGTATCGGCCGAGGTGGCGTAGCCGGTTCTGTGGCAACGCGAGAGCGTACCGCGTCGCCTGAGCGTTTCCATCACGATCACCGCCGGCAGCACGCCACACATGCTGATGTTGCCGTCGCGGACGGTCTGCAGCAGGGTGCCCGGATCGAGCGTTTCCATGGCGGCGAGTGCTGTTTCATCCAGCCGGCGGTTCTCGGCGTCCGAGGCGAAGTGGTTCATGTCGCTGGAGATCAGCAGCAGGGGTGGGGAATCGAGTTGATCCAGCACGGTGGCAAGATGTTCGGCGAAGCCCAGGCATGCCTGCAGGTCTCCGCTGCCGATGGCGATACCGGTGACCCGGGCCTGCGGTGCCAGGTGTCTGATCAGCGGCAATTCG
>CAUZJR010000404.1:0-5250 GCA_963580005.1 Planctomycetota bacterium
ACACGTCGACGACTGCCGCCGCATGGGACTGCAGGTCCTGCCACCCTGCGTCAATCACTCCCATGTCGATTTCCGGGTCGAAGGGGACGGGTTGAGATTCGGATTGGCCGCGATCAAGGGAATCGGCACCTCGGCCGTCTCGACCGTCGTGGCCGCCCGCGAAATCGACGGGCCGTTCCGAGATATCTTTGACCTCACCGAACGAGTCGACCCCAAGGCACTCTCAAAAAACGTGCTCGAGATTCTCGTCAAGAGCGGTGCGCTCGATGAACTGGGACCTCACCGCAACCAGCACGTCGAAGTCGTCGAACGGGCCGTGCAGGCCGCCGTGTCACGGCACCGAGACCGGGCCCGAGGACAGAAGAACCTCTTCGGAGACTCCGACTTCGAAAGCGAGCAGGCGGAACTGGCCGGGTTGCCCGATGCGGCCGAGTGGCCCCAGAGCGTGCAACTGGCGATGGAAAAAGAAGTCCTCGGCTTCTACCTCTCCTCGCACCCGCTCGCCGAATTCAGCACCGTCATCTCACGCCACGCCACTCACGATGTCGCTGCCACCGCCGGACTCGACGAGGGCGCCGAGGTGCTGCTCGGTGGCATGATCACCTCGATCAAGACCTCCCAGACCAAACGACCCAGCCGCAACGGTCACAGCCGATTCGCCAACTTCAACTTCGAAGACCTGCGAGGCAATATCCGCTGCATCATCTGGCCCGAAGACTTCAACCGGCTCGGTGAAAAAATGGTGCCCGAAGAATGCCTCTTCCTGCAGGGCAAGGTCGACCGACGCGGCCGAGAACCCTCGATCGTCGTGCACAATGTGCTGACCCAGCAGGAGGCCGAACGGGAATTCACTCGACAACTGGCGATCAAGTTCCGCCAAGGCGTGCACTCCAAGGCCGATATGAATCGGACCCGTGAGGTCCTGGGACGGCATCCCGGACGGGTCGAGGTCGTGGTGATCATCGAATCGACCCGCGAGGATGACTCGTCGACACCGGTCCGATATATCATGTCGACACCCAACGACCTGCGAGTGTCCTGCTCGCAGCAATTGCAGACCGAACTCAGCGGGGTGCTCGCAGAGGCCGACTTCGAGTTTCATTCGGCCCATCGTCGACGCGGCGGCAACGAACACGCCTGAAAGGCTACCAACTCGTGACACTCTCTTCGTCCCCTTGGCATCAGCTGGCCGATCGTGTGCTCGATTCGCACCGGCTGACTCGCGCAGAGGGCCTGGCCGTCCTGGCAGCCTCAGACGAGCAACTGCCCGACCTGCTCGCCGCCACGTTCCGAGTCCGCCAACAACACTTCGGCCTGGATGTCCAACTCTATTACCTCGAAAACGCCAGGAGTGGACTCTGCCCGGAAGATTGCAGCTACTGCTCACAATCAGCAGTCGCCGACACCCCGATCGAACGATACCGGTTGAAGAGCCCCGAGCAACTGGTGGCCGGTGCCCGCGAGGCGGCCAACAACCAGGCACGGACCTACTGCATCGTCGCCAGTGGACGCGGCCCCAGCGATGACGATGTCGACCAGGTGGCAGAGGCCGTCCGGCAAATCAAGCAGGACACCGGGCTGCACATCTGCTGCTGCCTCGGATTGCTCAACACCGAACAGGCCCGACGACTCAAAAACGCCGGCGTCGACCGTATCAATCACAATCTCAATACCAGCCGCCAGTTCTACGACCAGGTCTGCTCGACTCACACCTTCCAGGAACGACTCGACACCCTCGCCGCCTGCCGCGAACAGGGACTGGAACTGTGCTGCGGACTGATCGTCGGCATGGGCGAAACACACGACGATTTGATTGATGTCTGCACGCAGCTGCAGGAACTGGAAGTCGAATCGATCCCCGTCAACTTCCTCAACCCGATCGACGGCACGCCGCTGGAAGGCTCCGACCGCCTCGACCCACGCTTCTGCCTCAAGGTGCTCGCACTCTTTCGCCTGGCTCACCCCAGTACCGAAATCCGCATCGCGGGAGGCCGTGAGGTCAACCTGCGGAGCCTGCAGCCGCTGGGACTCTACGCCGCCAACTCGCTGTTCGTCAGCGACTACCTGACCACCCAGGGACAAGCCCCGGGTGAGGACCATCGCATGATCGAGGATCTCGGGTTCCGAGTCGTCCAGCCGGCGACAACCGCGGCGGGGGTCTGAAGACCGTCAACCGGGTCCGCTCGAGTCTTCTCTCAGTAACCCTGAGCCCGACAGTAGTGACGGGCCTGCTGGGCCAGGCGGACGAGAGGATCTCGAGAGAGTCCTCCGAGTGGTCCGCGGAGATCGGCTCTGCGGTGAGGCTGATGCACCGAACGGATCACCTCGACCAACTCAACATCGCTCATCGCGTCGAGCTGCTCGATCGACAGCCCAGCCACCTCGGCCTTGGGCCAACTCGATCCCGTGACCAGGCACGAATCGAACTGCGGCCCCGAACCCCACTGCGTTGCCTCTGCCATCCCCAGGCCTCCATCCCTGCCGGCCTCGATCGCGTCCAAGCAACGCCCGGATCACGCTCGTGATTGAACTCGCCGGGATCCTAGACGACATCTAAACTTCCGGCTATTCGAATTCTTCGGCCCGATGCGCGAGAATCCTCCAGCCCAATCCGGATTTCTCTCATGCCCCGCCATCGCCACCAGCACCTCTACCCCAACTCCTTTCCCCTGATGGCACTCCGGAGGTATGCTCGGTGCCGACACGCCAACGCTGCCACACCGCGCCGAGCCGCCTGATGAGCACCGCGCCGAATCGGACGCAGGAGGGAAATCTCCGATGACCCAGCCGACTCGCAGGGCCAGGCAGACGCTGTTGGTCAACGGCCCGGTCTTCGCGACGCATGACCCCGGTGAGGGACACCCCGAATCGATCCACCGGCACGTGGCGGTCACCCGGGCACTGGCGGCCAAGGAGTTCCAGGAAGGCCTGTGGACGATGAAGCCGCCGGCGTCCGACGATCAGACCATCAGCAAGGCCCACAAGCCCAAATATGTGGCACTGGTCCAACGCGAAATTCAGGCCGGACTCGGCATGCTCAGTACCGGGGACACGGTCGTCTGCAAGGAGTCGCTCGAGGCCACTCGACGGGCCTGCGGAGCCGTCTGCCTGGCCGTCGATGAGGTGGTGGCACGGCGTTCGGCCAATGCCTTCTGCACCGTGAGACCACCAGGCCACCACGCCACACCCGACCGCGGCATGGGATTCTGCATCTTCAACAATATCGCCGTCGCCGCACGCTACGCTCAGGCCCGGCACAAGATCGCAAAGGTGCTGATCGCCGACTTCGACGTCCACCACGGCAACGGCACGCAGGACATCTTCTACGACGACCCCAGCGTCTTCTTCTTCAGCACCCACCAGTCGCCCTGGTACCCCGGAACCGGAGCCAAACAGGAGACCGGGACCGGTAAGGGGCTGGGCACCACGCTGAACCGACCGTTCCCCGCAGGCACCGGACGCACCAGGATCCTGCCAGCCTATGCCCAGGAACTCAGGGCCGCCGCCGACACGTTTCGACCCGAACTGGTCCTCGTCTCCGCCGGCTTCGACTCGCGACTCGGAGACCCGCTCGGTCACTTCCGGCTCACCGACAACGACTTCGCCGAACTCACCGACGTGCTGGTCGATGTCGCCAACCGCCACGCCGAAGGCCGACTCGTCAGCGTGCTCGAGGGAGGCTACAACATCGAGGGCCTCGCAGCCGCCTCGGCCAGCCACTGCCGACGACTGATCCACGCCGCCGAGAAATCGGGATCCGACTAAACGCCCTCCAGCACCCGCTCGGCTGCCGCCTGGCCACTGGAAATGCAGTCGGGCAACCCCACCCCCCGGAAGAAATTGCCCGCCAGGGCCAGCCCCGAAACTTCCCTCGACAAACGCTCGATCTCGGCGATCCGCTCCAGGTGACCCAGCGTGTATTGAGGCATCATCTCCTGGTGACGAACGACCTCAAGCATCTCGGGCTCGCCCCGAACACCCAACAACGACTCCAACTCCTCACCGACCAACGCACCCAACTCCTGGTCGTCGCAATCCAATAACTCCGGCTGCAACACACCGCCAAGAAACGTCCGCAGCAACACGCGACCCTCGGCCGCACGACCCGCCAGCTTGCGGCTGGCAAACGAAACCGCCAGCACGCGACGGTCCTCGATGCGAGGCACCACCAGGCCGTAGGCGTCCAGAGCATGATCGACCTGGTCGAGACGATGGCCGCTGATGACCACCACGCTCGAAGCCGTTTCGATTGCTCCCAGTTGAGTCGCAAGTCCACTCGACAAACCAGCACTCAGACCGGCCGCCACCTGGCAGGGGACCGCCAGGACCACCGCGTCGGCACGAGTCGACTCGCCCGATTCCAATTCGACACCAAACTCCTCGCCCGATGAGATCCGCTCGATCGACTTCACTCGAGTGTTCAGCCGGATGCGACACCTCGATTCCAGGGAATCGGCCGCCCCGGCGACCAGGTCACCCAGCCCGCCCTCAAGCGAAGCGAACAGCCCGTAGCGTGCTCCCCGAGTCGACTCGTGGCCCGCACCTCCGCTCGACCGCAACCCCCGCCACAGGCTGCCGTGTTCACGCTCCATCTCGACGAATCGCGGCAGAGTCGCCTCGAGACTCAGCCGCTCGGGATCACCGGTGTAGATCCCCCCGACCAGTGGCTGCACCAGCCGCTCCAATGCCTCGCGGCCCATCCGCCGCCGTACGAACGCCGCCACACTTTCCTCTTCCTGCTCCGACCGGCGACTCACACATGGCTCCATCGCCATCCTCAGCTTGCCCGACCAGCTGAAGATCGAGGAGCCCATCACCGCCCGGATCTTCGGAGTCCCCAGCAGGCCGAAACCCTCGGGAACCGGCAGCGGACGCCCGTTGCGTAAGACCAGCGAGCCGCCGAATTGAGGATCCGTGGCGATGAGCCGGCTCTCGAGTCCCAGGCTGCAGCAGAGATCGGTGGCCGCAGGCTTGTCGGTGATGAACATGTCGGGACCACGCTCGACCAGGTAGTCCCCCACCCGAACCGTCTCGATCGCACCCCCCAGCCGCTGCGAAGCCTCGAGCAATTCGACCTCGATCGGTCGCCCCGATTCGCGCAGACCCTCGGCCGCATCGCACAGCCACAGGGCCGCAGCCAGACCGCTGGCTCCCCCACCAACCACCAGGCAGCGTCGCGGACGCCCTCCCGGATCGTGGGCCGTCACTCCCGCACTCCCGAGGTCCCCAACTCGTGGACCAGCTCGACCA
>CAUZJR010000405.1:0-5245 GCA_963580005.1 Planctomycetota bacterium
GGCCGCCGTGGCCCGGGTCAGTTGGGTCAAGAGCGGAGCGTTCCGCGACTATCACACCAAGCCGACATTCAACGGGCCCAGGAAGCTGTGGTTGGCCTTCGAGGCCAACGGCGACGACGTGGTGCGGCTCGATGAGCTGCTTTCCGAATTGCGGAAGGCCGGTTTCCCGCCCAAGTCGGTCGTGGTCAGCCGCCGCTTCTCGGGACTCCCCTTCGGCAAGCCGATGCCGGGGAATCTCGAGTTGAAGGACACCAGCGGAAAGCCCGTCAGGCTCGAGACACTCAAGCAGAAGGACCGCCCGTTGGCCATCGCCTTTCTCAACCTGACGTCGGGTCGCAAGAAGGACTACAAGGCCGACCCGAAGTACTTCACGGCGTTGGCCAAGACGATCGAGACCTACGGAGATCGGGTCGACTTTGTCGCCGTCACCGGCAACAAGAAGGACTCGTTCGAGGAGCTGGTGAAGTTCTGGAAGAAGACCGACGCCCGCAAGGTGCGGCTGTTTGACGATGCCGAGGGTCGGCTGAGGGCGGCGCTGAATGTCCAGTCGGCTCCGGCTCCGCACCTGTTCGTCTTCGACGCCCAGGGCAAGCTCCGCTATGCCGGCGACGCCCACGACGAGTGGGAAAAGGAGAAGCCCGAGACGGATTTCCTGGGCCAGGCACTGGAACTGGTCTTCCAGGGCAAGTACCTGACCAACGGCGCGGTCTTCTACAACAAGTCGCTGTGCAACTGCTCGCACCCCAAGTGCAAGTGCCCCAAGTGCGGCTGCGGCTCAAGCTGCCGTTGCGGAGTGGGCAACTGCGGAGTGGGGTTCTAGGCTGATCGCGGATTCCGATTTCGGCCCGGCATTCACCAAGGACGACACCATGCTTTACGAGAGCGAATTCTACTGCCCCGATTGCGACAACGGGCTCGATGTACCCACCTTCGGTTCCCATCGCCAGACTCGCCGAGAGTTCCTCGGCACCGCAGTTGTCGGTGCCGCGTCCGCGGGGCTGCTGGTCACCCCCGCTTCGGCCGCCCGACGTGCGGCTCGACCGGCCGAGGCTCTGATTCGCGAATTGCATGCCTCGCTCTCGGACGACCAGAAGAAGAAGCTGGTGCTGCCCCGAGACCACAAGCGTCGAGACGGCAAGCTGTCGCGGCTGGGCACGTACAACTCCGCCATCCTCGGCAAGCGACTCGATACCCATCTCACCAGCGCCCAGCAGGAACTCGTCCAGAGGACCGTGTTCTCGCTGCTCTCGGGGGATGACGCCTGGGAGAGGATCACTCGATACGGCAAGTGGGACAACAGCGGTTCGTTCGAGCGGACCGGGTGCGCGTTTTTCGGCGAGCCGGGCGACGACCAGAAGTACTCGTGGGTCTTCAGCGGCCATCACCTGACGTTCCGCTGCGACGGCAACACCGAGCCGGACACGGCGTTCGGCGGACCGATCTACTATGGCCACAGCGTCAACGGGTACAACAAGCGCAACGTCTACCTGTATCAGACCCGGCAGGTCCAGGCGGTCTGGGACGCGCTGGACCCGGCCCAGCGGAAGATCGCCACCGCAGCCCGCAACCCCGGCGACCGTGAACAGGGCATCAAGTTCCCCAAGCCGGGAACCGCTGTGCCCGGGATCGCCTACCAGGCCCTGCAGGCCGACCAGCAGAAGCTGGTGGCCAGCGTGATGCGAACACTGCTCTCGCCGTTTCGCCAAGAAGACGCCCGCGAGGTGATGCAGATCGTCGAGGCCAACGGGGGCATGAAGCAGATTCACCTCGCCTTCTACAAGGACCGCCGCAGCACCGACGACCAGGTGCGATGGAATTACTGGCGACTCGAAGGACCGGGGTTCATCTGGAACTACCGCGTGCTGCCGCATGTTCACTGCTACGTGAACATCATCAACAGCTGACACGCCGCCGGATGCCTGAGATTTCATCTGGATCAAGGTTGGGGTGAGGGTCAGGTCCGGCACCGCGGATGAACATGATCGGCGACAAGACCAGGTTCTCCGATGCGGTCGCTTTGTTCATGACACCGGAACTGATACCGGAACTGATACCGGAACTGATACCGGAACGGTAGCATTGAAGAGACTCAAGTTCACCACGGAGACACCTCGTTGACCATCGACCTGCCCGACTGGGTCACCTACCCCGGCGAGGACTGGGTGCAGATCACGCCCGAGGAGGCGGGGCTGGACCCCGAGCAGTTCGCCGCGTTTCTGTCGCGGCACGACGTGCGGGGCGGCAGTTTTGGGGGCGAGGACCACAGCGGCAACCAGTTTGGCGCGGTACTCACTCGCGGCGGCTACCTCGTCCACGCCTGGGGCGATCGGCACTATCGATTCCAGACCGCCTCGACCGGCAAGGCCTTTCTGTGGGCCCTGTTGAGTTTCGCGGTGGCCGACGGACTGCTCGATCCCGACGAACCGATCAATCGCAGTTGGACCGGCGAGGGTCAACTCTCTCACCGCCACAAGCATCTCGACCAGGGCCATCACCAGAACCTGACGTGGCGACACCTCATCGGCCGCCGCACCGAGAGCCTGCATTGGGGCGGGTTTCCATTCGAGATCGGCTGCCGCTGGAAGGAGATGCGGACGGGCCTGGAAGAACACAACGCCGTGGACGGTGTCCCCGATTGGGCGAACTGGTCAGGCGACCCGTTCTACGACTCCTATTCGCACACCGAGCCGGGCACGCAGGGACTCTACAGCAGCATCGGGTTCTGGCGACTCGGCCAGGCCCTGACTCATGTCTTCGATCGCGACCTGAAGGACGTGCTCCAGCAACGGCTCTTTGACCTGATCGGGATTCCCGCAGAGCGATGGGACTGGCTCTCGGGCCAGTACGTCAAGGACCAGCCCGACTTCTACCCGACGATCCCCGACAGCTACACCTATCTCGATCCGCCGTATGAGATCAACGGGCACACGGTCCGCAGCGGGCCGGGATGGGTGGTCATCAGCGCGTCGGACCTGGCCCGGTTCGGGCATCTGAACGCCACCCGTGGTGCCTGGAAGGGTCAACAGATCATCGACGCCGACTGGCTCCGAGGTCACAGTGGAGGCAACAAGAGTGGTGCCAGCGGCGAGTCGACGCATTACACGGCGATGGGAGTCGTCACAACGGTCGGCCTGCCCGACTACAAGCATGCCCTGGAGACGACCAGCATTCTCCCGGAAGACTGCTTCGTCGGTCCGGTCGTTGATTAGTCCCGCGGCCGACAGGGCAACGGCCATTCAACCTGCCCGCACCGGATACGCATCGTTTACGCTGCGAACTTATTCTCCAAAGTAGGGCCCGGCCGACCCGTAGTGCAGCAGGTTGTACGGAGGAATCCGCTCGATGGGCGAAGCACCCCTCACCAATTCGCACGCGATCCCGTACATCCATGGGTAACGGTCGCCGCGGACCTCGCGGCCGACATAGTTCATCTTGTTACCCCAGGCGTCGCCGACACCGACGAGGTCGAATCGATCGAATCTCTGCTTCGGCCTGTTGAAGTTCAGATACCCCACGACGCGGACTTCGCAGCCCCGGCTTCGCGGCTGTTTTCTGCTCTTCTCACCGAGCGGCTTGCCCAAAACGCCGTAGCCGTCCAGCCTCATGGAAATCGCGTCGGGTGTTGCGCTGCGGATGGTCAAGGTCATCGAGGTCTTCCGCGGTACCAGCGAGTTCACGCTGCCTTCCATGTAGTCGATGCCGATCGTGCTGAAAAACCTCCGCTGGATCGACTGAGAAACTTCGCTGCGGTCGCCGCGCCGGGGATCGGTCGGGACGAGTGACTTCGCTTCGACGCTGGTGAGCCAGAGCATGTCGCTTTGCGTTTCGGCGGCCCAGCGGTTCGGGTTCTCCCTGTAATAGAATCTCCTTGCACGCACCGTCTTGCCGCTCTTGTCAGGACGGAGGTAGGTGCAGAATCCTCGCACGATCAAGCCGCCGGGGGGAGGCTTGGGGACCGCTCGTTTTGGTGGCGTCGCCGTGCCGGGATCCTCGAGTTGCGGTCTGCGATCGGACCGGGGAAGTCCTCGAAACTCCTTGACCACAGCAGCAAGCTCTTTTTCGCGCATCCGCAGGCTGGCCTTGCCACCCAGGGTGTGGCCGCTGGCGGTGGTCACGACGAGGTGATTGCCGCCGGCCTTGACCTTGCTGCAAAACGCGACTTCGTGCGAATTGCCGCGGAAGTACGTATCGAGTGCGACGGGGATGAAGTGCTTGTTGATGTAGGAGGGCTCAACCTGAGCCCCGGTGAACCAGCGAGCGCGGTTCGATGTGCAGGCACCTCAGGTGCGGCAGAGAGGACTGCCGTCGGCGGCAGTGAAGATGATCAGCGGCTTGTCCTCGGCCACAGCACGACGACGCGCTGCGGTGATGTTGGTCAGCCACGCAACCCGTCGCCAGGGACTCTCTCCGGGCTGCGGCTTGATCAACGCCTGCAACCGCTTGAAGTCGCCCTCCGGAAGCCTGGCAACCCGCTCCTGGGCAGTGCCCGGCCGCGCACTCGCGACCAGAGCGAAAATGGCCAGGACAATAACGCTCGATCTTGCCCACATCCCAGTGCTCCTCGTTCAGGACCAGTCGGTAACCGGGTACGAGCCGATTGTAGGGTTGTCGTTGGGAGTCGTGCAAATCCGAACCAATCCGGCATAATCAGCAGCCGGGACCGGTATTCCAGCGGCCGCCGGCGGAACATGATGACAGCCAACGACCTGCGATTCCTGGAACACGACGACTTCAAGGTCGGCGGTGTTCGAGTCCCACGCGATCTCGTCGGCGGGTTCCGAGACAGCACGGACGTCAACGAGCCTCATGAATTGCGGCAGCGGTTCCTCGACGATGGCTACGTGTTCCTGCGGGGAGTGCTGGACAGCCTGGACGTGCTGGCCGCCCGCGAGGAAGTGTTTTCGCGACTGGCCGATGTTGGCGAAATCCAGTCGCCGGCGATCGAGGGGATCTCAACGGGCCAGAGCAATCGCCGCGAACTGGCAGACGACCTGGTCGCCTTCTGGCGTTCCGTCAGTGAAGGACCGGCGCTGCGGCAGGTCAGTCACGGTCGACGGGTGCGGGAGATCCTACAGCCGATCTTCGGCGAGTCGCCACGGCCGCAGGATTACCTGTGGCTGCGGCCTCGAGGCGTCGGCTGGTCAACCGGACTCCATTACGATCACCCGTTTTTCGCTCGCGGCAGCCCGAACGTCTGCACCGCCTGGATCCCACTGGGTGAGATTCCACTCGCCGAGAGTCCCGT
>CAUZJR010000406.1:0-5236 GCA_963580005.1 Planctomycetota bacterium
CCGTAGTCGGTCTTGGTCAGCCGGCCCTGGCAGTAGACGGTGCGGCCGAATTCTCCGCCCCAGACCACCAGCGTGTCCTTGAGCAGGCCGCGTTGGGCGAGGTCGAGCACCAGGGCGGCACTGGCCCGGTCGGTGGCGGCACACTGTTCAGCGATCTTCTTGGGCAGCGTGGCGTGCTGATCCCAGCCTCGATGGAACAACTGCACGAAACGGACACCTCGCTCGCACAGCCGGCGTGCGAGCAGGCAGTTTGAGGCAAAGGTCCCTGCCTTGCGTGAGTCTTCGCCGTAGAGCTTGAAGATGTGGTCGGGCTCAGAAGACGTGTCGGTGAGTTCCGGAACGGAGGTCTGCATGCGGAAGGCGAGTTCGTACTGAGCCATCCGGGTGCTGATCTCGGGGTCGCCCTGCTGCTCGAGCTTGAGCTGGTTGAGCCGTGCGAGGTCGTCGAGGAAGCGGCGGCGGATGGAGTTGTCGAGGCCGCCGGGGTTCGAGAGGAACAGCACGGGGTCTCCGACCGAGCGAAACTTGACGCCCTGGAACTTGCTGGGCAGAAATCCGCTGCCCCAGAGTCGATCGTAGAGCGGTTGTCCTCCCGAGCCTGAGACCATGGCGACGAAGGCGGGGAGATCGGCGTTGAGACTGCCCAGTCCGTAGGAGAGCCAGGACCCGAAGCTGGGTCGTCCGGCCAGTTGGGCTCCGGTCTGGATGAAGGTGATCGCCGGGTCGTGATTGATCGCCTCGGTGTGCACGGTCTTGAGGATGGTGATCCGGTCGGCGATGCGAGCGGTTTCGGGCAGCAGCTCGCTGAGCGACTGGCCACTTTCTCCGTGCCGCGCAAACGCGAAGCTCGAGGGAGCGATCGGGAAGCGTTCCTGCTTGGAAGTCATCCCGGTCAGGCGTTGCCCCTTGCGGATCGAGTCGGGCAGGTCGGCGTCGCGGTGCTTTTCGAGGCCGGGCTTGTGGTCGAAGAGGTCCAGTTGCGAGGGGGCACCGGATTGGAACAGGTAGATCACCCGCTTGGCCTTGCCGGCAAAGTGCGGCGGGATGGCCGCAGAGCCGGCGGCGGGATCCTCGGCGAGTCCGTCTTCGGCCAGCAAGGACGAGACCGCGGCCAGTCCGGCGGCCGAGCGTCCCAGGAACGCGCGGCGGGCCAGGGCGAGGTGTTCGGTGATGGGTTGCGGGGTGGGAAGCACCGGTGAGGCGTCCATGAGTTACTCGCGGCTGATGGCTTCGTCGAGATTGAGTAGCAAGCTGGCCAGGGTGGTCCAGGTGGCGACGTCGACGTCGCCGAGTCCCTCGCGGCGGGGCGTGTCGCCGGTGGCGGCCAGTTGGGCGGCGGCACGGGGCAGCCTGGCGAATGCGGCTCGCTGGTGCTTGAGGTTGGCCAGCAGGATGGCCGTTTCAGCGGGGGTGGGCGGGCGTGAGACGGTCAGCAGGAAGGCCTGCCTGAGCCGGGCAAGGTCATCGGAGTCGGGCTGCGACAGCACGCGTTCGGCCAGGCAACGGGCCGCCTCGGTGAAGGTCACGTCGTTCATAAGGGTCAACGCCTGCAGCGGGGTGTTGGTCCGCGAGGGTTTCACGATGCACGCTTCGCGAGTGCTGGCGTCGAAGGCGAGCATCGTGGGGTTGGTGACGGTTCGCTTGGAATAGGTGTAGAGGCTGCGGCGGTAGAGGTCGCCTCCGGTGGACTGGTCGTAGTCGGTCGTCGAGGCGATCTCTTTCCAGAGACCCTCGGGCTGATAGGGCCGCACCGAGGGGCCTCCGATCTGCTCGTTGAGCAGCCCCGAGGAGTACAGGGCCTGGTCGCGGATGACCTCGGCGGAGAGCCGATAGCGGGGGGCTCGGGAGAGCAGTCGGTTGGCCGGGTCGCGGTCGAGCAATGCGGGGACGACTACAGAGGCCTGGCGGTAGGTGCTGCTGGTGACGATCAGTCGCACGATCGCCTTGGTGTCCCAGTTGTTGTGGTGGAACTCGGTAGCAAGCCAGTCGAGCAGTTCGGGGTGGGAGGGCAGTTCACCCTGGGACCCGAAGTCCTCGGTGGTCCTCACCAGCCCGGCTCCCAAGAGTCCCTGCCAGATCCGGTTGGTGATCACCCGGGCGGTGAGCGGGTTCTGTTTGTTGACCAGCCAGCGGGCGAATCCGAGTCGATTGGCGGGACTGCCCTGGGGAAAGCGGGGCAGTGCGGCGGGAGTTCCGGCCTGGACCTGGGCGCCGGGACGATCATATTGGCCACGCAGCAGGAGGTGCGTCTTGCGTGGCTGGGGGAGTTCCTGCATGACCATCACGGTGGGCAATGCCGCCTGGAAGGCTCGGACCTGGCGGGTCAGTGCCACGTGCCGGGCAACCGAGTCGCGATGGACCGGGATGGCGTGTTTCGCGATGTAGTATTTGCGGAGCTTGGCGGCCTGGGCGGGGGATCGCTTGGCTTGGGGGATCTTGAGCAGCTGCGGGATGGTCTGGGGTGTGGCGAGGATCGCGACCTCGATCGGCGAGAGGTCACGGGAGTAGATGCGGACGTCGTCGAGCAGTCCGGAGAAGAAGCCCTCGGGGCCGCCGCCGGCACCGATCCGGACCGGTTCGTCGATGTCAAACGACTGGTTGATGAAGTCGTGATCGACCAGTAGCGGAGCGGGTTGGCCGTCGAGGTAGAGCCTGATGCCGGAGGCTAGGCGGCTGCCGTCGTAGGTGACCGCCACGTGGTGCCATTTGCCGGCGGAGATCGGCCGGGCCGAGCGGACCCGGATCGAGTCGTCGAGCCAGCGGGTGATCAGGTTGATGCGGATGTGTCCCTCGGCGAGGTCGACCGAGTAGCCCTTGGCGCGGGGCTCGTCGGTCATCTTGGAAATCAGTGTACCGTGGTCGACTCGGTCGGCCTGGAACCAGGTGGCCAGGGTCAGCTGGTCGTAGTAATTGAAGCCGGCAAGTGACTTGTCGGTGGCCAGGTGAGATCCCTTGCCGAGCCGGACAGCCTTGCCGACCTGCCCGTCGGCGTAGTCGGCCTCGGCCGGCAGCGGCATCGCCGGCTGTTTGGCGTCGACGGTGTTGGTCAGGGTGCCGTCAAGCGGGAAATGGATCAGCAGTCCGTCGGTGAGCGACCAGTCGGTCCCGGCGGGCAGTCGGGCCGCCGGTGAGGCTTCCCAGGTCCGCTGGGCCATGCCGAGCAGGGATTTGAGCTTGAGGGAGGTTCGTTGGGAGAGGGCGAGTGCGGTGGCGAGTTCCTGTTGACGCTGCTGCTGGGCGGGTGTGGGCGCCTTGATGTAGGGGGGCGAGTTGCCCTCCTTGATGGCCCGGCCGTTCTCCGGGATGTTGTTGAAGTAGGCATAGACCCCATAGAACTCCTGCTGAGGGATCGGGTCGTACTTGTGTTCGTGACAGCGAGCACATTTCATGGTCAGGCCCAGCCAGACCGTGGCGGTGGTGTCGACCCGGTCGACGACATACTCGACCTGGAACTCCTCGGGAATCACCCCTCCCTCGCTGTTGCCTCGATGGTTGCGGTTGAACCCGGTGGCGATCAGTTGGTCGAGCGTGGGTGCCGGCAGCAGGTCTCCGGCGAGCTGTTCGATGGTGAAACGGTCAAAGGGCATGTTGTCGTTGATGGCACCCAGCACCCAGTCTCGCCACCGCCACATCGAGCGGGGCCCGTCGTTCTGATACCCGCTGGTGTCGGCGTATCGGGCCGCGTCGAGCCAGTCGACGGCAAGATGTTCGCCGGTGCGGGGCGAGGCGAGCAGGCGGTCGACTTCTCGCTGGTAGGCTGCCGGGGGGGTGTCGGCCAGGAAGGCCAGCACCCGTTGGGGGGTGGGGGGCAGGCCGGTGAGGTCCAGGTGCAGACGTCGCAGCAGCGTGGTCCGGTCGGCCTCGGGGGAAGGAGCCAGGCCTTCACGGTCCAGACGCGACAGGATGAAGTGATCGATCGCGTTGCGAGGCCACTCGGGACGACTCACGGCTGGCAAACGGGGCCGCGTCGGTGGGATGAAGGACCAGTGAGGCTGCCAGGAGGCTCCCTGGGCGATCCACTTCTGGATCAGTTGGGCCTGGCGGGGTGTGAGCGTGAGGCCCGAATCGGCCGGGGGCATCCGCTCGTCGGCGTCCTGTGAGGTGATTCTCTGGTAGAGGGCGCTGGTTGCCGGCTTGCCGGGAACCACCACGTGGTGATCGTCGCGGCGGGCGAAGAGGCCGTCGCGGGTGTCGAACCGGAGCTTGGCCTGACGCTTGGTCTTGTCGGGGCCGTGGCAGTGGTAGCAGAGGTTCGAGAGGATCGGGCGGATGTCGCGGTTGAATTCGACCGTGCCGGGGATCGGCTCATCGGCAGCCTCAACCGGCGTGCAGAACGCCATCGTCACGGTGAGCAGCAGCAGCCGAAGAGCGAGAGAGCGACGGCTCATCCAGGCGGTCCTGCAGGACGGTTGCGAGGCGGGAACCGACACGATAGCAGATCAGCGGCCGGACATGCGACAGGTTCACCGGGGCTGAGCGGGGAAGATTTCTTTGAAAAAGAGCACTTGTAAACACCTGTCCACTCATGTATACACTCGTATACAGACGATGAAATAGCACTCCCGTCTCAAAACATGGGCAGGGCCATGAACTCAAAACGCAGCAGGCAACCCCAACCTCACGAGGATCAAGCGTCCGGTACGTCCGGATCCGGATTTGCAGATCCTCCGTTGCGACCCCTTTCGGAGCGTCAGCAGCAGATCCTGGAGTTCATCCGGGTCGAGTTGCAGGTCCGCGGATATGCTCCGACGGTCCGCGACATTGTTCGTCACGTGGGGGACCGTTCGCCCACGAGTGTGCACCGTCACCTGAAGACGCTCGAGCGGCACGGCCTGATCGTACGGGACGCCAAGAAGAGCCGCTCGATCCGGATGGTGGGACAGGAGCCGGGGCAGGCCGATTGGGAGGGGAGTCCGGTTCGGGCCGGGTTGCCCCTGGCGGGGGTGATCGCGGCGGGGAGTCCGATCGAGGCGATCGAGCAGGATGAGCGGATCGATTTTGATGCCCTGTTCAACCGCGACGGTCACTTTGTGTTGCGGGTGAAGGGTGATTCGATGATCGAGGACCACATCGACGACGGAGACCTGGTGGTGGTGCGTCAGAGTGATTGCTGTCGCGAGGGAGACACGGTGGTGGCGTTGCTCGAGGACGGAACGGCCACGCTGAAGCGGTTCTACCGCGAGCCGGACCGCATCCGGCTGCAGCCGGCCAACACGAAGCTCAAACCGATCTACGT
>CAUZJR010000407.1:0-5231 GCA_963580005.1 Planctomycetota bacterium
CACTTCCGAGCGTCCATAGCGGCGAAGTGGTTTGGCACCTCGATGTCGGCTCATCACATCCTGGGGGTGAAGAAGCTCCCAAGGGTTCGGCTGTTCGCCGATTAAAGTGGTACGTGAGCTGGGTTTAGACCGTCGTGAGACAGGTCGGTCCCTATCTGCTATGGGCGTACGAAACTTGAGGGGTTTTCTCTTTAGTACGAGAGGATTTGGAGGGACGGACCTCTGGTGTTCCTGTTGTCACGCTCGTGGCATGGCAGGGTAGCTAAGTCCGGCACGGATAAGCGCTGAAAGCATCTAAGCGCGAAGCCTTTCCCAAGATCAGGTTTCGCTTGAGTCCCCTGGGAGACGACCAGGTTGATAGGCTGGAAGTGTAAGGCGGGTAACTGCCTCAGCTGACCAGTACTAATGGACGATCGGCTTGGCCACATTGATCACTGGCTCGGATCAGATAATCCGATATCACGATCTCTGTGCCAACTCTACAAAAACGCGAACTTGACACGCACGTCGAGTTCTGACAAGACCACTCGGAGACTACTGATTTGTCGAAACACGGATGTTTCGGTTCGGAAATGCAGTTGCACGTCCACGCCGCGTGGACAGGTGATCCGCGTCCGAACCGCTTTCCGGTGACTATACCCGGCAGGAAACACGCGTTCCCATTCCGAACACGACCGTTAAGCTGTCGGGGCCGATGATAGTGCCCACCAGTGCGAAAGTAGGTTATCGCCGGGATTTCTCAACGGGCTCCGAATCCCCTCGTGGGGATTCGGGGCTCTTTTTATGCGCCCTCGCTGGACTGCTGATCGCAACAGCCGCAGCCGACAACACGGCCGCAGCGCAATCACCCGCCGCCAGCCAGGCCAGGCGGCTGCTCGATTCCCTGCCCATGCAGAGAACGCACCGCACGCAGCTCGCCGGGGCCCGCGACAGATTAAGACTCGACGACCCCAACTCCGCCCTGCCGCTGCTGCAGGCCATTCTCGACAGCCCCACCGATTCGTTCCTGCTCGAAAACGACACCGTCTCCAGCGCCCGCAGCCTCGCCCTGCAACTGATCCGCACACATCCCTCGGCAGGGACTCGCCGCTACGGAGCACTCTACCAGAGATCAGCAGCGGCCCTGCTGCGACAGGCGATGACGCTCGAAGGGACTCGACGAATTGTCGCTCTGCGGCAGGTGGCTCGCCGCTTCCGCCTGACCGACGCCGGCTTTGATGCCCTCAACCAGTTGGCCACCTCCTGGCTCGACCAGGGCCACTCCGAACTCGCATGGCGAGCCCTGCGGATGATGGCCACCGAACCGGCCCACCGCTCTCGCATTACCGTCGCCATCCGGTCCAAGATCACAGCCGCCAGCCGACTCACGGGCCTGCCGAGGCCCCCGCTCATCGACCCCGGCCCCATCACGCTCGAGGAACTCACCCGAGTTCCTCGTTCCGATTGGCCGTTGCCACTGGGTTCGGCCCGCGGCGATCAACCGGTGGATGCTTCGGCCCCGCTGCTGGCCGAGGCCTGGCACACGCGGCTCTCTGAGTCGACCGAATCGTCCCCCTTGATCCCCTGGTCGACAGCTCAGTGGGCCGATGGTCGTCTGACCGGAGCTCTGGCCCTGTTCCCGATCGTCGTCGATCGTCAGGTGATTGTCCGCGACCAGCGAGGCCTTCGCGGTCTCGCGTTGGACACCGGCGCCACGCTCTGGCACTACGCAACTCCCTGCACCTGGCAGATGCGTCACCGGGCCTTCGATCGCCTGGTCCCGATTCTCCGCAGCGGAACCGATCGATTTGCGATGGCCCTGACCGGCAATCCCCGCTTCGGCATGATCACCAGCGACGGGCAGCGGATCTACGCCGTCGAGTTGTCCAGAACACCCGAACAGCTTCCTGCATCCCGGAGACCGGTGCGCGGCCGGGTCGCCCCTGAATTCTCCTGGCCATCCCGCCTTGTGGCCCTCCCGCTGTCGGTCCGCGACCGATTCGGGCCGAGACCGTCGCTCAGCCCGGCCTGGACGTTTCCGTCGAGTGACCCGGCCGGCTCGGAACCTGCTCCCGCTCGGGGTGCCGACCCGCTGTCGGTCCTGGGCGCGGCGTCTCCAGCAGGAGGAATGCTGCTGGTGCTGGTGGAGCAGAGGCGACAAATCGACCTCGCCGCGCTGTCACCGGGAAGCGGCCGCCTGCTGTGGACTCAGCCGCTGGCTCACGGCGACGCCGGCCTGGGCGACGTCCGCGGCGCCCTGCGTCATTCGGCGGCCTGCCTCCCGTCGACCGCCGCCGGGCTGGCCATCTGTCCGACCGGCACCGGGATCACCGTTTCGCTCAACCTGGTCGACGGCACACTGCTGTGGGCTCACGATGCCCGCAACCCCGACCACTCGAATACCCCCACCCGCAGTCGCCGCACCGGCCTGCTTCGGCCTCCTCGAGGTGACTCGGGACTGGCCAACCTGCCGCTGGTGACCGGAAACCAGGTTGTCCTTCTCTCGCCGTTTTCCGAACGGCTGGCCAGTGTTGACCTGGAAACAGGTCGTCCGGCCTGGTCGCGTGGCCGCGAGGGTCTCGAGTACGTGGCGGCGGCCACCGGGCGGACATTGCTGGTTGTGGGACCGCACCAGGTCGAGGGCATCGATTTGGCCACCGGAAACGTCTCATGGCAAAGGCGGCCGGGCCTGGTCTCAGGACGAGGCGTACGGCTGGGCGAGGCTCGCTACCTGGTCCCACTGAAATCCGGCCGCATCACCTGCCTGCAGATCGACACCGGCCGCGAAGTCGGGCTCAGCCTGCCCCCGTCCCACGCCGCCGAAACTCTCCCGACCCCCGTCGGCCTGCCGGCTCGGGCGAGGATCCGGCCGGGCAACCTGGTCGTCGCCGGTGACTGGATCCTCTCGCTGACCGCCGACTGGATCACCGCCTATCCGCAGGCCAAACGACAACTGGCCCGGGTCCAGGCCGAACTCGCCGCCGACCCCGAAAACGACCGGTTGCGGCTGCAGGCGGCCGAGTTGACCCTGGCACTGGGCCAGCACGACGGGTCGCGTCGACTGCTCGATTCGGTCGTCGACAGCCCCGACCCCACGGTCGCAGGGCGAGGTCGACGGGTGCTCAGGGAGCTGCTGTTCCAGCAACTCGACTCGGCACGCTCGCTGCCCAACTCGCAGGCCGGCGTGTTGCTGCAGCGTCTCGGCCAGTTGGCCGAAACGCCCAGGGACTCGGCCCGCGTGCTGGTCGAAGAGGGCCGCTGGTACCTCGAGCAGAACGACCCGCTGCTGGCGTTCGAGTCCGCCTCGAAGCTGGCTCGGCTCGAGACTCCCTCGGGGGACCTCGATGTCACCAGGACAACCGAAATCACCGCCGACCGCGACGGGATCCACGTGCTGACGCGCCGCAGTTGGGTGACGGCCTTGTCGCGGAGGTCTCTCCGATTGGCTCGAAGCCGCGACGCGGCCGCCGACCGCACTCTCGTGCAAAAACTCCAGGGCCAAGCCTCCAGCGTGGCCGGCTCGAAGTCGCTCGACCAGCAACTGGCCTTCGTCCGTCGCCACGCCGACAGCCCGCTGGCGGACCCGGTCCGGCTTGCACTCGCCAAGCGATTGATCGGCACCGGTCGGTTCCAGCAGGCCGAACTGCTGCTGCTGGCGGTCCGTCAGCGAGGCCGACCTCGCCAGCGACTGCCTGCGACGATCGCCCTAGTCGAGCTCTGGAATCGACTCGGGCTGCACGAGGAGTGCGGTCCGCTGCTCGACGAATTGGCCACCGGACGGCTGGCCAACGTGAGCGGGATCGACACGGTGACCGGTGGCGACTGGGTCGAGTCGCAGCCGCACGACACTCTCGCCATCGCGACCTGGAAACGGCACCGTCATCCGACGCCGCGGCCGGGTCGTGTCGAGATCACTCGAGACGCCTCGGTCTCGGCTGCCTCGGACTTGCCTGCAACCTACCAGCGGTTCCGCCGTCGATTCAGCACCTCGGAACGCTCGACGTTCGATCTGCTCGAGACCTACACCGGCTCGACCCGCCGCGTCACGCTGATGGACCGGCAGGTGGGTGTCGAGGCCGGTCACATCGACCTGCCGACTCAGTTCAGCAACCCCATCTGGTGGCACCAGTCCCGCAGCGGCCACCTGCTGCCCCTGGGATCTCATTCGTCGATGCTCGGCCTCTCGCTGCTCCAGCGAAGCGAGACCCGCCCGTTGTGGAAACGGCCATATGCCCCTCTGAAATCGCGACCGGAAATGCTCCGAGTGGGCCCGTCGGGAGTGCTGGCCGTCACCTTCCAGTCTCGACAGCACCTGATCGCGGTCAGCCCGGTCGACGGCGAGTTGTTGTGGCGACGCGGCGACCTGGAATCGGGCAGCGGCAGCTTCGCCGACGCGGCATCCGGGTTCTTCGGCGACGACCGGGTCCTGGTCGTCAGCCACTCGGACCGCATCGGCCACGATGTCTACGATACGCTGACCGGCCTGAAGTTGAGGCAGTCTCGATTGCCGATCACGTCGCGGACCCGGCGACGTGCCTTCGGTCGCCACCTGATGTATGTCACCGTCGAAGAGGGGGGCCGGCAGCGGATGCGTGTCTGGGACCCTCGAGACGATCGCACGGTGATCGACGAACCGCTCAAGGACCGGATCTTCCCCTACGCGACCCCCGACCACCACCTGGCCTGGATCGACGCCGCCGGACGACTCAAGGTCCACGACCTCATCCACGACACCCGCATACTGGAGCTGAAGGTTTTGGGCGAGACCGACCAGCGGATCAGCTCGATCAAGGTCTTCCGCGACCGCGACTGCTACTACGTGGCGATGCTGCCGGCCCAGGGTGCCGTGGTTCCCAGGGCCGGGACCACCCCGGTCTACTTCGTCGGCGACACGCTGCTGCCGGTGACTCACGTCCACGGCCAATTGCTGGCCATCGACGCCGGCACCCGGACGCTCCGCTGGCGACGCGGCGTGGCCTTGCGGAGCGTGGTCCGGTTCCGGCACGACCACCTGCCGGCTGTGGTCCTGCTGGGGCGGACTCGAGACCGGGGCCGAGGGGGCCGCCAGAGAATGCTGGTCGAGTTGCTCGACTCGAGGACCGGAGAAACACTGCTGCTGGATGAGAAGCTGCCGACGGATCGCATCGTGCTGGCCTGGTACGACCCGCACGCGAAGCGGCTGGACCTGCAGGGACTCAAGAGCCGCATTACGATCAACTTCCAAGCCGACGAAAATGGACCCCGGTCTCCAC
>CAUZJR010000408.1:0-5206 GCA_963580005.1 Planctomycetota bacterium
ACGTCATGGACGTGCTCTACAGCGGCGTCGCCTGATCCGGTCTGACTGATCCGGTCTGACTGATCCGGTCTGACTGATCCGGTCTGCTGATCGGTCGAAGTGGCCCGGCTGTTGTACTTTGCAACACCGATGAGGTGGGCTGTTGCAAATCGCCACGCCCGCTGCGACGCCAGGCATTCGCCACATGGCCGCCCCGCAGCCGAAAACACGGCCTCAGGCGCTTCGGCGTGCAATGGCACGCAACGTGCAGCTGTTGTGAAGTCATTGTGAAAAATACGACTGCGCATGAAGCGGGCCATGCGTCTGGGTCAGACCTGCTGCATTCGGTCCGGAATGGCGAATGCGGCCTGGGTCCCTTGCTAGGCGTCTACCGCGACCGACTCGAGGTACTGGCCCAACGGGGAATCTCTCCGCGATTGGGTGTCAGGCAGAGTCCTTCGGACATCGTGCAGGAGACCCTGCTGCATGCCTGCCGCGACTTCTCGACTTTCCGTGGCCGCAGCGAAGGCGAGTTGTGGTGTTGGCTGCGGCAGATCCTGGTTCACCGCATCCTGGGATCTGTGCGGCGTCACATGGCCGCGGCCGGTCGCGATCTCAGGCGCGAGGTCCCCGTCGGCCGACGGTCTCCCTCGGTCGACTCGCACAGCAGGCCCAACGTCGCCGATCACCCCGCGGCCAACCAGACGTCTCCCAGCGGTCGAGTGGTCCGCAAGGAGCAGCAGCTGCGGATCCGCGTGACAGTGGCGGCCTTGCCGAGTGAGTACCGCCGGGTCCTGTTGCTGCGGATTGTCTCGGAGATGCCGTTCGAGGAGATTGCCGAGCGGCTGAAACGCAGTTCCGCGGCGACCCGACAACTTTACCAGCGTGCCCGCCGGGCCATGCTGCTGAAACTGGAACATCAGGAGCCACGATGAGTGACCTGGCGGAAAACGACTCGGGCGTCGACCTGACCACCTGGCGAGCACTGCTCTCGGACTGGGGCCGCACGGGCCGTTTGCGTCGCCGCTCGGAATCAGGCACCCCGGGCGATCATCTGAGGTCGCTCCGCGCCGAATTGGCCGCCGACGCGGCCGAGAACTTCGTGCCCCCGTCGGGTCCCCTGGGTGACTTCGAGATCATCGGCGAGATCGGACGGGGTGGGATGGGGATCGTCTACGAGGCCCACCAGATCTCGGTCGACCGCCGCGTGGCGCTGAAACTGCTGCCGGCCAGTGAGTGGATGGATTCGCAGCGGATCGAGCGATTCGCGGCCGAGGCCCGTTCGGCGGCCGCCCTGCACCACTCGAACATCGTCCCGGTCTTCTCCCAGGGCCACGAGCTGGGCGTCCACTTCCTGGCCATGCAGTTCATCGACGGCATCTCGCTGGACCAGCTCGAGCAGCCTGGCCCCGAGTCGGCTGCGCGAACGGACCTCGAATCTCAGAAGGCGGTCGCCGACATCGGGCGTCAGGCGGCCGAGGCACTCGATTATGCTCACCGTCAGGGAGTGATCCACCGCGACGTCAAGCCGGGCAACCTGCTGCTGGATCAACAGGGCACCGTCTGGCTCAGCGACTTCGGGCTGGCCCGCGACCAGGACGGTGAAGACCTGACCGCCACCGGAGCGATCCTGGGAACGCACCGGTACATGGCTCCGGAGTGTTTCCGGGGCGAGGCCGATGCCCGCAGCGACGTGTACAGCCTGGGAGCCACACTGTTTGAGCTGATCGCACAGCAACCGGCGTTCGAAACCGACGACAGCCCCTGGGACCGCCGACCCCGCTCGCTGAGGACCCTGGTTCCCACGATCTCGCGAGACCTCGAAACGATCATCGCCCGCGCGCTGGATCCCGATCCCAATCGTCGATACCAGACGGCACACGCGTTGAGCCAGGACCTGGCGAGTTTCCAGGCCGGAGAACCGATCCGGGCCCGACGGATCGGGTGGGGCGAACGGACCGCTCGCTGGTGCCGACGCAACCCCGCCCTGGCCGGCATGACCTCCCTGGCCGTACTGCTGCTGGTCGCCCTGAGCATCGGTTCGATCGCGGCCGCAGACCACTTCCGCCGGCAGGCCATCCGGGCGCGGGAACTGGTGGCGTCCAGGGAAGTGGCCAGGCGGGCTCGACAAATCGGGCTCACGCGTGAACAGACCGTGCGGGCCCAGGCCAGGTCGCTGAAGCTGCAATCCGAACGTGACGCGCAGAAGGCCCTGGCGCTGACCCGGTTCCTGGTCTCGGAAGTTATCCGCGACCTGAGACCCGATCGGCGACGCGGACGGCCGCTCTCGGCACGCTCGATCCTCGACCACGCCGCCGCTCGAGTGGAAACCACCTTCGCCGATCAACCGGCCACCGCCGCATCGATCCAGTTGTCGCTCGGCGAGAGCTACGACGCACTCGGACTGCACCGCCAGGCGATCGAACAACTGCAACAGGCGCTCAAGCACCGGCAGAAACTGCTCGGCAACGATCACCGGGATACGCTCGCCGTCATGTCCCAGCTGGCCACCGCGCTGGCCCATCGCGGTCGATACTCGCAGGCCCTGGAACTCCATCACCAGGCCTACGTCGGACTACGAGACGATTGCCGGGCCAAGGACCAACTGGTCTTGATGGCTCGGCACAACCTCGGCCTGTGCCTGCTGAGACTGTGCCGATACGAACAGGCACTTGAGCATTGTGAGCGAGTGCTGGCCGATCGAATCGTCCTCGATGGCCCCGAACATGTCCGCACGCTCAAGGCCTTCAACAACCTCGTCCTGTGCCTCAAGGGACTCAAGCGATTCGATGAAGCTCTCGAGCTCAGCCAGCAGACCCTCGCGGCCCGACAACGCACACTCGGAGACACCCACCCCGATACACTCTCGGCCATGCACAACCACGCCCAGATGCTGGGCCTGATGAAACAGCACGCCGAATCGCAGGCGCTGTACGAACAGACACTGGAGATCAAGCGGCGGACCTTTGGACCCGAACACCCCCGCACGCTCAACACACGCCACAACCTCGCCAACACGCACATGAGACAGGGACGTGCCAAGCAGGCCGAGACGATCAACCGCGATGTGCTGGCCATCCGCAGGCGTGTGCTCGGACCCGATCACCCACAGACTCTCAGGACCCGCAGCAACCTCGGCCGCTCACTGGTGCGTCAACGACGGTATGCCGAGGCCGGGGTCGAGTTGCGGGCGACCTGGAAGGCCCAGGTTCAGCAACGAGGCAACTCGCACGCCGATACGCTCTCGACTCTCAGAGTGCTGGCCCGCTGCCAGGCCCTCGCCGGTCCTCGTCCCGGCACGAACTTCGTCGGGACCCTCAATCCGGCCGCCGAAGCCCAACGGATTCTGAAAAAGATCGGGATTGCTCCAGAACTCGCGTCACAACCCTGACGCGGGCGTTCCTCGAAGAACAGCGACACACACATTCGCTGTTCACAGGTCTCAATTCGAGGAGCCCATCATGCGTTTTACCAACTGGACCCACCGGATCGCTCGTCTGCTCTCTTCGGCCCGCCCCCGCCCTGCCCTCCGACCGCGTAAGGCCCGGCGAGGAGTTGTGTCGGCCGAATCGCTCGAGTCGCGCACCCTGCTGACCACGATGTTCTATGTCGACTTCGGCACCGCGCTGCCGGCCGCAGGAATCTCGACCACCGTCGAGGACTTCCGCGACCTCGACGGAGCCGGCACCAACGGCTTTGGCACCGGGTCGGACCTCCAGGGATATGGAGGACTCGGGAACTCCGATCAACTCGACTTCAATCCCATGCAGTACGACTTCAACGGCGACTCGGTGATCAACAGCAGCGACGCATTGGCGCTGCAGAACGCCGTGCTGCCGATCGTGCAACGCGAACTCAACGCGTTCGACTTCGAGGTGGTCGGAATCGGATCCTCGAGCTTCCTGGACGTCGTCAACACCCTGCAGAACAACGATACGGGGATGGCCGGGTTTGACGGTTTCGGTGAACACGACGCCTACAACTTCGTGATGGAAATCTCCTCCCCGGCCATCACCTCCGCCGGAGGACTGGTCGGCAGCGCAACGGGCCTGTTCGGAATCGCCGCCGGCGAGGACCTGTTTTCCGCGACCGGCAACAACCACGACGAGGCGACCCTGACGTTCACCGACAAGATCGTCTCGGCCACCAGCGGCACCGCCGGGACCGACGAATTCAACGAGAACCTGGCGCATCGGGTGGCCTACACGCTCGTGCACGAGGCGATGCACACCTTCGGGCTCTACCACACCAGGGGCAACACCGCCGGGGAACAACTGATCTCCAGTGGTGACACGATCCGCAAGGGGTCGGTGACACGCGAGACAAACAACATCGTCACCCGCTTCGACGTGCAACTCAACGGCAGCGCGTCGATGGTCAACAACTACGAGATCCTCGCCTCGGATCCCGACATCGGACTGAGAGACAGCGACCGCGACGGGGTACCCGACTTCGCCTACGTCACCGGCACCGGTGCCCACGACCAGATCACCCTGACGGACCTGGGCGGAGGAGTGACCCAGGTCCAGATCGACGCCTATCTCGACAGCGGCATGACCAGCCTGATCCGCAGCGAGAGCTACACGATCACGCAGGGAGTCGACACCGAGGGCCGGATCGTGATCGACTCGAGCGTCGGCGATGACGTGGTCCAGATCGACGCGGCTGTCACCGCCAACGTGCTGGTCCACGGCGGCGAGGGCGATGATGTGATCGAGAGCGGTTCGGGCAACGACCGGCTCTACGGCGAGGACGGCAACGACGTGGTCTCAGGCGGAGCCGGCCACGACCTGGTCTTTGGCGGAGACGGCTCCGATGCCCTCAACGGCAACGCCGGCTCGGACATGATCTTCGGTGGTGACGGTGATGACACCATGAGAGGCCATTCGGGCAACGACTGGCTACTGGGTGGCGACGGCAACGACCGGCTCTTTGGCAGCTTCGGCAACGACTGGCTGATCGCCGGAGCCGGCAACGACTACGTCACCGGAGGATTCGGCAACGACCTGCTCTGGGGTGGTGCCGGCAACGATGTGCTCTCGGGCAACAGCGGCCGAGATCGGCTCGAGGGAGGATCCGGCAACGACTACCTCCACGGCGGATTCGGCAACGACCTGCTGCGAGGCGGGCTGGGCAACGACCGGCTCGATGGCAGCTTCGGAGACGACGTGCTCGAAGGACAGGACGGCAACGATCGACTCCGCGGAGGCAGCGGCAACGACCGGTT
>CAUZJR010000409.1:0-5196 GCA_963580005.1 Planctomycetota bacterium
TTCGACTCCCTCTGCACAAATAATCGGGACAAATAACCGGGACAGGAAATCAGGATCGGGACAGGCACCTCCGCCCCTGACGGGGCTGCGCAGCCAGTCCCTGGCCTCTTCCTCAATCCGACACAGCTGCCTATACTCCGCGCGCCATGGAAAACGAACTCCACGCCGCCCAGACAGCCGTCCATGAAGCCATCGGGCTCTGTCGAGCCGTTCAGGACGGCATCGACCCCGGCGTGCTCGAAAAACATGACCGCAGCCCGGTCACGATCGCTGACCTCGGTAGCCAGGCACTCATCTGCCGCTCACTCGCTACTGCTCTTCCCGACGACCCCGTGGTCGGCGAAGAAGATGCCCTCACGTTGCGACAACCCGAGCAGGCCGAATTCCTCGACCGCATCGCCCGACAACTGTCCGCTCGAGGCGTCGACGCCGACCCCGAGACAATCTGTGACTGGATCGACAAGGGTGCCGCCGATCCGTGCGACCGATTCTGGACACTCGATCCCATCGACGGCACCAAGGGGTTCCTCAGAGGCGACCAGTACGCCGTCGCTTTGGCACTCATCGTCGATGGACAGGTCGAGGTGGCCGTACTCGGATGCCCGGGACTGGGCTCCCCCGAAGACGGCGGCCTGGTTTTCTCCGCGATTCGAGGCTCAGGTGCTCGGGTGGCACCAGCATCGGACCCCGCTGACTCACGACCGGTCGTCGCCAGCGATTGCAACGACGTCACACAAGCCCGCCTGTGCGAATCGGTCGAAAGCGCTCACAGCTCTCACGATCGCTCGAAGAGGATCGCCCAGGCACTCGGCCTCGAGACCGATTCGGTGAAGTTGGACAGCCAGGCCAAGTACGCGACGGTGGCCGATTCCGGTGCCGAGATCTACCTCAAACTGCCCGTCGATTCCGATTACGTCGAGAAGATCTGGGACCACGCGGCGGGGTCGCTTGTTGTGACTGAGTCGGGTGGCACCGTCAGTGACACTCTCGGTCAACCCCTCGACTTCTCCTGCGGCCGGACACTCTCGAAAAACACCGGCGTGGTGGTCAGCAACGGACCGCTCCACGAACAGGTCCTGAAAGCGGTAATGGCCTCCGACACGTCTCGAGACCCGGGCCATGGTCATTGACCCGTCGAGTGTGACGTTGCTGGTCGTCGCCGGCGTCATCGTGGCCCTGGCAGTACTCAAGTCCGCACCCGACCTGATCCTGGCCGGTGGGCTGGTCCTGCTGATCGTGCTCGGCGTGTTCCCCGAGACGTCGCTGGCCCTGGCGGGGTTCGCCAACGAGGGCCTGGTGACGGTGGCCGTACTGTTCGTGGTCGCCGAGGGTCTGAGGCAGACGGGCGGACTGGGGATGCTGGGCCGGTCGTTGCTGGGACGGCCGGGAAACCTGCGACTGGTCCAGGCCCGCATGATGCTGCCGGTCTCGCTGGCCAGCGCCTTCCTGAACAACACTCCCGTCGTGGCCATGGCGATGCCGCTGGTCGGCGACTGGGCCCGCAAGCACCAGGTCGCCGTGTCCCGACTGCTGCTGCCCTTGAGCTACGCGGCGATCCTGGGAGGACTGTGCACTCTGGTCGGTACCAGCACCACGCTGATCGTCAACGGCCTGATGATCGATTCGGAACGAGCCGATCTGCGGGGAGCAGGAAACGGCCTGGGCATGTTCGAGATCGCCTGGGTGGGCGTGCCGATCGCCGTGATCGGACTGGTCTACATCGTGACAGTCTCCAAGTGGTGGTTGCCCGACCGGCGTCCGGCGATCGACACCGCGTCGGATCCACGCAAGTACACCGTCGAAATGCTGGTCACCGAGGGAAGCCCACTCGTCGGGAAGTCGATCGAAGCAGCGGGGCTCAGACACCTGCCGGGGATGTACCTGGTCGAGATCGACCGGGCGGGCCGAGTGTTGCCGGCGGTGGCATCGGGCGACGTGCTCGAGGCCGAGGACCGGCTGGTGTTTGTGGGAATCGTGGAATCGGTCGTCGACCTGCAGAAAATCAACGGCCTCGAACCGGCCACCGACCAGGTGTTTCAACTCGATGGACCTCGCTCACAACGTCGCTTGGTCGAAGCGGTGGTCTCGGAACGATGCCCCCTGGTCCATCGGACGATTCGAGGAGGCAGGTTCCGCAGCCGTTACGCCGCGGCGGTGATCGCCGTGGCACGGCACGGTGCGAGGATCGAGGGCAAGATCGGCGACATCCGGCTGCTACCAGGCGACACGCTGCTGCTGGAAGCTCACCCCAGTTTCCTCGAACGACAACGCAACAGCAGCCACTTCTACCTCGTCAGCGCCGTCGACGACTTCACCCCGCCTCGACATCACCTGGCCTGGGTGGCTCGATCGGTGGTGGTGGCGATGGTCGCGGTGGTGGCACTCGAATGGACCGGGATGCTCGAAGCGGCACTGGTCGCGTCGTTCGTGATGCTGGCCAGCGGCTGCCTGAAGGGACCGGAAGCCCGAGGGGCGATCGACTGGAGCGTGGTGCTGGGGATCGGAGCGGGACTGGGGATCGGTGAGGCGATGAGGGTCAGCCTTGCGGCCGATCGGGTGGCCCATGTGCTGTTCGAGATGGCCGACGCGGCGTTTGGCCTGGCCGGCGAGACCATTGTCACTCACCCCCAGGTCATGCTGGGGTTGGTGGCTGGGCTGACACTGGTTCTGACCAACATCATCACCGCCAAGGCCGCCGCCGTGCTCGTGTTTCCGATCGCCACGGCGACCGCTGATGCGGTCGGAACCAGCGCATTGCCGTTCGTCATCGCAGTCGCACTGGCCGCCGCCTCGGGACTCGCCTCACCCATCGGATACCAGACCAACCTGATGGTCTATGGGCCCGGAGGGTATCGGTTTGCCGATTACCTGAGATTCGGAGGCCTGTTGAGCGTGATCGTGTGGGTGGTGATCGTGCTGATGGTCCCCTGGGCCTGGCCGATGTGACACGGGGACTGGCTGCGTAGCCCCCCCGTCAGGGGCAGCTCTGCAGCCAGTCCCTGGGGCTACTGCCGGTCGACGATTCCCAGGCGGATCTCGTCCGAGTTCGCCTTCAACTCCGGTGCGTACATCGCACTGCCTCGAGTCGGCAGAGCACTGAACTTGCCGGGGATCTCGGCGCGGACCCGGTACGACACGCTGTGACGACCGCGATTCAGTGTCCTGAAGAAAAACGCCACCCGGTCGTCCCGCAACTGGCGATACACCCTCGGATAACCGCCCGTGTACCCGCTCTGCCGATCCACCGGCTCGAACCCCGCCCCCTTGGGATCCTCGAAAACCAGGTACTCGTAGTCGTTCTTGCTCTCGATCTCCAACTCGATCTCAACCAGGTCCCCGCTGGTCAACTGGCCCAGATGATCCACTCTCTGGCGGTCATAAACCAGCTTCGACTGTTTCAACGCCTGGCCACGACCACCGGCCACATTGGCCGCGGCGTCCTTCCGCTGCACCAGCCGGTAGTACGTCCGCTGCACCTTGATCTCCAGCCCCGCGCTGCCGATGAAGTCCTCGGTCGTGAAATACGACAGCCAGGTGTTGAAGTAAACCGGCCCTCGGCCCCGGCGACGTATCTCGATCGTGTGCTTTCCGCCGGCAACGTCGGCACCCTCGAGCACCATCGCGTTGTCGAAGCTGAACAGGTTCTCCGAATTCACCTTCACCGACTTGGCCAGCTTGCCGTCGATCAACACGTCGATCGTCACGTCCGGAGTCGACTCACCACTGCGATCCAGGTACTCGGCCAACGACTCGATACACAACGCCGTGTCCCGAGTGCTGTTCCAGTACGTCGCGTGACGGCGGTTGTTGAGCAGATACTTGACCAGCCTCGAGGCCCGCACGCCGTTCGGATCGGTCAGGGCCAGCAGCTTCAGGTAGATCGCGTTCGCTTCGACCTCGTTCCCGTACCAACGCCACCAGTGAGTCGACTCGGGCAGCTGCAACCACGCGGTCTGGTTCTCGTCATCCTGCTGCAGGAACTGGTCGATGTTGCGGATGATCATTGCCAGCCGCTGCTGCTGGCCGCTGGACTGGTAGGCCAGCCCAACCAGTCCCTTGGCATAAACGCTCAGCTGCGTCCGGTCGCGGTACAGGAAGTCGCTCATCGAGCGATCGAGCACATCGGCCTCGACGAGCACGCGGAAAACGAGTGCGTCGAGATTGTCGGCATGGAGCTTGAAGGGCTTGGTCTTGGTCAGTGCATTCTTCAGCTTCCGGACTTGTAACGCCTGGTGCCTCTTCAACCACGCCACTCCCTTCTCGTACACCCCCGGCGGCAGCTTGACGTCATTGGCGCGAGCGATGCTGAGTCCGTGGACGACCGTGGACGTGGTGTGAGCACTCGAGAGTTCACCGCGTCCGGAGAACCAACCCCAGCCGCCGTCCGAGAGCTGCATGTCGCCCAGTGCCTTGACCCCCTCCTTGACCAGCCGAGATACCTCGGAATTGTCAAACACCGGGTTCCGCTTCCACCGCTTCCATTTCCTGGCCCGCTTTGCCCCCTCGCCCAGTTCACCAGCATTCAGATTCGTCCGCTTCTTGCGGACCGCATCGAGATCGATCTTCATGCGTCTCAGCAGGTTGTGAGTGATCACGGTGGGGAGGAAGCGGTTGAGTGTCTGTTCGGTGCACCCGTACTGGAAATCGACCAGGTAGGGCAGGGCGTCGACCATGGCCCCGGCGAGGGTCGGCGAATAGCGGATTTCCAGTCGAGACCTCTCGGGCCGCCGTGCCATCGGCACGGTCATCTCGACAACAGCCGATTGCCGGTCGGCCCTCAGCACACCGGTCCCCGAGACGGTCTTCTGCATCCCGTGCACGTGGACCGGGAACGTCAGTTCCATCGCGTCACTTTCGACGTCGGTCAACGCCGCCATCCGGACCCTGGCCTCGCCCGGAGCCGTCACCTTGACCCGCCAATCAACTCGAGCCTCACCGCCCGCGGGCAGGTGGACCTTCTTCTCCAGCGGATCAATCGCCGCCAGTGTGCCTCCGTCGAGCTCCAGGCGGACGACGGCCATCTTGTCGTCGTCGAGAGAGTTGTGGACGTTGGCCGAGACCACCACCTCATCCGTCTCGGTGAAGAAACGTGGAGCCTGCAATCGGACCAGCACGTTCTTGGTCGTCAGTACGCTCGCAGTGCCCTCGCCGACATTCGTCCCGTGTCCCATCGCCCAGGCACGCACCGTCCAGGTG
>CAUZJR010000410.1:0-5190 GCA_963580005.1 Planctomycetota bacterium
CCTGAGGCACAGCATCTTGGTTCCGTTGATGGAGACCATTCAGTTCCTGAGCTCGCAGGACGTGCTCTACGCGCCTCTCAGTGACGACACGACCGATGTGTCGTCCAGCCGCTGTGCGTGCGCTCTCGCACGCTCTGAGCGCGCCCAGGGGTGCTGCCACGCTGGTCCAATCCGCGCCCTGCCGCCGGGTGGGACGACGGTTGGGATCATCACCGCCGCGGTGATGATCAAGAGTATGTTCCCGCGGTCGACTGCTCATGCTCCCAACTGCTCCTGATCACCGCGATCCTCTTCATTCTCCTCTTCCTCGCGGTGCTGCAGAATTCGCTCGATCCTCGTCTCGGCCTCCTCGAGCTTGCCGAAGCCCCTCTGCGTCGCCGCCTCAGCCGACCGAAGCTTGTCCTTGCTCTGGTTGACCTGCACGAGCGTCTGCTCGGTGATTTCGTCCAGCGGCGTGTCGAGGAGCTTCTCGGTGATGTCGAATTCGTCGCAAAAGCAGGCGTCTTCGATGCGGCGGGTAAGTCCCACTGCTGACGAATCGAGCCGGAAAAACGCCTCATTGAGGTTCTTAGGTATTCCCGGGGGCCGTCCGGTCCCTGACCGTTGGTTACCGACGCGGGCACGGACTTCCGCACGCACCTGATTCGTTGTCCAACCCTCCTCCTCGATCTTCTGCTGCATTTCAATTCGCAGTGGCTCGCCACCCGCGTTGAGCAGGCAAAGGACGTGCTCCCAGGTCATCCGAGCGTTCGTAATCAGCTCTTGGTACTCTTCTCGACCGTAGATATGAACTAGGCGTAAACAGTCGGAGAGCGTTCGCTTGTTCAAACGTAGGGCGGTGGCCATGTACTCAACGAACTTGACTTTGTACTTCTGACGTCCTGGGATGTTCGATGCGTGCTTGTCCATCTCCTCCCCGGCTTTGGAGACGATTTCGCCAATTCGGTACTTGTTCAGAAGAACGGTCTGCACGGTCTCGTCGATGATTGGCTGAAGCTCCTCGCAGCCCTCTTTCAGAGGAGGGGGTAGGTGCTCAATCTCCCAGGCTTGGTCCTCCGGGACCTCGTGGTCGACGCGTGTTAGCTCCGTTGTTTTGGTCTCGGACGTGGTTGCAGAGTCAGACTGCGGTTCGGTATCAGACATCAGTCGTTTCTCCGTGAACTTAGGACAGTAGGGTTTGATCTGACGGGCCAGCTGTGCAGGAGCGCGTCCGCCAGAAACAGTCGTTTTTGTATGCGTCAACTAGGTCTTGATAGCCGTTGTCAGGTGCCCTGCGTGGGCTGGGTAACCTTGCAGTTCCATGGCAATGAGCACGGCTCGGTCGTCGGTGCCATCGCGATGGAGAAGTTGGCCAGCGTGGGCAAGTCCACCGCGTCGCCCCTCTCCAGAGTGGCCGCCACCGCGTCGAGTGGCGACGCCGTGGCCATTGGCGTGGTCATCGTCACCATCGTCGCCGTGGTGGTTGCCGGTCGTCATCGCCATCGCGGCGAAAACGACCACCAGTGGGTTCCTCTGATACGCCCTGGCAAAAGTCCCTGAAACACAGCCCGCTAGCGGTCCGCTGGTGATTCGGTCCCACCGACATCGTCTCCGTCCCGCGACGGTGCCAATTGTCCAATCGGTGTGGGACAGCGTAAGTCGCGGTTTCGCAAGCACATGCTGCGTGCTGTCCCACTGTCCCGGCTGTCCCGATGAAGATAGAAAGGTCTACAAGACCGGCAACACGAGCCTGATTTGCGTTTCTCCTGCTTTGTCTATTCTCTTTTTTCATGTGACAGTGGGACAGACACTGGAAATCAGCGACAAACCTCTATCCTCCACGGACTTATGCTGTCCCGTTTTCTGTCCCACGCTGTCCCGTATCTGCCGAGCGTGGGACAACGATCAACTGGACTGTCCCTCCGGTGCACCCTGATCGACGTCTGCGAGATCTAGCAGACCACCTCGCCCCCATGGGAGCAGAACTCCCGGAAGTCGAGTTCCAGCACACCGCTGCCGTTTCGCCTCGGCGCCTGGAATCCGTCTGAGCAGTTGATCGATGCGTGAGTCCCGCCACCGGGTATTACGAAGTAGCGAATCCAAGACCAGATCATGGGCGATGAAGAGTCGATCATGGTCGTCCCGCACGGATCGGAGATTGCAACTGCGTATCAGGCGGATGCCGTAGGCGTCGAGGGTCCGAACGACATCGAACCGCTGGCTTTCAAAGCGAGGGCTGTCATCCTGGTCTGTGCTCGTTCCATCGCGGGGTTGTAGTTGTGCGATCTGGAGAAGTTGGGCGACCGTCTGCTCGCCTCTCAAGCTGGACTCTTGATCGCGAAGATCGACGCGGATCGTGCTGGTGAGGATATCTTGGAGTAGCTGGCTTTCGTTCGCCGCCGTCCTGTCGAGTAGCGACTCGCGACCGCGGAGCATTTGCGTCAGAACCCCGTGGGCTTCTTCGTCGGTAACATCCCGACCGTGGCGAACAACAGCGTACATCGCCGCCGGGACCGAGAAGGACTCGACGACACGCGGGTCAATGCCGTCCACCCGCGTCGACTTGATCCGGTCTGCCAGCGGGATCGCCGCCGGTGCGGAATTTAAGGCCACTGCCATCAGCCGCTCACACAGGGCAACAAGCTGGTCGTCGGTCGGTGAATAGGGCTCGCATCGCGATTCCGGCGGGTTCATTTCCAGCCGAAGAATGCGGTTCGAGTCCTGCTGCCACCTGCCACCGGACTCGATCGACATAAACCAGCCGATGTGGTTGATGCGAAACTCCCGCCCCCGCTGGTCCTGTGTTCCGCGACCGACCGTGCCGCCGCGGCTCGCCGTCCTGAACAACTCCAAGATCTTGTCGCGGCTGACGTTATTCTCGAACTCGTCCAGCACGACCGGCTTGGAGTGATGGGCCATCCGCTGCCGCAGCCCAGCCTCCGTGACGTTGTCGTAAGCCGTCACGAACGTGCCGGTCGCGCCGCCCAGGACTGGTACCAGAACGCGCTGGCAAAAGGTCGTCTTGCCACTGTTACTGGCACCGGTGACAGCAACCCGCGGCCGCCAGGTCCAAGTGGCCTGGATGAAGGTGGCCAGGATGAGTGAGGCCGCCACCTTGGAGTCCCACGGGTGGCTCCAGTTCCACTGATCGATGATCTCGACCAGCTCGGCGAAGGCGGTAGTCGTGACCAGCGGGGTCATCTGCGGCGTGAGGTCGCTTAGCTGATCGTTCCACCGGGCGTCTGCGTTGAAGTCGATGATCCAGCGACCGACACGGGGATGGTCGACCGGTTCGAATTCTTGGCCATCGTAGAGGTAGGCCTGCGCACCGTTCACGATCAGGAAACGGCGATCGTCCATGAGCCAGATTCCCTGGCCGACCTGGTTCATCGCAGTGATCCGAGAAGCCTCCGAGGCGACGAGGGCGAGGGCCCGACGCACCTCAGCAGGCGAGATCATGTTGGCACGATCGTCGTCCTCACTGTCGTCTTCGCAGCCCAACCACGTCTCAGCGGTTGGACCGATTGCCAGCAGCATTTCATTGACCGGCCAGCGTGCTGGGGTCCTGACGATCCATGTCTTCCGCGTGTGTTCCATCCAGCAGAGAATCGACTGGTCCTCCAGCATGCCGAGGACCCGAATGCCGAAGGGCCCGAGAATGTCCTCCGAACTCAGCCGTTGGCTAGGGTCGTCATCCGAGTCGTGCGAGTCGCCGCCTTCTTGAAGCGTGCGCTGAAGCTGGCCATCGGCGGCGGCGTAGTCAAACGCGATCTGAGCGTCTTCAGCGCGCTGCCGAACCTCGGCGAGAAAGCGGCGACGCCCGTCATCATCGGCGGGGTCCATCAGGTCCGATGAGAAGGGCTCGTCACCAATCCTGGCTGTGATTCGAAACAGGTCCCGTCCATCCTCATGAACCGGCTCGACCGTCAAATCAACGCACGGCGTTTGCGGAGAGTGGTTCTCGGGGCTCTGATCTGCTGTGTTCGCTGTCATTGTCGCTGCCCCTGGCCACCGCGCCGTCGCTGTCTTCCACTCCGCCGAGTTCTTGGGCGACGTGCCGGAGTTCGCGGTTTTGAGAACGCAGATTTGATCGTGGCTACGGCCTCCTGCTGCTCCTTAGGGCTCGAAGGCCTTGCACCGGCGAGCAGTAGTTCGGTCGCGTGATTCGAGTCGTATCCGCATCCGGCCAAGTCACACGCGGCCCGGAACAGCTTTTGATTCCAGAGTGGGCCATCAGCGTAACGGCCGCTCAGAAAGGTTCGCGTGTCATTTGAAATCCCGTGGAGTAGCCGAATGCGAAAGCCCACCCCACGGGAGACCCGCAACCTGCACGCCGCTGCCGGAGGTCGGCGACATGACCGTGCCGGTTCACGGCACCGGTCCGCGACTGCTTGAAGCTCTGCGTTCGAAATGACGCCAAGCTGCGACGGGACCCGGAGCAGCCGGGCCCTTCGCCATGGACGGTCGGTGGTGAAGGTGCCCTTCCTCGCAACCGTTCCGAAGAGCTTGGTTATTCGAGCCGCGTTGTGGACCTTAGTGTCGACATCGACATGATCCGTTGACTGGTGGTCCGCGATGGCCGAGAGGGTTCGGCGGACGACCTCGTGCGACTCCTCGTCGTTGGCGAGGTCGATCGCGTACACCAAGTGGACGCCGTTGCCGGACATCCCCTGGATCGGATCCGGCCAGTCGAAGTCTGCACCAAGCCAAAGCTGTGTGGCGTCAGCGACCGCACCGGCGGCCGCGAGTTCATCGTCCGTGCTCGATACACCCGATGGGCGTTTCGGGTCGAAGTCCAAGAGCAGACGATGACGGCGAATAATGTCCTGGTCGGCGGTCGTCTCTTTCGGTTGCTCAACGAAGTGGTTGAGGTCTCCAGCCGCGAGGCTCGGGTCAACCGGGTTGAGGGTGATGTACGTCCCAGCGGGATGCCAGGCGTCGTCAGCGTCGATGGCTTCCACCGCCGCGAGCCGGGCGTCGCCGAAGACGCCCGAGGCCGTCATGAGCCCTCTCGGACCACCGTCACAGCCCAAGAGGCGTAGCTCGAAGACGCCGGTGGTGCCGGTGATGGCCACCAGCGACCGTTCGATCTCGGCAACGACAGTCTCGCGATCGGGCTGACCACGATCGTCGACCGGTTCTGGCCAGCGATCATTTCCGAAACCCAGACCCTGCCTGCTGGTGACAGGGGCAGCCACTCGGAGTTGTCTT
>CAUZJR010000411.1:0-5180 GCA_963580005.1 Planctomycetota bacterium
TGATCCAGTTCTGGCCCATGCGGACCAGGGTGGGATAGATCGAGCCGTCGCCGTGAGGGTGATAGTTGCCGCTGGTGTCGCCCGAGATCTTGGCGCACTTGACCCGCGACGAGTTGGGACCCAGCCTTAGGTCGTTCATCGCGACCAGGATCCGCCGTTGCGACGGCTTGAGACCATCGCGGGCATCGGGCAGCGCACGGCTGATGATCACGCTCATGGCGTAGGTCAGGTAGCTGTCGCGCATCTCGTCCTGGATGTCGTGCGGAGTGATCTGCTCACCCGATTCGATCACGCCACCGCTGTCAGGTTCGATCGGCTCGTTGCCGTCCAATTCCTCGCCTTCAGCCACTCTTCTGCTCCTCCCCAACGGGTCGTTGGGCGCGAGTCCTCACAAGGCCAGCCCGATCATGCGACCGGCCGGCGTCCGACGACGCGAGCGTCTCGCCGAGCGATTCCGCGCCCTCCCTGTACCGCCCACTCTCGTCCAATCCCTCGGTCATCCCACCCATTTTACCCGACCCGCACCCACTCGACAACGCACCGCAGCAGCCCGATTCACCACCCTAACGGCGTTGCCACAACCAAGGTGCTGGTCCCACAATGGAACGAGGCCGCAGCGCTGCGGGACGCCTCATACAAATGCCTCATTCTTGCGCGAGCCAACTGCCAGGGTGACTGACACACCACAGCCATCACACGACACCGAGGTCCAGGACGAGCCATCCACGGCCCAGTCCCGGACCCTCAGCCGACAGTCGCGGCACCCCGCGCTGGTGCTGCCCGGCTACGCCTTCCAACGCTGCCTGGGCGACGGGGCCTTCGGGTCGGTCTGGCTGGCTCGAGAGGAGAACACCGGCCGGCTGGTGGCCGTCAAGATCTACAGCCATCACGGACGACTCGACTGGACACTGCTCTCACGTGAAGTCGAAAAACTGGCCGCGCTGGACAGTTCACGGCACATCGTCGGATTGCTGGCCGTTGGCTGGGAGAGCGACCCGCCGTACTACGTGATGGAATACCTCGAACACGGATCCCTGGCCGGGCATCTCGCCTCCGGAGCCCTGCCGGCCACAGAGGCGGTGCGGATCGCTCGCGGTGTCGTGCAGGGGCTGGTGCACGCTCACGGTCGAGGCATCCTGCACTGCGACCTCAAGCCCGGCAACGTGCTGCTCGACGATGACCTCTCGCCCAGGCTGTGCGACTTCGGACAATCCCGCCTCTCGCACGAACAGGACCCCGCCCTGGGCACGCTCTACTACATGGCCCCCGAACAGGCCGACCTGGGCGCGTTGCCCGATGCCCGCTGGGACGTCTACGCCCTGGGCGCACTGCTGTACCATCTGCTGACCGGGGCCCCGCCCTACCGTTCGCCGAACTCCGAACGTGCACTCTCGGAAGCCGACTCGCTGCCGGCCCGCCTGGCCACCTACCGCAGCATCGTCTCTTCTACCGCCCGGCTCCCCGATCATCGACGCCAACCCGGCGTCGACCGCCGACTGGCAGACCTCGTGGACCGCTGCCTGCAACTGGACCCCCAGGACCGATTCCCCAACGCACAGTCGTTGCTCGATGCCTTCGACGACCGCGATCGGCACCGGGCCCGCCGCCCCTTGATCGCCCTGGGAGGCCTCCTGCCCCTGGTGCTGATCTTCGCCATGTTCCTCTTTGGACTCTCGGCCACCACCGACGCCGTCGCCACCGCGCAGCAAAACCTGATCACCCGCGCCATCGAAAGCGATACCGTCTCGGCCCGGATCATGGCACGCGGTGTTGAGAGAGAACTCGAGAGCTGGACCCAGGAACTGAACGAAGTCGCCCAATCGCCACGACTGCGAGACTTGCTCGACTCGGCCGCAACCCGAGACTGGTCCCGTCGAGACGCCCTCGACGAACACCTCGACGCAGCCCGACTGCTGGCCAACCAACGACGCGACAGCGCCGGCCGACTGCCCGATGCCAGCTGGTTCGTCGTCGATCGCGACGGATACCAGAGATGGAGAGGCCCAACCAACAGCGCCACGCTCGACAAACGGTGGGCTCACCGCGACTACTACCACGGCCGGGGAAGCGAATACGCCCAGGACGAACTGCCCGAGGACCTCGCACCCATCCAGGCACCCCACCTCTCGCTCGCGTTTCAGAGCAAGGCGACCGAACGTGCCATCGTCTCCCGCTCGGTACCCATCTTCGACCGCGCCGGCCACGTGATCGCGATCCTGGCCGGCACCCGGGAACTGGGTAGCGTGCTCTCGGCACCCTACGCCGAATACAAGCCCAGTCTCGACTCCCAGGCCACCACCAGTGTCGCTCGTACCATCGCAATTCTCGACGCACGCGACGGCCGACTGCTCGATCACCCCTGGCTGCAGAATCACGTCCACGGTGGCCCCGTCGTGACACTCGATCCCCAGATCCGCTCCGCCCTGAACACTCGGCTCGGCAAGGCACCCTTCCCGACCCTGCAGCTCGATAACTATCTCGACCCCGTCGCCCAACACTCCCTGGACTTCAAAGGCCGCTGGCTGGCGGCCGTCTCACCCGTCGGAACGTCCGGCTGGTTCGCCGTCGTGCAGGAACGCCGCGACCGGGCCCTGCAACCGATAGACGCTATGAGACGGAATGTGCTGAAGACCTGGCAGGGAGCCCTGACCGCCAGCGGCCTGGTGCTGATGCTGATCTGGGGAATTGTCCTTCTCGCGCTGAAACGGAGACGCCTGGGAGCCGGCAACCCGCCAACCCCACACGACACAGCACGCACCTCCCGCGGTTCGGTACCCCCCCGCGAGGGATCGCATGCTTGAGTTGATCGCGATAGGAGCCGCTCCCGAACAGCGAGCCGTCGTCAGGCTCCAACCCGGCCAGCCGCTCGAGATCGGACGCGGCCTCCAGGCCGGACTGTCGATCCCCTGGGAACCCCACCTCTCGAACCACCACCTCACGCTGCTCGCCTCCGACAACGACACCGTCCGCATCGATACCGTTTCGGCAAGCCAAAACCCTGTCTTCGTTCAGGGCGAGCCGGTCACCGGTTCAGAACTGGCCTCCGGCGACTTCTTTGTCGTCGGGCAGACCAGTTTCCACCTCGGACACGGCTCCGATTCGCACTCCGCTTCGGATCACCCCGAGGGCATCGAAACGGTGAGGTTCGGGCCCGGGCAACTGGAACAGGTTCCCTTCCGCGACCCCGGCAAGCGGCTCGAGGTCTTGACCCGCCTGCCCGAATTGATCTGGGGTGCCCGCTCCGACGATGACCTGCACATTCGGCTCGCAGGCCTGGTTCTGGCCGGCGTCACTCACGCCGACGCGGTCGCGATCGTCGAATTGACGCCCGATGACACCGACGCCCCGGCCATCTCGGTCCTCCATTGGGATCGCCGACAGGAAACCGCCGGACCGGTCCGACCCAGCAGCCGGCTGGTCCGCGACGCCATGGGCGAACCGGCCCAGAGTATCCTCCACACCTGGGATGCCGAACAGGCCGAATCGCAGTACACCGTCGTCGGAGAATTCAACTGGGCCTACTGCACACCGATCCGCGACGTGCCCGGAGAACGCCGGGCGATCTATGTCGCCGGCCGGGCGCCGGGTGAGTCGGCCCAGAGCGGGCGGCCGGTGCTGGAATCGGATGTGAAGTACACCGAGTTGATTGCCGAGGTGGTCGGTGCCATCCGTCGCGTCAATCGTCTCGAACGGCAACGCTCGAGCTTCCGCCAGTTCTTCGCGCCCCCGGTGCTGGCCGCGCTGGGTGACGATCCGGACACTTCGCTGCTGGAACCTCGCGAATGCGATGTGACGGTCATGTTCTGTGACCTGCGTGACTTCTCGCGACACGCCGAGACCTCCTCGGACGACCTGATCGCTTTGCTCGACCGGGTCAGCCGAATCCTGGGCGTGATCACCACGCAGATCCACCGCTACGGCGGCGTCACCGGCGACTTCCAGGGCGACGCCGCATTGGGGTTCTGGGGCTGGCCCTTCCCCGCCACAACCGCCACGCAGGACGCCTGCCGTGCAGCCCTGGGCATCCGCAGCGAATTGCAGAAGGCCGCCTTGGACCCCGACCACCCGCTCGCCGAATTCTCACTCGGAATCGGACTCGCACACGGACGAGCCGTCGCCGGGAAGATCGGCACCGCCGAACAGGTCAAGGTCACCGTCTTCGGCCCCGTCGTCAACCTCGCCAGCCGACTCGAAAGCCTGACGAGACAACTCCACGTGCCGATCCTGATGGACCAGGCCACCGCCGACCGTACGCGAGACTCGCTGGGAACCGACGAGGCGCGGATCAGGCGACTCGCACGGGTCCTGCCCTACGGCTTCGAAACCCCACACACCATCAGCGAACTGCTGCCACCCCAGGACCAGTGGCCAGAACTGACCGATGAGCACATCGAACGTTTCGAGCAGGGAGTCGATCACTTCCTCGAGGGTGACTGGGAATCCGCCTACGACTGCCTGCACGCAATGCCCGCCTCGGACCGGGCCCAGGACTTTCTGACCATGCTGATCACCCAGCACAACCGCGTCGCACCCCCCGATTGGGACGGCATCGTCCGCTTGCCCGGCAAGTGATCCGCCCCGGCGGTCCCCACACCGCAACGGAAAGCCGCGCCGCTGGCTTTCCCCTGCGGAGCGGCCGCGGATACAATCGAGTCGTACCCGCCACGCCGCTCGGCAACACTCCATGCGTCACTACTCGTGTGATCTCTGCGGAGACTCGATTCGCGACGAACACTTCGTCGTCAAGGTCGAAGTCTTCGCCGCCTTCGACCCAGACGAGTTGCACGAGGCCGACTTCGACTCCGATCAACTCGAATTGGTCACCAAGGAAGTGGCTGCGATCGAGAGCGGGCAGGTTGAGGCACCCGGAGAGACGGGATCGCAGAGAATGCGGTTTGACCTCTGCGAAGGCTGCCGCGTCCGATACCTCGACGATCCACTCGGCCGTGACGCCCTGGGCCGCGTCAACTACAGCGAGAATTGATCGTCGAACTGGCCGCGTCGCTCCGCGAAGATCGATCGGGCCGGCTGTGATGAGGGGCCCGGGCCACAGGCCGCGGTTCCATCCTCAGCACCAGCAGCGTCTTGTCGTCCTCGATTCGACCGTCTCCGTGCTGCTGGCTGGCGTCCCAGATCCTGTCCAACAGCACCGCAATCGGCTCACCGGCAACACCCTGCTC
>CAUZJR010000412.1:0-5176 GCA_963580005.1 Planctomycetota bacterium
TACGTGGTCGAGAAGAAGGCACCCGACGTGGTGCTGTTTCCCACGTCGACGGCCGAGGTGGCCGAGATCGTCAAGGCCTGCAACGAGTTCGACGTCCCCTTCGTGCCTCGCGGTGCGGGAACGAGCTTGGCCGGCGGGTGTCTTCCAGTTGGCGGTGGAGTGATGATCGCCTTGACGCGGATGAAGCGGATCCTGGAGGTGAACCTGCAGGATCGCTATGCGGTGGTTGAGCCGGGCCTGGTCAACTTGCACCTGACCCGTCACCTGGCCGGCAGCGGCTATCACTACGCTCCGGACCCATCGAGCCAGGGGGCCTGCACGATTGGAGGCAACGTCGCCACCAACTCGGGCGGCCCGCACACTCTGAAGTACGGAGTCACGGTCAACCACGTCCTGGGCCTGGAAGTGGTGATGCCCGATGGGCGGGTGGTGCAGCTGGGGGGGCCGACCGAGGGCCTGGCCGGCTACGACCTGGTCGGCCTGTTTGTCGGCAGCGAGGGCACCTTTGGCATTTGCACCCAGGTGACCGTCCGCCTGACCCGTGACCCGGACGCCTACAGGACTCTGCTGGGTATCTTCGAGACAGTTTCGGACGCCACCCAGGCGATCAGTGGGATCATCGCCGCGGGGATCGTGCCCGCGGCCCTGGAAATGATGGACCAGGGAATCGTGGAGGCGGTCGAGGCGGCTTACGGGTTCGGCTTTCCCCTGGATGCCGCCGCGGTGGTGCTGATCGAAGTCGACGGCCTCGAGGTGGCCGTGGATGCCGAGGCCGAGCGGATTATTGGGCTGTGCAACGAGCAGGGTGCTCGGGAGGTCAGGCGAGCCGAATCCGAGGAGCAGCGGGCTTTGCTCTGGAAGTGCCGCAAGCAGGCCTTCGGGGCGATCGGCCGCCTGAGCCCCAGTTACTGCACCCAGGATGGCGTGGTGCCTCGAACCAAGTTGCCCGAGATCCTCGAGTTCATCATCGAGTCGGGCAAGCGGCATGGGATCCGCATCGTGAACGTATTTCACGCCGGCGATGGCAACATTCATCCGATCCTGCTGTTTGATGAGCGTGACGAGGAGCAGGTGGCCCGCGTCTTTCTGGCCAGTGATGAGATCCTGGGCCGTTGCATCGAGTTGGGTGGCAGCGTGACCGGTGAGCACGGCATCGGAGTCGAGAAGCTCAGTTTCATGAACCGGCTGTTCACCGAGGATGACCTGTTGGTGATGGCGGGAGTCCGCAAGGCGTTCAATCCCCGGTCGTCCTGCAGTCCGGGCAAGGTGCTGCCGACGGCCGGTGCGTGCGGGATGGAGCATATCGAGCGATCGCATCCCGGGAAGCAGGCGGCATCGTGAGCGAGGGACCCAGATCGGCGGAGGGCGTACCCGAGGAACTGGTGCCGGCGACGGCGACGGAGCTGGCCCGATTGCTGGCGGCCAACTCGAGCGGCCCCCGGCATCCGGTGTTCCCCGTCGGTGGCCGCACGGCGATGGGATTCGGATTCGGCGTGGATCCTGCGAGCCTCGAATTGACGACCTCGCGACTGAATCGCGTGATCGACTATCCGGCCCGCGACATGACCGTGACGGTCGAGGCGGGTTGTCGCGTATCGGAGTTGCAGAACCAGCTCAAGCCCGAAGGCCAGCGGCTGCCCGTTGATGTCCCGCTGGCCCACCGAGCGACTCTCGGCGGAGCCATCGCCTCGGATGCCGCCGGTCCGCGTCGGTTTGGGCTGGGGACTCTACGAGACTACGTGATCGGGATTCGCTGTGTCACGGTCGATGGCCGCAGCTTCAAGGCGGGCGGACGAGTGGTCAAGAATGTCGCCGGCTATGACCTCTGCAAGTTGATGGTCGGTTCGGGTGGAACCCTGGCCGTGGTGACCGAGGTGACCCTGAAACTCAAGCCGCTGCCGGAAGCCTCGGCAATCGGCTTTGCCTGTTTCGACCGAGGCGAGATGGTTCAGGACCTGCTGGGTGACCTGGCCACGTCACGGGCCCGACCGGTGGCGATCGAGTTGTTGGGTCCCAAGGCGGGACGACAACTGGCGGCCGAGTCGCGGCAGGATCTGCCCAGCGGACCGCTGCTGGTGGGGATTGGAATCGAGGGAAGTGTCTCGGAGGTGCAGTGGCAGGTGGAGGTGATTGACCGCGAGATGCGTCAGGGCGGGGCCGGGGCCGTGGTCTGGTCCCGCGATGACCAGACCGCGAAGGTCTGGTCGGCGTTGACCGATTACCAGGTGGGAGTCGAGTCCCCGGTGACGATCCGAGCGGCACTCAGGCCGTCGCGAACGGTGGAGTTCGTGGTCGCCGCCATCGACGCGGGCGTGGCCGTGCAGGCACACGCTGGCAGCGGAGTGGTCCACGGGCACCTGCCCGACGACACGCTCGATGCGGCCACCGCCGAGTCGGTGATCGGTCCGCTGCGTGAATTGGCTGCCGAAGGGGGCGGGCAGGTGATTGTTGAACGTTGCGAATCGAGCTGGGTTGAGCGGCTGGAGATGTGGGGGCCTCGACGGGACGACTGGTCTCTGATGGAGGCGGTCAAGCGGGAATTCGATCCCGGGGGCCTGTTGAGCCCGGGGCGAGGAGTTGATGGGGCGCTGGGACATGCGACCGCTGCCGGGGAGGGTGCGTCATGAGTGGCACCGGGGGCGCGGGCGAGGGAACAGCGGCAGTCGAAACGGGCTCGAGTGCGGGGGGCGACGTGCGTGTGGGTGCGGGGATCGACTACAGCCTATTTTTGGATTGCGTGCACTGCGGCCTGTGCACCGCGGCCTGCCCGACCTACCTCGAGACCGGAAACGAAAACGACGGGCCACGGGGTCGGATCTACCTGATGCGAGGCGTGGTCGACGGTCGAGTCGAACTGACGTCCAAGGTCCGTCGTCACCTGGACCTGTGCCTGGATTGTCGCAGTTGCGAAACGGCATGCCCTTCGGGAGTGCAGTACGGCCGCTTGATCGAGCCCTTCCGGGTCGACATGCAGAAGTCCGAGCGGACCGGTTGGTTCCAGCGGCTGGTGCTTTACGGCCTGTTTCCCTATCCCGGCCGGCTCAGGTGGGCCTTGGCCCCCGCGCGGCTGATGCAACGGCTCGGTTTGGATCGAGTTCTCGACTGGACCGGATTGCCGAGGCTGCTGCCTGGTCCGCTGGGTCGGATGTACCGCCTGCTGCCTCGATTGGGACCACGTGGCGGTCGTTTGCCTGAGGTCTTTCCGGCGGAGGGCCAGCGGCGGGCGCGGGTGGGCCTGTTCAGCGGCTGCGTGGGCGAGGCGATGTTCTCGGAGACGAATCTCGCCACGGCGAGGGTCTTGCAGGCCAACGGCTGCGAGGTGGTGGTTCCACGGGCGCAGGGATGCTGCGGAGCGATCCACTATCACAGCGGTTCGAGCGATCCGGCCGTGGCGATGGCCCGGCAGAACGTCGAGGCGTTTCCCGATGATCTTGATGCGGTGATCGTCAATGTCGCCGGCTGCGGGTCGATGCTGAAGGACTACGGGCACATGGGCGAGGAGACCGCGGGGGTGGAGGACTCGGTCATCGAATCCCTGGCGGGGTTTGCCGGTCGAGTGAAGGACATCTCTGAGTTCCTGGCGGAACTGGGTCTGCGTGATCCGCCTGGTGAGGTGCCGTGGCGGGCGACCTACCACGATGCCTGCCACCTGGTCCACGCTCAGAAAGTCCGCGATGCACCACGCGAACTGCTCGCACGGGTCCCCGGCCTGGAGCTGGTGCCGTTGCCCGAGTCGGAGGTCTGTTGTGGTGCGGCGGGGAGTTACAACCTGACCGAGCCCGAGATGGCCGACGGGTTGGTGGCCCGCAAGCTGGCTCACATCGAGAGCACCGGAGCGGAGGTGGTGATCACCGGCAATGCCGGCTGCTCGATGCAGCTGCAGGCGGCGCTTCGGGAACTGGGTCGCGGTGTGCGGGTCGTGCACCCCGTCGAGGTGCTCGATCTGAGCTACCGCGGCGGTGCAGAACGACTCAGGCCGCTGTGAGTCCGTCGGCGAGTGTCCGGAGTGCTTCGGCTTCGATCTGTCTGACGCGTTCGCGGGTCAGCCCGAGCACGATACCGATTTCCTTGAGTGTTTGAGGCTCGTCTCCGTCGAGCCCGAATCTCATGCGGAGAATGTCCGCCTCGCGGGGGTCCATTCGTTCGAGCATGCGATAGACGTGCTTCAGGTTGTCGCTTTCGATGATCTCCTCGTCGGGCGTCTTACTACGGTCGTCGACGACGAGTTCTCCCATCGAGCAGCCCGCGTCGTCATCGTCGCCGTGGGGCGTGGCGTTGTAGAGCTGGATGGCCTTGCGGACGATTCCGAGTTTCTTGGGAGTCAGCTCAAGCAACTCGGCCACCTCTTCGTGGGTCGGGGTGCGGTCGAGTTTCTCGTGAAGCATCGCGGTGGCACGTCGCCACTTGCTGAGCAGTTCAACCATGTAGGCGGGGATGCGGATCGTCTTGGCCGAATTGACCAGTGCCCGCTTGATGGACTGCTTGATCCAGTAGCTGCCGTAGGTACTGAAACGGGTGCCCATCGTCGGGTCGAAGCCCTCGACGGCCCGCAGCAGGCCGAGATTGCCTTCTTCGATCAGGTCCGAGAGCGGCAGGCCGTGGCCGTTGTAGGCCCGTGCGATGCTGACCACCAACCTGAGGTTGGCTCGCACCATCCAGTCTCGAGCCTCGAGGTCCCCCTCCTCGATCCGATACGCCAGTTCGCGTTCCTGTTGAGCGTTCAGCAGATCCGTCTCGTTGATTTCACGCAGGTACATTTCCAACGGTGCCTGGACTCGAGTTGTTCGCTGTGCGGTGGCCGGCATGATACCTCTGTGCAAAAAAAATGAAGAGCAGATGCCCAAGCGTAGTGACCCGGCGTCCGCTTGAACTGGCGGAGCGGTCCGTGTTTGTCCGGGGAGTCTTATCGGCGTCTGCTGCACTGGCCCTCAAACTAAACAGAGTGCGCAAACCTCTCCGGTCAGGTAACGAGGGTAATTGGCGCAAATGTAACGGCCCTTCCGTCTCGTGACGGAAGGGCCGTAGCAGTTGTGCCGGTTGTCGGGAACGAGTCCTCGGCCGTCAGTCGTCCTTGGCCTCGTCTGCCGCATCCTCGGCTTCAGGTTCGGCTTCGGCGTCGTCTGCCGCATCCTCGGCTTCAGGTTCGGCTTCGGCGTCGTCTGCCGCATCCTCGGCT
>CAUZJR010000413.1:0-5167 GCA_963580005.1 Planctomycetota bacterium
ATTCGCCGGCGGCGTCGACGAGCACCGGCAGTTCGTGCCGGTGTGCCCGCTCGATGACCTCGGCCAGCGGCGGCTGCGAGTCACGGCCGTAGCCATAAAAGACCCCGGCGGTGTTCTCGGTAAACGCCGCTTCGTACTCCCAGGCCTCGGTCCGCCGGACTCCGGCATTGGAGACGATTTCGTTGAAGCCGACCTCGACGAAGCGGGCTCCGGCGGCCCGGACGGCGTGGTCGTACCCGCTGCGTTGTTCGCGGGCGATGATGAATTCGCAGGGAAAGTCGTCGCAGTGCGGCAGTTGTTCGATGCGACGGAGGTTGTAGCCGCAGAGGATGGCGGCGGTGCCCAGTGTGAGTGCCGCGGCCGAGCCGGCGGTGACCAGTCCCGCCTCGGTCCCGGTCAACTCGGCGATCCGTCGCCCGGCGGCCGCCTGCAGCTGTTCCAGCGGCACCCATCCGTGGGCGGCCTCGCGGAAGGCATCGAGCACCTCGTCGGGCATCGGGGCTCCGCCGAGCCGTGTGACGGCACCCGAGGCGTTGATGATCGGGGTCAGTCCGAGGTCCTGGTAGCTGGTCATGGACGCGGGTCGCCTGGTTGTGAAATGTGGTGCTCTGGCCGGTTGGCCAGCGGGCGGGGTGAGTCATCCCAGCAGCCCGTCGATGACTCGACCGGGCGAGAGCGGGATCGGCTGGCCGCGTCGGTTCTGGATGTGCTGTTCGGGCCGGATGCCCAGGCAGTGAAACATCGTGGCGCCCAGGTCCCAGGGTCCGACGGGGTAGAGCGTGGGGTAGGAGGCGTGTCGGCTGGAGGCACCGAAGACCGTGCCCGGCTTCATGCCTCCCCCGGCGGCCACAACCGAGTAGCAATCGGGCCAGTGGTCTCGGCCTGCGTCCTTGTTGATCCAGGGAGTCCGGCCGAATTCGCCCACGCAGACGACCAGGGTGGTTTCGAGCAGGCCGCGGTCCTTGAGGTCCTTGAGGAAGGCTGCGAGACCGCGGTCGAAGGGAGGCAGCAGGGTGTTCTTCAGTCTCGGGTAGTTCTTGGCGTGCGTGTCCCACTGGTCTCGGTTCTGCTTGGCCCAATTGACGGTGATCAGGGGGACTCCGACCTCGACCAGCCGACGAGTCAGCAGCAGGGTCTGGCCAAAACGATGGCGGCCGTAACGATCGCGGAGCGCGGCCGCTTCGGTGTCCATCCGGAACGCGGCTCGCGTCCGCGGCGAACCGAGCAGTCCGAAGGCGCGGCGGTAGAGGCTGTCGACTCCGGTGACCTGGCGGACCGATTCCACCTGGCGGCCGTCTCGGTCGAATGACTGCAGCAACCGGTGCCGTCGTTGCAGGCGATCGGTGGGGAGATCGGCGGGGGAATTGAGACTGTCGACTCGGAAGTCGGCTGCACCGGGATCGTTGGCGATCCGGAAGGGTTCGTAGTTCAGGCCCAGGAACCCGGCGTTCTGGCCGGCGATGGGTGGCCGGTTGCCCTGGTGCATGACCGGGCCGAGCACGATGGAGTCGGGGACCGGGTTGGGGTTCTTGCCCAGTCGTGAGACCAACGCGCCGTAGGTGGGAAAGTCCTCGGGGCGGACCGGGGTGTTGGTGCCCGGCAGGGGATGGGCATGTCCGGTCAGAGCGGCATAGGCGGCCGAACCGTGCTCGAAGTCGCGGTGCGTCATGCTGCGGACGATGGTCAGCAGGTCGGTGGTGGCGGCCAGGTGAGGCAGGTGCTCGCCGATGTTGATGCCGGGAACGCGGGTGGCGATCGGTTGGAATTCGCTCCGCAGCGACGCCGGCGCGTCGGGTTTCATGTCCCAGGTGTCCTGCTGCGAGGGGCCACCCCACAGGAAGATCAGCACGCAACTTCGGGCCCGGCCGAACCCCGCCGCGTCGCTGGACTGGGAACGTTCCGCCGCGGCGAGCAGTCCCGGCCACGAGAGTCCCAGCAGGCTGCAGCCACCGACCTCAAGTAGACCGCGACGACGGGAGATGGGACGCCCGTCGTGGAGTGATGCGGGAAGGGAATCGAAGCAGATCATATGGCCACCGGCGAGCCATTCTACCACGGAGCCGGGGCGAAGACAGCGGGAGAAGCCGTCGGTAGCTGGTGAGAAGAACTGACCTGGGGTTCCCCGGATGCCTTACGTTCCGGAGCAAGCGGAACTGCCGTTAGCTGCGGTGCCTTGCGAGGCGAGTAGGAGGACGATGAGCCGCCGCCGGCGGCGCGTCCTCCGTCGCGAGCCGTCTCGCGCGAGGCTCCGCAGCTAACGGCAGATCCGCGTGCGAAGGACGGTGTGAAGTACCCCGGGGCGAAACGCCCGAGGGTGGTTTCGTGGAGTCGTCTCTCGACGCCGTGGGAAACCAGAAATAGCTAAGGTTCCGCGGGGAACCCCGGGTCATGTGTACGTGAGTCGTGTCTCAGTAGTTGGGGAGCAGTCTACCCTGTGGCGATGATCCGTTCCAGAGGCCAGCGTGCCGGGTTCCAGGGCCTCTCGAAAGAGCCTCGCGAGACCAGTGCAGGCGTCGGCGTAGCCGTCGGGGTCGACCAGGCGAGCCAGGGCCAGGTGGCCGCCGGCGACCTGCAGGTCCCGGAGGTCGAGTTCACCGGGGCCGGCGGTCTCGAGCCGGTGCAGCATCGCACGCAGGATCCGTCGACGCGGTTTGGGCAAGGCCAGACGCTGGTTGACGACCAGTCCGGTGACCGTCTGCCTCTGGTGATGCGGCATGACGTGGGTCTTGTCGGCGGCGAGCCGGAAGTGCTCGTCGCTGACAATCCGCTCGATCACCCACAGCAGTTCCTCGGGAGGCATGAACTGCTGCGACGGTTGGGTCGAGAAGGTCAGATCATCGGCGTAGCGGGTGTAGGTCCAGCCGTGCTGAGCGGCGAGGCCTGCGAGTCGCAGGTCGAGCGGTCGTGCCACGAGGTTGGCCAGGTGCGGGCTGGTGGGTGCGCCCTGAGGGAGTCGGCCCTGGCGGGTGACCAGTTGCACCAGCGACTCTCGATCGACGGCGTCGAGTTCGAGTTGCTCGAGGCAGTCGTGGACCCGCCTGGCGGTGATCGACGGGAAGAAGTTGCGGATGTCGGCGGTGACGACGAAGCGGCGGCCGACATGGGCGGCGGCGTTGGTGAGGATCGAGCGGCCGGGGACGAAGCCGTGGGCGAACGTGGTCGGGGTGAGTCGGTAGAGCAGGGTGTCGAGGATCCAGCGCTGGGCGGCCTTGAGTTCGGTGTCGGGAGCCTCGATCCACCGCGTCTTCTTCACACGCTTGCCCGAGACCAGCGGGTAGACGTGGTACCGCTGGTTGGCGGTCGGGGCGAGTGCCAGCAGTTCAGCGGGCAGGGAATGGGTGGTCTGGATGGTCATGAAGTCGCAGGAGGTGGTTTCTGGGGGTGGGGGTGTTCAGCAGCCTTAGCTGGTCGCGTTGATGAGAATGACGATGGCGCTCAAGACCACGCAGAACATGACATTCAGCAGTGTCGTCGCGCAGCCGGTGTTGGAGCTGCCGGACGTGGACCTGCTGCGGCGGCTGGATGATGATCGCTGTGGTGCCGGCAGGGTGGGCAGCGTGTCGGTGAGTCGCTTGTAGGTGCGGAAGCTGTAGTGATCCTCATGGGCACTCATCACTCCGCGTTTGGCAAAGCGGATCTCGGCGCCGCCGAGGGTCATGATCCCGGTGATCGTCTCGATGAGGTCCCAGAGGATCAGGAAGGTGGTCTTGAGGTCCGGGGTGGTCTCCTCGGCGATCGCGACTGCCAGTTTTCGTTTCAGGGACAGGGCGTTGAGCCGTTGTTCGCTGGGTGGATGCTGTTGCCAGTGGTCAATCCAGTCGGTGCTGGGCGGCTGGGTCCCGGATGAGGCTCGACGTTTCCGGAGCTCGGTGAGCGGAGGTGATTTGAAATGAAGTTCGCTCTGGCCATCGTGGGTTCGCTTGAGCGAGAAGGAGCCGAAGTGGGGCATGTTGAGGCTGCGCCTGCCCTGCCGGTAGTGGCGGGGATCGAGCAGGTGGTCCCAGAACCCGTCGACGACAGCGGCGGCTTCGTGGAAGCCGGTTTCGTGCCGAGCCGCCAGGGCGGCGATCAGCAGGGCACTGGAGACCGGCTGATCGGACCCGGCCAGTTCCTCGAGCGTGAACACCTCGACCGGTGGATCAGCGGGCCGGTCGGCCGTTTCGGGTTCGGCCGGACTGACAGGCTGGGTCTGGACCGGCGCCGCCGCGATTCCCATCTCCGCGGCCAACTCGGCCACGTCGGACTCCTCGAACACCCAGTCCCCGTAGTCGGGGTAGCCGCGGATCTTGCCACTGCGACGCAGCACGACGACCTCGTCGGCGCTGAGACCCAGCCTCTGTGCGGCTTCTTCCACCGAGATGCGGTGTGATGACGCGTCAGACATGGCCGGGAGATCTACCCCAAATAGGTGCTTGCGATTCCGCTGCAAACGCAGAAGAAGACCAGGCAGGCGACGGCGATGATCCCGTACACGATCGGCTTCATCTGTGATGCGGCATCCTTGGCCGAGGCCCGTGTGCGAGACTGCTTGCGTCTGTGCTTCCGCTCGGCACGGCTCAGCCGCTCCGACCCCTGGGAGCGGCTCTTCGAGCCGCCTGTCGATTGGCGTTCTGCGGAAGACGGTTTGTCGGAGGAACCGGCGGCCTCCTCGGTCGGCCGTTGCTCGCCGGAACTGGTGTCCGATTGCGTTACCCAGACGCCTGACGCTTCATCGACCGGTTCCGGCGTTTCGGCTGCGGGTCCAGAGGTGTCCTCAACCGGCGGAGGTGACGCGGGTTCCACTTCAGGTTCCATCGGCCCGGCAGCCGGTTCGGGGGTCTCTGCTGCGGGCGGAGGTGTCGGGGAAGGCTGTTCCTGATTGGGGTCCGGATCTTGTGCGGCGTCTGGTGGTGCGGCGTCTGGTGGTGCGGCGTCTGGTGGTGCGTCGTCGGTTGGTTGCGGGTCCTGGTCAGCGGCAGGCGGTTCGTCGGTGATCTCGGGTTCGTAGGACGACGCTTCGAAGGTCGGGTTGCTGTAGTCGGGAGTGTCGTATTTTGGAGTGTCGTATTTTGGAGTTTCGTAGGAGGTCGACTGGTACTTCGAGGTGTAGGCCTGTGTGTCGCCACCGGGTTCGTATTTCGAGGGTGTGTAGGACTTGGTGTCACCGGCTTCGGGCGAATCGGCCTCC
>CAUZJR010000414.1:0-5142 GCA_963580005.1 Planctomycetota bacterium
GCTCACCTGGTCGGCATCTGCGGTTCGGGCATGCAGGCATTGGCCGAGTTGCTGAGCGGCATGGGGTGGCGGGTCAGCGGTTCGGATCAACAGGCGACCGGCGAGGTGATCAAGGCCCAGGCTCGTTGTGGCCAGATCATCCGGCCCGGTCATCGTGCGACCCACGTGCCACGGCACGCTGACGTGCTGGTCTACAGCCAGGCGATCGGCGTGGGGAATGTCGAGCGGAAGCAAGCCAAGCGGCTGGGGATCCCTCAGCTGTCCTACAGCCAGATGCTGGGCCGGCTGATGTCGGATCGGGTCGGCGTGTCGATTGCCGGGACGCATGGCAAGAGCACGACGACGGCGATGATGGCCTCGTTGCTCGATTCAGCCGGCCTTTCGCCGTCGGCGGTCGTCGGGGCGCGGTTGATCGACCGGGGGCACAGCGGCTGGGCGGGGGATGGCGAGCTGCTGGTGGTCGAGAGTTGCGAGTACCGGCGCAGTTTCCTGGACCTGGCACCTCGCCTGGCGGTGATCACCGGGATCGAGCCGGACCACTTCGACTGTTACGGATCACTGGACGAGGCGGTCGACGCGTACGCTGCCTTCGCGGCGTCGATCGAGAGTTCGGGTTTGCTGCTGGTTGCCGAGGACTGTGCTTCGGCGGCGATTGCGGCCCGGCGGGCGACGGCTCGGGTGAAGACCTACGGCCGGTCCCCGGCATCCGATTGGTGTGCGGCGGAGATACGTCGGACCGACTGGGGCAGCCGATTTCGGCTGCTTGATCGCGGTCGGTTTCTGTGCGAGATCACGGTGCCGGTGCCGGGTCGTCACAACGTCGACAACGCGCTGGCTGCCGCGGCGATGGCGTGCGAGCTGGGAGTCGACCTCGAGCGGGTTCGCGAGGGACTGGCGGAGTATGCGGGGATCCGGCGACGGTTCGAACGGATCGGTTCGTGGCGGGGCGTGACGGTGGTCGACGACTATGCTCATCATCCCACCGCCGTGCGGGCCACTCTCGAGACGGCACGTGAGACGTTTGGCGAGCGTCGGTTGTGTTGTGCCTTCCAGCCTCACCAGGTTTCCAGAACGGTTGAGTTGTTTGACGAGTTCGTTTCGAGCCTGAGCGTGGCCGACCTGGTGCTGGTATTGCCGGTCTTTGCGGCTCGAGAAGACGACACTCGGTCGGCGTCGGTCAGCCGCGATTTGGTTGAGCGGATCGAGCGGAGTGGCTGGGGGTCTCGCTGCCGCTTCGTGCCTTCTCTTGACCGCCTCGTTGCGACTTTGGACGATGAGACCCGGCCGGGGGACGTGCTGATTACGATGGGAGCCGGCGACATCGACCGGGTTCGACATGAGTTCACTCGCTGATTTCAGTGACATCACACAACGCGATCGTTCTCTCGCGGAATGGACCTGGTTGAAGGTCGGTGGTCCGGCCGAGTACCTGGTCGAGCCTCGTTCGATCGACGAGTTGTCGGCGGTGGTGAAGTGCTGCCACGAGACGGACGTGCCGTGTCGGGTGCTGGGCAGTGGTTCGAACCTGCTGGTGCGAGACGAGGGCATCGGGGGCGTGGTGTTGCGGCTGTCGGAGGAGGCGTTTGGGGAGATCGAGATCGAGGGTTCGACGGTGACCGCCGGAGCCGGCGCGTTGCTCTCGCACGTCATCTCCCACAGCGTCCGCGCCGGCCTGATCGGCCTCGAGACCCTGGTGGGCATTCCCGGCACAGTGGGGGGAGCCCTGCGAGGCAACGCGGGGGGGCGCAGTGGGGACGTGGGCCAGAGTGTCCAGAGCGTGACGGTGATGACATCCAGCGGCGAGCAGTTCACTCGCAGCGAGGACGAACTGTCTTTTGGCTATCGGCACAGCAGCATCAACGAGCTGGTTGTGATCGAGAGTACGTTTGCTCTGACGACGGGCGATGTCGACGCAACGCTCAAGAAGATGCGGAAGCTGTGGATCATGCGGAAGGCGACCCAGCCGATGGCTCACCAGTCGGCCGGCTGCATTTTCAAGAACCCTCGAGGCATCAGTGCCGGAAGCCTGGTCGAGCAGGCGGGGCTCAAGGGAGAATCGGTGGGCGGGGCCGAGATCAGTGACCGGCACGCCAACTTCATCGTGACCGCGCCCGAAGCCACCTCCGGCGACGTGCTCGAGCTGATCGAGCGGGCTCGTGGGCAGGTGACCGAGCAGTTTGGTGTTGATCTGGAGCTCGAAATCGGCATCTGGTAAGACGCCCGCGTGCCGATTCCAGCCCATCACTTCGACTCGACCTCCGACCACGTTAGGTCTCGAGTCAGCGTATTGGCCGGAGGCGATTCGCCGGAACGCGAGATCAGCCTGGCCAGTGGCGAGGCGGTGACCCTGGCACTGAGGGAGCTGGGCCATGAGGTCCGCGAGCTCGACCCGGCGGTGGTTCGGATTGCGGATTGCGACTGGCGTCCCGGCGAGGTGGCGTTGCTGGCGTTGCACGGTCCGGGTGGAGAAGACGGTCGGATCCAGTCGGAGCTCTGGGACCACGGCGTCGCCTACACTGGCTGTGATGTTGAGGCGTCGCGGCGGGCGTTTTCCAAGAGCCGGGCGAAGGCCTGTTTCGAGTCGGCCGGCGTGCCGACTCCCGAAGCCGTCACGCTGCAGCGGGGGTACGACCCGGCGGTGCCGGCCGGGCTTGTGGCGAGGTGGGGTTTGCCGGTGGTGGTCAAGCCCGATGCCCAGGGCAGCAGCCTGGGTGTGCGGCTGGTCGAGACTCCCGCACAGTATGGCGAGGCACTGGATCAGGCATTCCGGCTGGGATCCCGGGTGCTGGTCGAACGGGCGATCGCGGGCCAGGAATGGACCGTGGGTTGGCTCGACGGCCGGCCATTGCCTGCGACCCTGATCGAGACTCCGCGTGGGTTCTTTGATTTCGAGGCGAAGTACCAGGACGAGCGGACGGAATTGAGTTTTCCGGATCCGGTTGCTGGCTCGACGGCCGAGCTGGTGCTGGGGGTGTCGAGGGAGGCCTGCCAGGCGATCGGAACCCGTGGCCTGGTGCGGGTTGATCTGCTGGTCGATGAGTCGGGGGATCCGTGGGTGCTGGAGGTGAACACGATCCCGGGCCTGACCGATCACAGCCTGGTGCCCCGGGCCGCTCGTCACGCTGGGCTGGGGCTGGGTCAACTGGCGCTGGAGATGATGGCATCGGCGGGGACCGGGCCGCGTGGCTGGCATATCCGTCAGGACCAGATGCTCGCGTCACGGCCCACGCCGGTTTGCTGATCGCCGACTCGCGGGCAGATCGCAGGGGTGTCGAAGCTAGTAGATACGTCGGTGTGCCTCCGGAATCTCGCTGCTGCACACCGGGGATGACCCTCTGGCGAATCGGGAGTGTTGTGCGATGGTCGATTCACACGAACGGCACGAGGTCGAGACCGAGTCACCAGGTGGGAGCCGGATCGCCGCGGTGCTCTGGAGGCCCGGGTTCCTGGTGCTGGTCGTGCTGGTGGTGGTTGCCACGGTGGTTGTGCCGGGGATCATCGCGCGGTTGCCCGAGTTGGGCGATCGCGAGGAGTACCAGTTGAGTCGCGAGGCGGTCGAGGTGGTCCCGTCGCCTCCGGAGTGGGTCTCCGAGCATTTCTTGAGTCGAGTGACCTCTTCGGCGACGTGGCCGGTGGAGGGGACGTCGGTGTTCGAGCCGGACCTGGTCAGTCGGGTGGCCGAGTCGTTTGCTCAACAGCCGTGGGTGGCCCGAGTGGTTCGGGTCGAGCGTCGGATTCCGGCGGGCGTGGTGGTGAGGTTGGAGTACCGACAACCGGTGGCGTGGATCGAAACGACCGGTGAGTCGGTGGCGGTGGATGTGACGGGGGTGCGGTTGCCTGGTGAGGACCTGCAGGGCGAGGAATGGGGGAAGCTGCCGGTGGTGCAGGGTGTGACCAGTGAGCCTCCGGCGACCGATGCTGTGGCGTGGGAGGATCGGGGCGTGGTGGCAGGGGCCCGGCTGGCTGCTGCACTCGAGGCGCACTGGGAACCGTTTGACCTGGAGTCGATCGTGGTCAAGCCGGATCAGGACCGCGTGATGCTGGAGCTGGTGACTCGAGGTGGTTCGCGGGTGGTCTGGGGTCGGCCGCCGGGGACACGACATCCGGGCGAATTGACGGTGTCGCAGAAGATCGGCCGCATCATGCAGTTCATCTCGCGATTTGATTCACTCGACCCGCCCCAGGGGCCTCTTGAGATCAACATCCGGCACTGGCGTGAGATCATCTATCGGCCGTTGAAGTCCGAGAGTGCCCGGAGCATGACGTTGCGGGTTGTGCGTTGAGTGGGCGGGTGTGGTTGGCTCTTTGACCCCGGCATGATCGCCGCTCTGGTATTTCAACGGCCTGCCAACCTCAGCTTGACCCTTCTGAGGCACGGGGTGTCTAATGTGTCGGCAGACTGACGGGCCGAACAACGCTTGGGGGAGTGTGGGCTGATGGCGGAGCGACGCATCGAGGACATGCCGCTGCGGGACGTGTTCACCGAGGCCGAGCAGCTGGCTCGGGACCTGGTCGACCATCTCGAGAACGGGTTTCTGCCCAAGGCGAGTGGTTTGAAGGAGTTGGTTGAGGTCAACGAGATGGGGATCGGCTCGGATGATGTCCACGACGTGACCGTGCGGAACCACTCGGCTCAGCTGCTCGACCGCGCCCGTTTTGCCGACACGCTGTATGCGCGATTCGACGAGTGTGTCGAGGCGATCGACGAGAAGGTCTCGCGGATCACGATGGGCGAGTGAGCGGCCCGAGCGGAAAACCTTTTTGACCGACTCGAAGTGTCGGGTATAATCAGGTGACCTCTCTCAAGAGGTCGGAGATCTTGTCCGACCGGCGTCCGGTTCTCGGTCGCCACACAGTTGTTCCGGCAGCATTCGCTTGCACGTTCATGGATTCACACAACCTGACACCTGGGTCGCCGGGCAATAGCCCGGGCGTCGGCCCTGCCGATCTGCCTACCGGTTTGCCTGCCGGCGAGCGTGTTGATGCGCGGCGGGGTGTGGCGGGAGCGCCCGACGATGGGGCGGCGACGGTGATCAGTGCCGAGCAGCAGTGGCTGGGCGAAGCGATCCCGCTGGGTCCCGGTTCGACACTCTGCAGCCGGCTGTTTCCTCAAGTTGCGACACCAGTCGAAGGGATTGTCTC
>CAUZJR010000415.1:0-5135 GCA_963580005.1 Planctomycetota bacterium
TACCACCAGACGCACGGGGTGCTGCCCCCGTCCTACATCAACGGAGGCGAGTACCATTCCCAGAGCTACATCGCCAGCGGATCGATCCGCAACTTCACCGGCTACCTGCTGCTGCTGCCGCACATCGAACAGGGTGCGACCGCGCAGGGCATCGACTGGAACCGGGCCACCGGGACGGCCGACTGGCATGGCCTGGGGGGAGGCGGCTCTCAGGCGGTGCTCGACAGGCTCGAGATTGCCCTGTTTCGCTGCCCCTCGGATGCCAACTTCGATGACCCGCACAGCCGTGCCACCCCGAGCATGTACGCGATCAGTAACGCCACCCGAGTCAGCTACGGGTTCGTGCACCGCCACCACGAGTACGCGGTGGTCATGACCTATCGGGCCGATCGAGCCAACAACAAGACGGCCTTCGGAAAAAACGGTGCCACGCGACTCCGAGACATCCTCGATCCGCACACCGCCACCATCCTGCTGATCGAAACTCCGTTCCGAAAAGCCAGCCCCGCCTTCGGTCCCTTCCTGCAGGCCTACGTGCATACGCACCCGATCCTGCCGATCCAGTACGGGATCAACTACGACTACCGCGGACAGGGAGTGCCCTATGCCTGGGGCGCCGGCAGCCGACACGATGGAGGAACTCATGCGCTGTTTGTCGACGGCAGCGTGAGGTTTCTCAACGAGAACATCGAGGGACTGACCCTGACCACGATCAGCACGATCTCGATGAACGACCTCGCCGAGACGCCCTTCTAGCCAGGCCATTTCGACTCAGTGCCGGACGCCCCCCGTCCTCGGACCACGTCGATTCGGCACGGGCGGCAAGCCGGCCGAGACGGCTTTTTTTTGGCAAATCGGGAATACACGCTGGTCGTGGTGGCTCTGAATTGTTGCAATGGACGCCCGTGATTCACGTAGTTTGACAAGCACAAGCAGAGGAGTACCGATGAAGAAGCTCATGACATCCCTGATGGTCGCCGCCCTGATGGCCGCCCCGATCGGCTGCGGTGGTGGACCCGGCTCGTCCGGAGACAACCCCGGTGGTGACGGAACGCCGATTTCGTCCGGCGACGTGGGACCCGGTGGCGAGACCAAGAAATCGCCCGGCGAAGCAGATCCCGAGACCGGCAAGGTCACCTCGGAGGCCGATATCCTGAAACTCCAGGGCGAAGGCGGCGAAGCCGATCCGCTGGGTCCGATCAACAAGGGCGGGGGCGGCAACTAGAGTCTCCGCGACCGGCAGTCTCGCCGAACGCCTCACAGGCCTCGGCCAACAGGTTTCGATCCAAGCCATCCGGGCACGGTCGATGGTTTTTTGAAGTTCAAGTGAGTAGAGCAACAACGATGAAGAAGCTAATTGCGACAATGCTCAGTGTGGTCGTGCTGACCTGGGCCGGAATCGGCTGTGAAGGAAATCCGACCGGTTCCGGTGACAGTATGCCCTCTCCATCGGCCGACCCGGCTGCCGGCGACGACGGTGGCGGAAAGGACGCCAAACCCTCGGCCGACAAGGCGGCCAAGGCCGACGAGTCCGGAGACAAGAAAGGGGGCTAGCCGTCCTCTGTACGACCTGAAACCGACGACTTCAACAGGACCGGTTCACCGATCGAGGTGATCCGGTCCTGTTTGCTTGGCACGAGCATCCCCATCAATCCTTCATTGCCTCGGCCCACCACAGCCGCGACAATCGAACTTGATGCGATTCTCCTCCCTCCGTTTGCTCGACCAACCGGCCCGACTCTGCCTCGCCTTCGCAGTGCTCGGCAGTGCCCTGAGGGCCGACGAGCCACCACCGCTCACTCCGCAGGCCACCCGGTTCTTCGAAATGAAGATCCGGCCGGTCCTGGTGACTCACTGCTACTCCTGCCATTCGGCCCGGGCCGCCGCGGTGAAGAAACTGCGGGGAGGCCTGAGACTGGACAACCGCGAGGGGGTCCGCAAAGGAGGCGATAGCGGGGCGGTGATCGTGCCGGGGAAACCCCGGCAGAGCCTGCTGCTGAAGGCGATGGAGTACCAGACGCTCGAGATGCCTCCCAAGGGGAAACTGCCTCCGGAAGTCATTGCCGATTTCCGGAACTGGATCACACGGGGCGCACCGGACCCCAGACGCGGTGACGCCGCAGGCCACTCGCGGATCAACATCGAACAGGGACGCAAGCACTGGGCCTACCAGCCTCTGAAGAGACCAACCGTTCCCCGACTCAGATCACCGAACAACTCCTCCTCGCCCATCGACGCCTTCCTGGTCGCCCGGCTCGAGACCGCTCGGCTGAAACAGGTCGAAGAGGCAGACCGAGGAGTGCTCCTGCGACGGATCCACTTCGACCTCGTGGGACTGCCACCGACGCCCAGCCAAATCGAAGACTTCGTGAACGACGACTCGCCACAAGCCTACACCCGCCTCGTCGACTTACTGCTCGCTTCACCCCACTTCGGAGAACGCTGGGGACGACACTGGCTGGATGTGGTTCGTTTTGCCGAGTCGATCACGCTGCGAGGGTTCCTGTTTCCCGAGGCCTGGAGATACCGGGACTACGTGGTCGATTCGTTCAACGCCGATCACCCCTTCGAGAACTTCGTCCAGGAACAGGTCGCCGGTGACCTGCTGCCAGCCAAAACGCTCGCACAACAACAACGCAACCTGGTCGCCACCACGTTCCTGGCACTGGGCAACAACAATCTCGAGGACCAGGACAAGGACAAGCTGAGAATGGACGTCGTCGATGAGCAACTCGAGACGATCTCTCGAGGCTTCCTGGCTCAGACGATCGGCTGTGCACGATGCCACGACCACAAGTTCGACCCCATCCCCACTCGAGACTATTACGCCCTGGCCGGAATACTCCGCAACACCAGGACACTCAACCACGCAAACGTCTCGAAATGGATCGAGCTGCCACTGCCCACCGAACCGGACCAGGCAGCAAGGATCTCGCAGCACAAGCAGCAGGTGGCCAGCCTCGAAGACCGCATCAAGACGCTCAAGACCACAACCACACCCCCCAATCGCCTCGCACCACTCCCGCTCTCACAAGTCGCCGGCGTCGTCGTCGATGACCTGAAAGCCGTGACCACCGGCCGCTGGATGAAGTCCCAGTACACCAAGAGCTACATCGGGTCCGGCTACAGCCACGACATGGGTGAGCAAAAAGGGAGCAAGACCGCTCGCTTTCGACCCAAGCTCCCCCGCGACGGGTACTACGAGGTCCGGTTTGCCTACACGCCCGGATCCAATCGCAGCCCGGCCGTCCCGGTCACCGTCACCGGAACCGATGGCAGCAAGACGATCACGATCAACCAGAAACTGACGCCCCCGCTGGGTGGCCGGTTCATCTCCCTGGGACGCCACCGCTTCCTGCGAAACGGACTCAACGAGGTCGTGGTCACCAACACGGGTACCGTCGGAGTGGTGATCATCGACGCGGTGCAGTTCCTGCCCGAAACACCCGCCGGAAAGAAACCGATACCGAAGCCCACCCCCAGCACACCTCGCCGCAAGAACACGGCCGCCGGCCGGAAACAGCTGGCCCTGCTGCAACAGCAACTGAAAGCTCTCAGGCAGCAGGCTCCCGATCAACCGATGTACATGTCGGTCCAGGAAGAGGAATCGATCAAGGACACCCGGATCCACGTGCGTGGCAACGTCCACAACCTCGGCGTCGCGGCCCCACGAGGCTTCCTGCAGGTGATCTCGCTCGACTATCGACCCCTCTTCAACGACAAGCAGAGCGGGCGACGCCAGCTGGGCCGCTGGATCGCTCACCGCGACAACCCGCTCACCGCCCGCGTGCTGGCCAATCGGCTGTGGCACTGGCTGTTCGGATCGGGCCTGGTCCGCACCACCGACAACTTCGGCACAACGGGCGAATTGCCCTCCCACCCCAGGCTGCTCGACTACCTCGCGTCGCGGCTGATCGAACAGAACGGGTCGGTCAAGAGCGTGCTCCGCGAACTGGTCCTCAGCCGCACCTACCAACTCGCCTCCCGCTCCGACACCCGGGCCCTGGCCCTCGACCCCGACAACCGTCTGCTCTGGAGAATGAACCGAAAACGGCTCGATGCCGAGAGCCTGCTCGATGCGATCCTGTTCGCCAGCGGCCGCCTGCAGAGCAATCTGGGAGGACCGCTGATTCGACCCGACACCGCCAACGACTACAACTACCGCCACGACAGCAACCGACGAGCCCTCTACTGGCCCGTACTCCGCAACTCGCTGCCGGAACTGTTCAAGGTCTTCGACTTCGCCAATCCGAGCATGGTGACCGGTCGCCGAGAGAGTTCCGCGACCACGCCCCAGGCCCTGTTCCTGATGAACAACCCCTGGGTCATCGAGCAGGCCGACCACGCCGCCTTGCGCATACTCGAACTCGAACCACTCGACGACCGCCGAAGAATCCGACTCGCGGTTCTTGCCACGCTGGGACGCCCACCCACGGACAACGAATTGGAGTCGATGCTGGTATTCGTGCGGCCGGAAAACGACGATGAAGACACCAGGCAACGGAAGTGGTCCCAGCTGATCCAGATCCTGTTTGCCTCGATCGACTTCCGCTACCTTCGATGAAACGGCGACGTCCGCCACACTAGACGCCCGGAAACGTGGAACCATGTCACAGGCCAGCCTCTCTCGTCGGCAAGCCCTGGGAACCGCAGCCTGCGGCTTCGGCCAACTGGCGCTCTCGGGCCTGCTCGGTAACCCGGCCACCGCCGCAGTCGACAATCCACTCGCTCCCCGAACACCCCACCTCGCCCCTCGAGCCAAGCGGATCATCTTCCTGTTCATGCAGGGAGGACCGAGCCACGTCGATTCGTTTGATTACAAGCCACAGCTGTTGAAGCGGGACGGTGAGACCCTGCCCTTTGACGACGCGCGGGTCATCGCCAAGTCGGGGAAACGAGGCAGCCAGCAGCTGCTCAAGAAACCGCTCTGGAAGTTCAGGCAATACGGCGAGTCGGGACGCTTTGTGTCGGACCTGTTCCCCGAAACCGCCCGACACGCAGACTCGCTGTGCCTGCTGCACTCGATGCACACCGAGGGAGTCGCACACGGTCCGGCCACGCTGTTCTTGCACTGCGGGTCCACGAACTTCGTCCGCCCCTCGATGGGTGCCTGGGTCAATTACGGACTCGGCAGC
>CAUZJR010000416.1:0-5128 GCA_963580005.1 Planctomycetota bacterium
ACGGTGCCTTGCGAGGAGAAACGACGGCCAAGACCAAGGCCAACGGCAACACCTTCATCATCTGGAAGGGAGGCCGCACCAGGGACTTTGAACTGCGGCTCTCGTTCCGCTGCAACGCCACAAACAACTCGGGCATCCAGTACCGCTCGAAACACATCACGGCCAAGGTCCGCAACAAGTGGGTTGTGCGAGGCTACCAGCACGAGATCCGCAACGAACTCAAGCTGCCCAGTGTCTCGGGATTCATCTACGACGAGGGTGGCCTGACCGGCGGCCGGGGCCGGACCTGCCTGGTCGGCGAAAAGGCGACCTGGGGACCCAAGGGAAAAGTCGTCACCGGCAAACTGATCGACCAGGCCGGCTGGACCAAACTCTTCAAGCTCGACAAGTTCAACGACGTGGTGATCATCGCCCGGGGTACCCACATCAGGCACTACATGAACAACCGCCTGATCCTCGACTTCCAGGACGACCCCAAGCGAGCCCTCCGCGACGGCATCCTCGCCTTCCAGCTCCACGCCGGACGGCCGATGTTTGTCGAGTTCAAAAACGTCCGCATCCGCGAGATCAAGTGAGCGGCGCATAAAAAACAGCGTCCGGTGGTGAGCTTCACCACCGGACGCTGAACGTGTCGCGTGTGCCGATTCGGTTCCGAAACGACTACTTCTTCGGGGCGGGGTTCTTCTTGGCATTCTCCTTGACGACCTGCTGCACGTTGACCGCCTTGGTCTTGAGCAGCGTGGCAACCTTCTCGGAGAGCTTCTTGGCCAACAGACCACTGGGATCGCAACCGTCAGCGATGGCAATGATCGTGCCACCCTTGGCAATCAGGAAGTTGGTCGGCATCTTCTTGGTCTGCCAGATCGCCCAGGCCTTGCCCTTGCTGTCGACCGCGTAGAGCATCTTCAGGTTCTTCTTCTTCACGTAGCCTTCAACCTTCTTGTCCGGCTCGCGGAAGATCGCCACGCTGGTCAGGCCCTGGCCCTTGTACGCCTTGTGCAGTTCCTGGAAGTAGGCCAGTTCCTTGTCGCAGCCCGAGCAACCGCAGGTCAGCCGAACCAGCACCGGACCCTTGTCCGTCAGTGACTTCAGCTTCACAACTTTGCCCTTGGCGTTGATCACAGAAAATGCCGGAGCCTTGGCACCGGGCACAACTGTCTTCTTGACCGGCTTGGCCTTGGCTTTGGCTTTGGCCTTCTCAGCAGACTGAAGACCGGCCGGAGCCAGCATCACGGCGAATACCAGGGCGGTTGCTACGAGACGCTTCATGTCATGTTCCCGTTGTGAAAATGGGGGGTCCGTTCCGTAAAAGAGATCCGTGCCAGCCACGAAACTGTTATCGGATGATATCAGCGTGTATTGATAGGAACAAGCGGACTTTTCTGATCCGGCACGAAACCACCGCCTGTCTCGGGAGCGGGTCCTACTTGACCCACTCGGGCACTTTGCCGTTTCCGGTCGGCTTGCCGCCCAGCACCCAGGCCAGGTTGAAGCGAGCCATGTTCGAGCCTCCCCTGGCTCCGCCCTCGAAGTGCAGATACACCGACCCCCGGGTCCTGGTGCCGGGCCGACCGGCGGTCACCGACGAGTAGGCAAAGCGGCCGGCAAAGACCAACCGCTTGATCGGCCAGCAGCGGCCTCCGTCAAAACTCGCCCACACCGTCCCGTGGTCCCTGCCACCGGGGCTGTCACAGTTGGTGTACAGCAGGATGTCTCGCCCGGCCACCGGCAGTCTCACCAGGCCGCCCATGCAACCGTAGTTGGAATTCTGAGGCCCGTCGGGCAAGACCTTGACGAAGGCCAGGCCCTTCCATGTCGCGCCGCCGTCATCGCTGAAGGCCGACCAGCGACGCCGCGGGTCCTTGCCCTCAGGAGCCCAGTGCCGCCTCGAGTTGTAGTAGATGCGGCCATCAGAGAGTTCCGCCACGCTTGCCTCGCCGGTCCCCATGGCCGGAAACGGTGCACTCGCCTGCCACGTCTTGCCGCCGTCGTCGCTGAACACCGCGTTGGTGTAGTGCCGGGGCCAACGGGCTCGTTCGTTCTTTCCGGCGTACCACCTCGACGGACGCAACAACCGCCCCTTGTGCTTGCCCCGCCGCAAAGTGATCCCGTGCTCGTTCATGTGCATCGAAGGCACGTTGCCCTTGGGGTCCGGCTTCACCGACGCTTCGAATTTCGACCAGCTCTTGCCACCGTCCGTGCTGCGGTAGACCTGCAGCGGTGCCGGAGGGTGCTGGTTCTCGGCGAAAGCGATGATGTGCCCGGTGCTCTCATCGACGGTCAACCCGCCTGCCTGGATCCCCGCAGCGGCCACCGTGATCGACTTGCCCCAGGTCTCCCCAGCATCCTCGCTCCGCTTCACCCTCAGACTCCGGCTCCCCCAACTGGCCAGTACCACCCCCTCGACGGTGACCACCACGTTGGGAAACCGCTCATCAGCGAACACCTGCTGGACCCCGAACCGAGCTTCGCCCAGGTGAGGCTTGAGGCTGCCTTCGGAGGGATGTCCTGCGGCGGTTCGGGACACCGCGACCCCCGGAGCCGCAGCCCAGGCCGAGGACGCCAGCAGAATGGGGCAGAGCAGGGCGAGTGTGAACGTCTTCATGGTGCTTGAAACTCTCGACTCAACAGAAATTGGACCCAGGCGGCCGGCCGCGGCCCCCCCCCGCACATCGTCCCCGTCACCGGCCCTGCCATCAACCCCGGCAGCCGCCTGGCCTCGAACCGACCCACACCCGACCGACTCACCGGCCAAACCGCAGCGCATAAAGGTCCGCGTCCTTGAGCACGAATCTCAACCGCACACGGCGGCCGGCCAGCGACTTCAATTCGCGACTCCGGTTCCAGCTCAGGGATCGCTCAACCGAATCGCCATACAGTTCATCACATTCCTCCAGCGAGAAGCCCGGGATCGGCTTGCCCGCCTCGTCCTGGATCTCGCACCGCAGGCTGCCGGCCGCCGACGTGGCAAAGTTGACGATCAACTCGACCTCACCCAACACCCCGGCCGCCGGATCGAACACCGCTTGCTGGCCATCTCCGAGCAACCCGTCGGCCAAGGGTTTCCTGGGGTCATCCATCGTCAGCAGGATGCCCGGCTCGGTCTTCTGCAGATACGCCGCCTTCTCGGGCCGTTGGACCAACTCTGCGATCTCGGCGGCCGAGAGCGCTCGACGCAGTACCAGCAGGTCATCGAAGAGACCCAGGAAGGGCTCGTTGACGCGGGATGCCGGAGGATAATCCTCGCCGAATCTCAGGTTGCCTCGCCGAAACTTCAGGTCGCCGCGACCCGCTTCTCCACCCGAGGCCACCTCGCGGCCGTCGAAGTAGATCCGCACCCGGCCATCATCCCAGGTGGCTGCCACGTGATGCGAAGTCCTGGGATCGACCTGGCTGCTCCAGTTTCCCACGTCATTGTAGAGCGCACCGACGAGCACGCCGTTGTAGTCGAAGCGGATCGAGTGCTTGCCGTTGTTGCCGATGACCCCTCCTGAGTTGATGTCGAAGAACAGTTCCCCGGGCCGGGTACTGCCACCGTCGTACGTGGAAAACAGCCGCCTGACCCCCTCGGGCACCACCCGGACTCGAACCGCCAGAGTCGCCTGCTGGCCCAGGTTGCTGGTCTCGGTCAGTTCGAGCACGGTCGGGACGCCAAGATCCATCGATCCGCGACCACGAATCGGTCGCCGCGTCTCGACCGCCAGCCGACTCGGCCCGTTGTCCTGCAGCGTCCTGGCCGTCCCGTCGGGTGGCATCGAGAAGACCAGCGGACGTGTCAGCAGTTCGCCGCCGGTCCGCGATGCGTGAATCGAAACGAAGCCATCGGGTCGCAGGGTGTAGCGTCGCATCCGGCAGTCATCACCGGTGTAGTAGCCCTCGATCGAGTACATCGACAACTCGTCGCCCACACCTCGCAGGCCGTTTGAGGTCTCGACAAGGCCCCAGGCCAAGAAATTGTTGCGGTTGACCCACCGCTGAGACTGCCGCCCGGGTCTCAGGAATGCGTCCTCAAACCGATCGAACTTCACACCGTCGCGGCTGGTCATCAGCAGCACATCCGAGACCCCGTCGTTGCGGTGTCGGGTGGGGTTGCGGCCGGGTACCAGCCGCTTGGGAAATGCCAGCAGGATGTGCGGGGCACGGTGATAGGGGGTGACCTGGTTGGTATAGAGGTGGATGCTGGCGTCGTCGGTGTAGGTCAGAAACCGCGGCGTGGTCCACGTGAGAAAATCGCGGGAGGTGGCGGTCATGATCGCTCGCACGCCGTTGGCGAATCCCCGTTGGTACTCGACGTACGTCCCGCGCACGGCGTCATAGAAGGCCAGGTTCTGAGAATCGAAGTGGCCGGTGGTGACGACGGGGCGGTCCTTGATCAGCGACCAGTGGATCGCATCGGCGGAACCGAGGATGTAGAGCCCCTCGTGAGTGGCGGCGACCGCCTTGTACTTCGCCTCGGGGCGGCACTGGGGATGCGAGTCCCTGAACGGAACGAAGTTGTGTGTCCCCACTCCGGTCCAGATGATGTTGTTCTGCCTGGACCCCTCAAAGGCGTGAAGCCCCAGCTTCGGCTTGGTCCAGTGGATTCCGTCCCGGCTCTCGGCATAACACACCACTTCCCGGCCTTCCGCACGGGGATGACTGGTCCGGGGGCCGGAGTGCATGCCGCGGTAGTACATGCGGTAGCGATCTCCGTCGCGAAAGACTGTGTGATAGAAGCAGACGTTGCCCTCCCAGGCCGCGTCGTGCACGATCGCCACCTCGCGGGCCACCGGGTGATGCAACACCCGACGTGATCGGGTCAGCCGTTCGACCAGGAAGTCGTCGACAAACAACTCGCGACGATTGCCCAGGACCCTCACACCGCCCGGCTTGGCCTCAACGGCCTCCAACACCTCGACCGTCCCGGACCAGGCCACGGCGACTGTTGCCAACACGAGAACTCGAGCGGACAGGAGCATGCTTGTAATCCTCAACAGTCGAGTCGGTCGAAAAGACGCCCGCGGTTTCGCCACGTAGTCGGCCCCAGTCTAATCGTGTGCACGCCGTTTCTCTTCTCGATCCCCACCGCGAGCAGACACGATGACTCCACAACGTCTCGGATTCGACGACATCTACCCGTCCGGACCGC
>CAUZJR010000417.1:0-5075 GCA_963580005.1 Planctomycetota bacterium
CACTCCATAAGCGGGCGATCGCGTTGACCGGGCAGATGGCCAAGTCGCGCAAGGCGTTCACGTCGACCCTGGTGGCCCGCGACCTGCCCAAGCCTCGAGTGACCCGATTACTGGAGCGGGGCGAGTATGACCGTCCGACGGGTGATCCGCTGGAACCGGGCATCCTGAGCGTGATGGGTGAGTTTCCGGAAGGTGCTCCCCGCAACCGCCTGGGTCTGGCCCGCTGGCTGACGGCTCGCGAGCATCCTCTGACAGCGCGGGTGCTGGTCAACCGCATCTGGCAGCGGACGTTCGGCTTTGGGCTGGTGCGGACTCCCGAGGACTTCGGTCTGCAGGGTCAGCAGCCGACTCATCCCCGGCTCCTCGACTGGCTCGCGGTTGAGCTTCACGAGAGCGGCTGGGACCTGAAGCGGCTGCTGCGGCTGATGGTCACCAGCCGGACGTTCCGCCAGGATTCGGCCTGGCGCGAGGGAATTGCGGATCCGGAGAACCGGCTGTTGGCTCGCGGGCCCAGCCATCGTCTCGACGCGGAAGTGATCCGCGACGTGGGCCTGTGGGCCAGTGGACTGCTGGTGTCACAAGCTGGTGGTGAGGGGTCAAAGCCGTACCAGCCGGCGGGGTTGTGGTCGGCGCTGATGCACCCGGCCAGCAACACCAAGCTCTACGTCGCCGACAAGGGCAGCAGGCTGTATCACCGCAGCCTCTATGTCTATTGGAAGCGGACCAGTCCACATCCGATGATGACGCTCTTCGATGCTCCCAGCCGCGAAGCGAGCTGCGTCCGTCGCTCGAGGACCAACACGTCGTTGCAGTCGCTGGGCTTGTTCAACGAGACGCAGCGTCTGGAGATGGCCCGGGTGCTGGCGGGTCGGCTGTTGCGTGAGGCCGCTGATGACCGGTCTCGACTGGATCTGCTCTTTGGCCTGCTGGCCTCTCGCAAGCCCAACGCTCGTGAACGTGCCGCCTGCCTGGGCTTGCTGGGCGAGCTGCACGGGAGGTACTCGCGGTCGCCCCAGGACGCCCTGGCGCTGCTGGCCACCGGTGCGGCTCCTCGAGATCCCAAGCTGGGCCCGGCGGCTCACGCCGCCTGGACACAGGTCGCGATCACCGTGCTGGCCAGCGATGTGACGATTCTCCTGTACTAGGACCTCCTCGGCAGTCCGTTTTCTGATCCCATCCACTCAAACAACTCACCCGGTCCTCGACACCATGAACGCATCCCGAGACCACCAGTTGAATCTCACCCGTCGCCAGCTCTTTGGCCGCAGTGCCCTGGGCCTGGGAACCGCGGCGATGGCTCAATTGCTGGGTCGCGATCTGCAGGCGGCCGGAGCGGATGTTCGCTCGGGGCTGCATCATCCGGCGAAGGCCAAGCGGGTGATCTACCTGTTCATGAGTGGCGGGCCCAGCCACCACGACCTGTGGGACTACAAGCCGAAGATGAAGCAGATGTTCGGCAAGCCGCTGCCCGATCACATCCGCAACGGCCAGCGGATCACCGGGATGACCGCCCGGCAGAAGACTCTGCCGATCTGCCCGAGCAAGTACAAGTTCACCAAGCGGGACAACAACGATCGCGGCGTGTGGGTCAGCAGCCTGTTGCCTCATACCGCCACCGTTGCCCAGGAACTGTGCGTAGTGCACAGCACGTTCACCGAGGCGATCAACCACGACCCGGCGATCACCTACATCCAGACCGGCAGCCAGATCCCCGGCCGGCCGAGCTTGGGGGCGTGGCTGAGTTACGGGCTGGGCAGCATGAACGAGAACCTGCCCGGCTACGTGGTGATGCACGCCAAGACGAGTTTCGCCGAGCAAAGCCTGTTCAGCCGCCTGTGGGGTACCGGGTTTTTGCCCTCGGACCACCAGGGTATCCTGCTCCGCAGCCAGGGCGATCCGGTGCTGTACCTGAGCAACCCGGCGGGCGTGGCCCGCCGCGACCGCCGAGCCCAGCTCGACACCCTGGCGGTGCTCAATCGCGAACAGTATCGCCGTTCGGTCGATCCGGAGGTGTTGGCCCGGATCAAGCAGCACGAGATGGCCTACCGCATGCAGGCCTCGGTGCCCGAGCTGATGGACCTGTCGCAGGAATCGCGGGGGACGTTCGAGTTGTATGGCGAGGCGGCCAGGCAACCGGGTACGTTTGCTGCCTGCTGTCTCAACGCCCGCCGACTGGCCGAACGGGGTGTTCGCAACATCCAGATCTTCCACCGCGGCTGGGACGCTCATGGGGGACTGCCCCGCGAGCACGAGTCACAATGCCGCGACGTTGACCAGGCTTGTGCGGCGTTGATCAAGGACCTGAAGCAGCGAGGCATGCTTGATGAGACGCTGGTGGTGTGGGGCGGTGAGTTCGGCCGCACGTCGTATTGCCAGGGCGGCCTGACGAGGAACAACTACGGCCGCGACCATCACCCGAGGTGCTTTACGGTCTGGATGGCCGGTGGCGGGATCAAGCCGGGGATCACCTACGGTCAGACCGACGACTACGCCTACAACATCGCCGACTCCGACGGTCAGCCGATGGATCCTCAGCCGAATCGCGAGGAATGGACGCCCGGTTCGATGCACATCCACGACCTCAATGCCACGATCCTGCACCTCTCGGGGATCGACCACCGGCGATTGACCTATCGGTACCAGGGCCGGGACTTTCGGCTGACCGATGTCCACGGCCACGTGATGACCGACCTGATCGCCTGAGCCGGGGGTTTCGAGGCAGGGGCAGGGGCGACGGTCGGTGTGGGATCAATCGCAGAGTGTGTCGAGGTGTGCGACGACCTCGTCGACGGGCGTGACGTCACCGAGGTCGATGTCGATGTCGAGCAGGTTGACTTCGTGCATCAGTTCACAGCGTTCGCCGATCGCTTCGCGGGGCACGATCACCCGGAAGCTGTCGACGGCATCCCGGCAACTGGCGTAGACGCAGTGGCTGGTACTGATGCCTGTGACGATCAGCGTATCGACCGACAAGGACGTCAGCATCTCGTGCAGGTTGGTCGCCTTGAAGGCTGACGCGTACTTCTTGTAGACGATTTTCTCTTCGGGACGATGAGCCAGTCGCGGATCCAGCGCAAACAGTTCCGCTGCATCGCCTTCGGGGACGCTCCACTGCAGCTTGCGGTTCTGCGGGCTGGGCGGGTCGGCGGGGTCCCAGGCCAGGGAGGTGAAGAAGATCGGCAGTCCGGCCTTGCGCGAGGCTTCGAGCACCTGGCAGGTGCCGTCCATCACGGTGTCGAGATTGCTGCCGATCTGGAGTTCGGGGTCGAGCCAGTAGCGGGCCATGTCGATCACGAGCAATGCCGGGCGGTCACCCCAGCCGACTCGCAGGCCCCAGCCACGCTCGAGGTAGTTCTGCTTGAGTTCCGCGAGGTGATCTCGCAGCGGGCCCCGCAACTCGTCGGGGAGTCTCAGGTCCTCGGCTCCAAACGGCAGTCGTGCAGCGGTCTCGGTCGTCATCGTTGGTCCTTTCCCGGTGAAGTGGCGATCGAGTTGATCGGGTGCTCGGGTCGTGCGTGCGGATTCTCGCACAACGGGTACCGAGGATGCGCGGCGGTGAGTGGGAAACGCGAGGCGGATCGGCGCGATGCAGGCCCGTCATGATGATGGTAGTCTGCAGAGACGCACGACGAGTCACGGCGCGGTGCCGGGAACGTGGAAAGCACAAAGCATGGCAATGACCGACGATGGCTCCCCCGCCGTCGAACCAGGTGCTCGGACTGGCATCAGCAGGCTGCTGCAGGCTGGCCTGGTGATCGGGTTGTCGATCGGCCTGGGCTGGTCGAGTGTGGTCGAGATGTTTTCCGGGGACAACGAGTTTGACCTCACCGAGCTGGGGATCTCGCTGTCGGTTCCCGTGGTTGTGGCCATTGTGGTTGGGAGGGTGTTTCGGACGGGGATCGGGTTCGCCGTGACGGTGGCGTTCCTGACGCTGCTGATCCCGCTGTTTGGAATCGGGATGGGGGGTGCCAACGTTCTGCAGATGACGATTGGCGGATCGATTGGCGGCGTGTTCTGGAGCCTGCCGTTTGTGGCCTGGCGGCTGGCCATGAAGCGTTGGGGTGGCGTCAAGCCGATCGGCCGGGATGCCGAGCTGGCAGGTACGTCATTTGAGAGAGTGGAATCATCCGGTGGCGATCTGTCATGACGGATTCGCGATTGCTTGAGGGCCAGGTGGCGATTGTCACGGGTGCCGCGACGGGGATCGGGCGGGCCGTGGCCGAGTTGTTGATCGAGTCGGGAGTGGCCGGGCTGGGGGTGGCCGACGTCGCGGAATGTGAGTTTTCGGATCAGCCGGTCGAGGTGCTGGTCGGTCGGATCGACGTGGCCGAAGCGGACGCGGTCGAGGGTTTCGTCTCGGAGGTCCACGACCGGTTCGGTCGGATCGACATCCTGGTCAACAATGCCGGGATTGCTCCGATGGTGCCGTGGTCGGAGGTGACCGAGTCGAACTGGCGGCGGGTGCTCGACGTGAATCTCAACGGCGCCTTCCATTGTACAAAGGCCGCCTGGCCTCATATGCTCAACCAGCAGCACGGCCGCATCGTCAACATCTCGTCAGTCGGAGCCTTCCTGGGCAGCGTCTCGGCTCATCCGGCCTACGGCGTCAGCAAGGCGGGCCTGATCGCTCTGACCAAGTCGCTGGCCAAGGAAGGAGCCGCCGAGGGGATCCTGGTCAACGCGATCGCACCCGGTTCAATTGACACGCCGATGCTCGAGAGTTTTGGCCCCGAGGCGAGGGTCCAGTACGCCGAGGCGGCGTTGCTCAAGCGGCAGGGGACGCCACGCGAGTTGGCCGAGTCGGTCGTATTCTTGGTCTCACCGGCGGCGAGTTACATTACCGGGGCGACTCTGCATGTCAACGGAGGCGTGTTGCTGGTGTGAGTGAGAACGAAACCGAAAAGGGGAGTCTTGATGTCGAGTTATGAGCGGTGTGTGATCGATCCCTGCGAGGTGGCCCGCTACGCGGCGTTGGATGGGTCTCGAGAGGTGCAGGGGCTGATTTCTCAGGCGAGCTGCGACGCAGCGGACATGGCGGCCGGGCTGTGGTGGCTGCATCCCGGTGAGCAGTGCGA
>CAUZJR010000418.1:0-5067 GCA_963580005.1 Planctomycetota bacterium
GGGCAGGCTGCTCCACAGGAAGTAGCTCAATCGAGAGGCCAGTTCGAAGTCGGTCAGAGTCTGATTGTCCTTGCCGTCCTTGTCGGTTTGCGGAGCACCGTGCTCGACGCGGAACAGGAAGTGGGGCGAGACGAGTACGGCCTGCAGTCCGATCTGCATGGCGGCCGCGAAGGGTTCGTCGTCGTCGGTGGCGTCGGCGACGAATTGGGCAATCGGGTTGACTTCATCGAGTGTCACCGGACGCCGGAACGCGCGTCTCATGAGTGGTGTCAGATTGGCGCGAGCGGCCTCGAGAGCGGTGCGGTTCTTGTCGGGTCGGAATTGCAGCAGCTTCCGATGCGACTCGGGCAGGTCCTCGAGCTTGATCTCCAGCGGGCCGATCACCTCGAGCGAATGCACGTAGGCGTTGCGGTCGCCCTTGAGTTTCGGGTCGGGATCCTTGGGCTTGTAGTAGTCGTTGATGAAGGCGACCTGCAGCGGGCGACGTCCCTTGGAGACCTTGAGCTTGTGTTCGTGGTTTTGCCGGTCGTCGCGGTTCTTGCTCTTGATGTCGAGCGTCTTAACAGGCTTGTTGTCGATCGAGAGCGTGAGTCGTGCGGGGTCGGGACCGGCCTGGTCGGCCGAGGCGTTGATCCTCAGCACGTATTCGCCGTCGGCGGGAAAGTCGACAACCGCGCCGACGTGTCCCTTGGAGAACAGGCCAAAGCTGGAGCCTCGTGCGTTGGCACCGGCGTTCTTGTTGAGTTTTCCGCCGCTGAGTTTTCGGCTGCGGGAGGTGAAGGGGTCGATCGGGACGATCGCCTTCCCGGCAACCTGTTCGGCCGCGTCGAGGTACTTTTCGATCAGCAGCGGCGAGACGCTGAGCACGTCGCCGATGTTGTCGAATCCCTCACCCACGTCGTCGCTGGGGAAGTTCCTGGCGGGATGGAAATCGACTCCCAGCAGGTCACGGATCGTGTTGTCGTATTCGGCACGATTGAGCCGACGGATGGTGACTCGGCCTGGGTCTCGCACCAGGTCGCAGTCGATGTCAAAGAGCGTCTTGTCGAGATAGCCGACGACGGACTGTCGCGTCTTGTCATCGGGCTGGGTGTCGTGATCCGGGGGCGGCATCGCACCTAGTTCCAGGTACTGCAGCGTCTTGGCCCAGGCCTTGCGGTTGGAGGTGACATCCTGTCTCGAGGCGAACTTGTCAAATCTCAATCCTCCGTTGTCAGTCTCCGGGCCGTGGCATTCGAAGCAGTAGGTCTTGAGAAACGGTGCGACGGTTGTCTTGAACGGATCCGGCGGCTTGGGAGCTGCTGCTTTGGTCGGGCTCGCTGCGGTCTCTGCGGTGTCACCGGTCGGGGCTGCGGTGGCTGCCATCAGCGAGGGTGCTGAAGAGGCGGCGGGGCCTGTGACGGTGGAGTAGGCCCAGGAGGCCAGCAGGGCCAGCGCCCCGGTACCTCCGGCGGCCAGCAGGTGCCGGTGCCAGGCAGGTCGACCGGACGGGCCGCGGCGGGGCGTTCGAGAGGTCACGAGCGACACCGGTGGGCAAACAGGCGGGCGGGGTCAGCGAACCGGGAGGCCCGCAGGCAGGGAGTTCTATTATAGCCGACGCGGGTCACGACGGGACAGACCGTGTCGGAGTGTCCTGGCCGTCATGGTTTTCCAGGTCATCATGGTGATCATGATGATCATGGCCGTCACGTCTCCGCCAGGTCCGGAGGGCCTCTTGTGCGTCGGGGTGTCCGGGCCATCCGAGTGCGAGGCCGAGGTAGGCGAGGGTTGCGAATCCGATCGCGGTCACTGCAGCGGCCGGGCCACTCCCCAGCCACGCATCCAGGCCCCATCCACCCAGCCCGGCCAGCGTGCTGAAGGCGAAGGCTCGCAGCACCGAGGCGGCGATCCCGCGTGGGTTTTCCAGCCCGATGCTGCGGTCGACGGCCCAGGCGGCGACCCCCAGCAGCAGCCAGGCGGTGGCCGAGGTCGAGAGTGCCAGGCCCAGTTCCTTGAAGGGACCGATCAGCAGCAGGTTCAGCAGCAGGTTGGGCAGGAGTAGTCCCAGCAGCCCGATGACCGCCAGTTGTCTGAAGCGGCCCAGCACGAGCACGGCCTGGACCAGTGCCAGGCCGGCCAGTTCGGGGAACAGGCCCCAGGCGTAGCCACCCAGCGTAATGCCCAACCTCCGGCAATCCTCTTGGGCGAGTGCATCGAGCGAGAGTTCCCCCAGCAGCGTGTATCCGGCGAGCAGGACCAGCGCGGAGACCGGCAGCAGCAGCACGGCGGCGAAGCGGACCAGTCGGCTGCAGCCGTGTCGGAGTCCGTCGTGGTCCCCGGCGGCGACCTGTTCAGCGAACCTGGGCAGCAGGACCCAGAGCATCGAGGCGATGAGTGTGCCCGAGAGGAAGTCTTTGCCGAGAGCGGCCCAGTAGAGGATGCTGAGTCGTCCTGCGGGCAGGTCGCCGGCCATGCCGCGATCGACGAGCACGTTGAGTTGTCCGATGGCGTCCATCCACAGAAACGGCAGGACCACGGCCACGAATCCGGCGGCACCGCGCAGCGGCGAGCCGTCATGTGCCAGGAAGCGGTGTCCGGCCCGGTGCACCAGTCGGGCCAGGACCATCGCCTGCCCGCAGCTGCCCAGCAGCAGTCCCCAGGCCAGCAGCCCCGCGCCCTGGCTGGTGTCTCCCAGCAGCACCGCCGCGACGATCGCGGCGGTGGGCAGCACGTGGGTCCATTGCGGGCTGGCAAAACTGTGCCGCGCATTGAGCACCGCGGTCAGTGCCGACACGGCCGCGGTGGGCAGGATCAGCAAGGCGATCGGGACGTTGAGTCGTGCCAGTTCCTTGCCCAGGGACTGGTAGCGGTCCGGCGCGAGCAGCAACGGCCAGGCGTACGGCAAGAGCCACCAGGCCAGCAGGGCCAATCCGGTGGAAAACAGCAGGACCTGGGCCAGGTAGCGGTTGGTGAAAGAGGCCAGCTCAGCGGTGTCGACCCGGCGGGGGGCTTCGACCAGGTAGCCTCGTCGGACGGCCGAGAGGTACAGGGCCAGTGCGAGTGCGGGCACCAGCAGTGCCAGTGCGTAGGCGTCGATCGAGTCGCCGGCTCCGAAGCGACCGGCGACCAGGAGCTCCTTGCCGAGGGAGGCGATCCGGCACAGTGCCAGGACCGCGGCCAGCAGCAGGCCGGTTCGAGCGACGCTGCGTTGAGCGGGCATCCGGTCTCCTGGCCTCAGAACGCCTCAACATCAACCCGGGCAGATGGTACAGTAAACGCGCGGGCCTGTCTTTGGATCAAATCCAGTGGTGGGGGCTGCCGAGCCCGCTGGCCAAGCTGATGTCTCTTCGAGCCTCAATGGTGATGTCCATGAGAACTGCTGCCCTGCCCCGAAGCCTGTCTCTGCGTCTGCCCTTCGCCGTGCTGCTGGCGATGTGGGCCCTCTGCGGGCCGCTGGGAGATGCCCCGGCTGAGCTTCTGGCCCAGGATGCGGCCAAGGCCAAGGACAAGGACAAGGCCAAGGCCAAAGCCAAGGCCAAGGCCAAGGCCAAGCCGAAGCCGAAGCCGAAGCCGGAAGCTGAGAAGGCATTGCCCGCCGGGCACTCAAGCCACGGCGAAGCGTTCAACGAGGGGCCTCGTCAGAAGGCCTACCTGATGGGCAACACCGGCAACGTCAGCTTTCCGGCTACCTGTACCAAGCCGATCGTGCAGAAGTTCATCAACCAGGGGATCGGGCAACTGCACGGCTTCTGGAACTTCGAGGCCGAGCGGTCGTTCCGGCAAGCGGCCTCGATCGATCCCGACTGCGCGATTGCCTACTGGGGCATGGCGATGGCCAACATCAACAACTCGAAGCGGTCCAAGGGGTTCATTGCCAAGGCGGTGGAGCGTAAGGACAAGGTGAGCGAGCGAGAGCGGATGTACATCGATGCGGTCGATGCCTACATCAAGGCGGGCTCGAAAAAGAACAAGGACCGCAGCCGCAAGTACGCCAAGGCACTCGAGCGGATTTCGTACAAGTATCCCGAGGACATCGAGTCGAAGGCGCTGCTGGGGTTGCAGTTGTGGGGCAACCGTCGCCGCGGGCTGCCGCTGGACAGTTACCTGGCCGTCAACGCGCTGCTCGAGCAGGTGCTGGCCAAGAACCCGATGCATCCCTGCCACCACTTCCGCATCCACCTGTGGGACTACGAGAAGCCTGACAGGGCACTGAATTCGGCTGCACGCTGTGGCCAGTCGGCTCCGGGGATCGCCCACATGTGGCACATGCCCGGTCACATCTACTCGCGACTGAAGCGATACGAGGACGCGTGTTTCCAGCAGGAAGCCTCGGCACGGGTCGACCACGCTCACATGATGCGGGACCGCGTGCTGCCGGATCGGATCAGCAATTTTGCTCACAACAACGAGTGGTTGTGCCGCAACCTGCTCTACGTGGGCCGCGTCAGCGATGCGTTGAGCCTGGCCAAGAACATGCTCGAGATGCCTCGGCATCCGAAATACAACACGATGAAGAAATCCGGAAGTACCCGCTACGGCCGCATGCGGTTGTTGCAGGTGCTGAGTACTTACGAGCTGTGGGATGAGACGATTGCCCTGGCGAAGACGTCTTACCTGGAGCCGACCAAGGACTTCAACGAGCAGGTCAAGCGTGACCGCCAGCTCGGGCGAGCCTACTTCGGGTCGGGACAGGACAAGCAGGGCCAGGAATTGCTGGTGTCGCTCGAAAAGCGACTCGCGACGCAGCGGGCCGGCCAGGACAAGGCCGGTGCAGCGGCCCGGGCCAAGCTGACTGCCGCCCCTCCCAAACCAGCACCGAAGAAGCCAGAAGCCAAGAAGCCAGAAGCCAAGAAGCCAGAAGCCAAGAAGCCAGAAGCGAAGAAGGCAGAAGCGAAGAAGGCAGACGCGAAGAAGAAGCCAGAAGCCAAGAAGGCAGAAGCGAAGAAGGCAGACGCGAAGAAGAAGCCAGAAGCCAAGAAGAAGCCCGATGAGAAGGCGATCAAGAAGGCTGTGGACGCGGCCCGCAAGCCGTTTGCCAGCAAGATCGGGACTCTCGAGAAGGCTGTTCAGGAGATGCAGGCTCACGTG
>CAUZJR010000419.1:0-5064 GCA_963580005.1 Planctomycetota bacterium
CTGGTCGCCGATGCAGTGATCGGGGACCCGGGTCCCCGGTCACCTCGAGTCGCACTGCGGGCCGACATCGACGCGTTGAAGATCCAGGACTCGAAGTCGGTCGAGTACCGTTCGTGTCGCGAGGGCGTGATGCACGCCTGTGGCCACGATGTGCACTCATCGATCGTGATGGGCGTCGCGTTGGCGGTGGCCCAGCAGGGCGGCAGCAGCGGCCTGGAGCCGGGGTGCGGGATGCACCTGAGATACCTGTTTCAGCCGGCCGAGGAGATTTGCCTGGGAGCGAAGTGGTTGATCGAGCAGGGGGTACTCGAGGGGGTCGACGCGATCGTGGGGTTGCACGTGGATCCCGAGACATCTGCCGGTGAGATTGGGGTCCGCTACGGTCCGTTGACGGCGGTCTGCCACGAGGTGGCGATCACGGTCACCGGCGAAGGCGGCCACGCCGCGCGGCCTCACCAGTCCCGCGACCCGCTCGCCGCCGCCATCTCACTCGCCTCGACCCTCTACACGCAGCTCCCTCGCGGAGTCGACTCACGACAGCCCTCGGTGTTTTCAATCGGGCGGCTCAGCGGAGGCACCTTGCCCAACGTGATTCCGGACGAGGTCGAGATTCTAGGTTCGCTCAGAACGGTGGCGGTGGGTGCTGATGCGGTGTTGAAGGAGAAGATTCGCCAGATCGCTGCGAGGGTGGCGATGTTGACCGAGACCGAGATCGAGGTGTCGTTCCGGGCCTCGCTGGAAGCGGTCCGCAACGACAGCGGAGTGACCTCGGCGATCGAGGAGGCCGCGTTGGCGGTAGCCGGAGAGGACCTGGTGCGGCGGATCGAGCAGCCGAGCATGGGGGGCGAGGACTTTTCGGAGTACCAGCAGCATGTCCCCGGCAGCATGTTTCGACTCGGCAGCGGCACCCACGAGCGGCACCTGTTGCACACGCCCGCGTTCGACATCGACGAGGCGGCACTGGTGCCCGGAGCCCGGGTGATGATCCGTGCCGCCGTGCTGTGGGGACTCTCGCAACAAAACGGTCTCGCCGATTCTGACCCCGATGGGGATGATGACGGAGCAGACGTGGGAGAAGGGGCAGGAGGCTAGTCGGTCATGCCGAAGCTGGAATTCACTCGAAACGAGACACCGACGATCGGCGTCGAGATCGAATTGCAACTGGTGGATCAGGAGACTCTGTCCCTGACCAGCGCGATCGAGAGAGTCATCGCCGGGTTGCCCCCGGAGCTGGGTGATCGGGTCAAGCCCGAGCTGATGCAGTGTTATCTCGAGATCAACACCGGTGTCTGCAACACGGTGGCCGAGGCGGGTGAGGATCTGAGGTCGACGATTGCGGCGGTTGAGCGGGTGACCGGTGACCTGGGCCTGGACTTGTTCTGGGGGGCGACGCATCCGTTTTCGAGTTGGCGATCTCAGGAGATCACCGTCAACGACCGCTACTTCGAGCTGGTCGAGCTGATGCAGGACGTGGCCCGTCGGCTGGTCACGTTCGGCCTGCACGTGCATGTCGGTGTCGACAGCGGCGACAAGGCGGTCATGATCTGCGACCGGATGCTCAGGCACCTGCCCCTGTTCCTGGCCCTTTCGAGCAACTCGCCCTTCTGGGAGGGTCGCGACACCGGGCTGCATTCGAACCGGTCGAAGATCATGGAGGGCCTGCCGACGGCCGGGTTGCCTCATCGAATGAGGAACTGGAGCGAGTACGTCTGGCTGGTGTCTCACCTGGTCGACACCGGCTTCATCAACACGATCCGCGAGATCTGGTGGGACATCCGGCCTCACCATCTCTTCGGCACCGTCGAAATCCGAGTCTGCGACATGCCGCCCAACCTCGAGCATGTGCTGGCCCTGACCGCACTGGTGCAGTGCATGGTGCAGGCGATGTCCGAGGAAATCGACCGGGGGACGTTTCAGTCGGAGTACCATCCGATGATGGTGCAGCAGAACAAGTGGCGGGCGACCCGGTTTGGGCCCGACGCCGAGCTGGTCAACAGCGACGACTACCAGCAGTACTCGGTCCAGCAAACGACCGATCGGCTGATCGAGATGCTGCAACCGACGGCCAGTGAGCTGGGGTGCGTGTCGGAGCTCGAGAGTGCCACTCATCTGCCGGGCTCCACGGGCAGTCGGCAGCAGTTGTCGATTTTCGAAGAGACCGACAGCCGTCGCGAGGTGGTCCGCCGGATGCTCGAGGCGAACAGGCCGAAATGACCACCGACAAGGCGGCCTCCGAAACGTTGCGCGAAACGGTGAGGGGCTTGCCCAGTGGTGCCGGCGTCTACCTGATGAAGGACGACGGCGGCCGGGTGATCTACATCGGCAAGGCGGTGAACCTGCGGAGCCGGGTGGGCAGTTATTTCACGACCGCGGCGGCCCAGGAAATGAGGACCGCGGGGCTGGTGCCCGAGATCCGGGATGTGGAGGTGATCGAGACCGAGAGCGAGGTGGATGCGCTGCTGCTGGAGGCTCGGCTGATCAAGGATGTCCAACCGAAGTTCAACCAGGAGCTGAAGGACGACAAGACGTTTCCGTATCTCGAGTTGTCTGTGCGGGAGGACTTTCCGCGGGTCGAGTTCACTCGAACTCCGCAGGACCGCGGCACGCGACTCTACGGTCCCTTCACCAATGCCAAGGCACTTCGAGGCGCGATCGCGGTGCTGCAGAGGGTCTTTCGGTTCCGCACCTGCTCGCTGGATATCGACGATGGAGACCAGCGGTGGAGGTGGTTTCGGCCCTGCCTGCTGGCGAGCATCGACCAGTGCACGGCGCCGTGCAACCTGAGGATCAGCAAGGAGGACTACCGCCGGGACATCCGCCGGCTGCAGACGTTCCTGGACGGGGGCCGCGTGAAGCTGTTGCGTGAGCTGGATAAGGAGATGCAGCAGGCGTCGGCCGAGAAGCTGTACGAGAAGGCGGCGAGGATCCGGGACGAGATCCAGGCGCTGCAGGACCTGAGCCTGCGAGGGGATCTCGAGGAGCACGCTCAGCCGGAGGTCTTCTATGTCGATCCCAAGAAGGGTCTCGCGGGCCTGAAACAGGTCTTCGGTCTCGACGAGGTGCCTCGGCGGATCGAGGGAGTCGACATCGCTCACCTGCAGGGGGGCGAAACGGTGGCCAGCCTGGTGCAGTTCATCGACGGGCTGCCCTTCAAGCACGGCTACAAGAGATACCGCATCCGTACCGTCGAGGGTGTCGACGATTACGGTTCGATCCGCGAGGTGGTTTCGAGGCGGATGGGTCGGTTGGTCCAGGAGGGTGAGGCGTTTCCCGATATCCTGCTGATCGACGGGGGCAAGGGTCAGCTGAACGCGGCGTTGGAGGCGATGGAGGTGATCGGGGTCGATCCGCCGCTGACCGTGTCGTTGGCGAAGCGTGAGGAGGAGGTGTATGTCCCGGGCGAGGCCAAGCCCCGCCGACTCTCACGCCACGGCTTCGGGCTGAGACTGCTGCAGTACGTCCGCGACGAGGCCCACCGATTCGCTCAGCACTACCACCACATACTTCGCCGCAAGAGCACTTTGGGTGAGTAGCCGGGTTGAACCCCACTGCCTGAGGCTCATGCTTCCCCAACCAAAGCGAACTCACCGACGATCGCCTTGGCCGCGCGGACGCCATCGACCGCGGCGCTGATGATCCCGCCGGCGAAACCGGCTCCTTCGCCCACCGGGTAGAGACCCCGGCAGCCCGGCGACTGGAACGACTCGCGGTCGCGGATGATCCGCACCGGTGCGCTGCCTCGCATCTCCGGACCCACCAGCACCGCCTCGGGCAGAAACGCCTTGTGGTACTTGCGGTTCAAGAGTGGCAGGGACCACTTGATGGTCGAGATCACCGTCGAGGGCAGCAGCATTTCGAGCGAAGCGGGAACGTTGCCTCGCAGGTAGGACGTCTCGATCCGACCGGCCGGATCGGGTGCGCGGCCGGCCATGAAGTCAGCGGCACGATGGGCCGGGGCCAGGTATTCGCTGCGCCCCAATCGGTACGCGACCGCTTCGAATTGTTGCTGCAGGCGGACGCCGGCCAGCGGATCGCTCGAACCAAACTCCTCGGGCTCGATCGTCACCATCACGCCGCTGCTGGCAAACTCGGTGTTGTGCCGCGAATTGCTCATGCCGTTGGTACAAAACATCCCGGGCTCGGACACGCTGGGGATGATGTGCCCGCCGGCACACATGCAAAACGTGTAGACATCGCGATCCCCCTTGGCCACCAGGTTGTAATTGGCCGCACCCAGCAGGTCCCGGTACTCGGGTCTCCCGTAAGCCTCGGCGTCGATCTGGGCCTGGGGCTGCTCGATCCGAAGTCCCAGCTGAAAGGCACGAGGCTCGATGGGGATCCCCGACTCCAACAGCATCTGGTACGTGTCTCGAGCACTGTGCCCGATCGCCAGGATTGCCGAGGACGTGGCGATTCGGCCTCCGCTGGTCGCCAAGGCCACCAGCTGCCCGTTCTCGATCTCCAGGCCCTCGAACCGGCACCCGAACCGGTACTCGCCTCCAGCCGCCTCGATCGCCTGGCGAAAGTTCCTCACCACAAACGGCAGCCGGTTGCTGCCCAGGTGAGGCCGTTGCTCCCAGGCGACGGAGGGTTGTCGAGAGAACTCGGCGAAGCGCTGCAGGACCCAGTCGATGTCGGGCCCCGAGAGCCGACAGGTCAGCTTCCCGTCGCTGAACGTCCCGGCTCCCCCCTCGCCAAACAGGTAGTTGTCGTCCGGGTCGTGGTCGCCTCCGGAGTCGAACTGCCGAATGCTGCTCACGCGGTCCTTGACCGCCGGGCCGCGTTCGAGGATCAACGGCCGATAGCCTCGGGTCGCCAGGTAATAGGCCGCCAGCATCCCCGCCGGCCCCGATCCGATCACGACCGGACGCTCTTCCAGCGGCAACTCGCCGGGCACCGGATCGTCAAAAGTGGTCGCCAGGTACCGATCGACTCCTTCGCGACGAGCAAGCTGCTCGAGCCGGTTCTCCTCGTCAATCACCTCGACGACCACCGAATAGACGAACTTGAGATTGTTGCGCGAGCGTCCGTCGAGGCTCTTCTTGAGGATTCTCCAGCCCGAGA
>CAUZJR010000420.1:0-5023 GCA_963580005.1 Planctomycetota bacterium
CTGCTCGCTCGAGTCAAGGACCTCAGGCCCGAGATCCCGACCAAGAGCGGCCTGATGCTCGGGCTCGGCGAAACCACACAGGAAGTGCTCGAAGTCTGCGCCGACCTCAGAGCAGTCGGATGCCAGATGATCACCATCGGCCAGTACCTGCAGCCCTCGCCCGAACACCTGAGTGTGGAACGATTCGTGCCGCCGGAAGAATTCGACGAGATCGGGAGACTGGTGCGGAAGCTGGGATTTGGCATGGTCGCCAGTGGTCCCTTTGTTCGCTCCAGTTACCACGCCGGCGAAATGGCCAACGAGTGGGCAGAGGGGCTGGCTGACGGATCGTCAGGTGAGACTCACTGATGGGCTCGCCAATCAGGTTGCCTGAAATCGGGGCCGGACACGCACCGCTCACTGTCAGCTGCTGGCTGGTGGAGACCGGTGAACTGGTCGATCAAGGTGACCGGGTCGTCGAACTGGTCACCGCCGGGTCGACGTTTGATGTCGCCGCTCCACTGGCCGGGCGTCTGACACGAATCGACAAACCGCTCGACACCCCAGTCGCAGTGGGCGACATCCTGGGCTTTATTGAAACAGAAACAGAAACAGAAACAGAAACAGAAACAGAAACAGAAACAGAAACAGAAACAGAAACAGAAACGAAAACGGGACCAAGACCGGGGCCGGGTTCGTGAGCGTCGAGCAGGCCTCGAGCTGGGCTCAACTGCGAGGCCACCAGGCTCAGCGTGAGCACTTCGAGGCGATCCTCGCCGCCGGACGACTCGGGCACGCCTACCTGCTGGTCGGTACCGAGGGGATTGGCAAGCGGCGATTTGCCCGCTGCCTGTCCGCCTGCCTGCTGTGCCCCGATACTGATCCCACGGTGCTCGAGGCGTGTGGGCAGTGCCGCTCGTGCAAGCAGATCGCCGCCGGTTCGCATCCTGACCTGCTGGAGGTGGGTCTGCCCGAGGGTAAGAACGTGGTGCCGATCAGCCTGTTGGTTGGAGATCGAGAATCACGAGGTCGTGCCGGATTGTGCTACGACCTGTCGCTCTCGCCGATGGAGCACACCCGCCGCGTCGCGATCCTCGACGACGCCGATCATCTCGAACGCGACGGCTACAGCGCCCTGCTCAAGACACTCGAAGAACCCCCAGCACACTCGGTCCTGTTCCTCGTCGCCGCATCGGAAACCGAGATCCGGGACACGATTCGTTCGAGATGCCAGCTGGTGAGGTTTTCGGCGCTTGGGCAGTCGGATGTGGCCGAGTTGCTGGTCGAGACTCAAGTGGCAGCAGACGGCGACGAGGCCGAATTGGCCGCCGGGTTGGCCGATGGGAGCATGGTGACCGCGGCCTTGATGGTGAACCCGGAGATGAGATCTCTGCGAGAGACACTCTATCGCCACCTGTCTCGGTTGCCGTTGGACCCGTTGCCGATGACCGAGGAGGTGGTGGCCGGCTGGGAGGCTTTGAGCAGCGACTCGCACTCCAAACGGATCAACGCCACCTGGGTGGCCCGGTTTGCGATCGAGTTCTATCGGTCGGTGCTGCGAGTCCTGTCTGGTGCCGATGACACTCCGGCGATCCCCGAGGTTGCGAAGTTGTGCGGGACACTGGCACACGGTGATTGGGAGTTGATCGATCGAGTTGCCTCGATGCTCGACCGCTGCCTCGATGCCGAACGCGACCCTATGGCCAACGTGATGCTGCCGTTGGCCCTGGAAGCTTTCATCGATGACCTCGCCCGCAGGTCGCGAGTTGGCACGACCTGATCCGGTGATGGTATAATTTTCAGCACCATCCCCATCCAGTCTAATCCGCCATGAGCAATCGTTACATCGTCCGCTTCGGCTCCAATCGCACTGTCGCCGAGTTCACCGTCCACGACGGCAAGGCACACCAGCGATCGACCCAGGTTGTGATCAAGAGTGACCGTGGGATGGAGTGGGGCGAGGTCCTGAGCGAATCGTCGGATCGGGCCCGCAAGGCCATGGGGCACCGCGAGTCGCGAGGCCGCATTCTCAGGAAGGCCTCCGACGACGATTTCCGACACCTCGACGACGTCAGGCGGCGGGAACGGGTCGAGTTCGATGGGTGCAACGACCTGATCCGGGAAAACAGGCTGCAGATGCAGCTGGTCGATGTCGAACACCTCTTCGGCGGCGAACGGATCATCTTCTATTACCTCGCCGAGCAGCGGGTCGACTTCCGCGAACTGGTCAAGTCGCTGGCCCAGAGATACAAGACGCGGATCGAGATGCGTCAGATCGGAGTCCGCGACGAGGCGAAACTGCTGGCCGATTACGGCGATTGCGGTAAGCCGGTCTGCTGCAACACTCACCTGAAGTCGATGCCCCCGGTGTCGATGAAGATGGCCAAGATGCAAAAGGCCTCGCTCGACCCCAACAAGATCTCCGGACGCTGCGGACGGCTGAAGTGTTGCCTGAGATACGAGTTTGATACCTACGAGGAGTATCGCCGCGAGTTGCCTCGGGTCGGAGCGACGGTGATCACCCGCGACGGCCAGGGCCGTGTGCTCGCCCAGGAAATCCTCGCCAAGAAAGTCGTCGTCGCCTTCGAAGACAAGCGGACCGCCATCGTCGACCTCTCTGAAATCGTCACCGTCATCTCGCAGGGGGGTGGGGGTGGAGGCGAAAAGGGCGGATCGGGCACGAAGCCGGGTGGCAAACCCGAGGCTCAACCCGACACTCGGCAGACTGAGGCCAAGAGTCCTCAGGCGGCTGCAGGTGCCGAGTCTCCCGAGAGCGAGGCCTCGGCCGAGCAGCCGGCGGAAGATCAGGCCTCCGAAGCCGACGCCCCAAGTGTCGAGTCGTCCGAGCTGACCGAGAGCACAGAATCGGGTCCGTCACCGGAATCGGCACCCGATGTGAGTGACGGGCCCGGAGGTGCGGAGCCGTCGGATGCTGCCGAGGAGCAAAACTGATACTTCAGGCCGGACCCGTCGGCGTGTATAATCGGGATCGACCGGCCGGGTGCCGTGATCCTCGATCGGGACGTCGGGATTCGTCCAGGGGAGCGTCGGGAAACGGAGTCTTGGTGATGTCTGTGAGCTTGGGATGAACCGACCGCTTCGTGACATTTCGCTGCGTCCGCTGTTTCATCCGGACGCGTACGAATTTCTGAAGGTCGCGTTGCGCTTCACGGTGCACCACACGCCAGAGATAACCAGCAGCAGCCCGCAGCCGCAATCTCCCCCGGAACCGGGGATGCCCGACGAGTCGCAGCATGTGACCGGGCAGGAGTTGCTCGAGGGGATTCGTCGATATGCGTTGGACCAGTTCGGCCTGATGACGATGCAGGTCTTCGATCACTGGGGGATCGGTAACACCGAGGACTGGGGCCGGATGGTGTTCGAGTTGATTGATCGGGGCGAGATGTACAAGACCGATCACGACCAGCTCAGCGACTTCGCCGAGGTGTATTCATTCGAGCGTGCTTTTGATCTCGAGTACGAGATCGACACGTCACCGGCGTTCTCTCACCAGGCCCCCTGATGCCGGCTCTCGCCTCCCGACGAGTGGTCCAGTTGGTCTTCGGAGTGGCCCTGGCGTGGTGGATCTCGCTGGGCCTGATGGCCGCGCTGACTTCTAATCCAGCCGTGCTGAATATCTCGCAGATCCTCGAGGCACGCCTGATCATCGAAGCCCGCTCAGTCGACACGGCCGATTCGGTTGAAGTGGTCCGAGTCTATGCAGCCGATCGCCTCGAGCCGCCCTCCGAGATCATCTCGGTCTCGAACCTCTCTGAGGTGATCGACACGCTTGAGTCCAACGACAGTTGCCTGATGCCTCTTTCGCCGGATGGAGATGGAGGCTGGGAGATCGGCGGCTGGCAGTTCCTGGACAAGCGCAACCGGAAGTCGATTCCGGTCATTTATCCGGCCACGGCCACGACCCGAGCCCGCCTGAAGCAGATTCTCGAACGGGCCAAGCGCAAGATCCTCGATCGCCCCATCCCGCTCGATCGCCACTTCGTGCAGGCATCGACCCGGTGACCCGGATCGAGTCCGTCCAGGCCGACTGCTTTCTCATCCCGCTGCCAACGGCCGTCAGCGATTCGACGCACGGCACGATGGCGGCTTTCCAGTTGATCACCGTCCGTGTCATCGACTCCGAAGGGGCCACGGGAGTCGGCTACACGTTCACGGTCGGTCATGGCGGCACGGCGGTGCTGGCCCTGCTGCGGGACGACCTGGCTGACTGGCTGGTGGGACAGCCGGCCGACGGGATCGCTGACCTGTGGCAGCAGATGTGGTGGCGGCTGCACTGGGTGGGCCGGGGCGGAGTCGCCAGTTTCGCCATGGCGGCCGTCGACATCGCATTGTGGGACCTGCAGGCCCGTCGAGCCGGACGGCCGTTATGGCAGCATCTGCGAGAAACCGTCGAGTGGCTCACCGGGGCCGACTCGCCACCGGTCGTCACCCCCTATGCCGGCGGCATCGATCTCGAGGATCCCATCGAGCTGCTGCTGGACCGGACGCGCGATCGACTCGGCTCGGGTTTCCGGGCAATCAAGATGAAGGTCGGTCGTCCACAACTGGCCGAGGACGTCGAGCGGGTCACGTCGATGCGAGAACTCCTGGGCCCGGACATCCCGCTGATGGTCGACGCGAACATGCGGTGGTCGGTCGACGAGGCGATCACCGCGGCCCGGGCACTCGGCGGACTCGACCTCGTCTGGCTCGAAGAGCCGACGTCTCCCGAGGACTGGGACGGCCACACCAGGATCGCCGAGGAGGGTGGCCTGCCGATCGCCGCCGGCGAAAACCTGCACTCCGTCGCCGAGTTCCGCGAGTTGATCACACGCGGGGGCGTCTCCTACCCCGAGCCCGACGTGGCGACCGTCGGCGGCATCACCCCCTGGCTTGAGGTCGCCCAGCTGTCAGCCGAGCACGACCTGCCGATCACCACGCACGGCGTCCACGACCTGCACGTTCACCTGCTGGCCGCCATCGACCACGCCAGTTTTCTCGAGGTCCACGGCTTCGGACTCGAACGCTTCATCGCCAACCCGCT
>CAUZJR010000421.1:0-5014 GCA_963580005.1 Planctomycetota bacterium
GCTTGTCGGTCTTGGTCTTGGTCTTGGTCTTGGTCTTGGTCTTGGTCTTGGTCTTGGTCGGGGCCTTGGTCCGGGAGGTGGTGGTGATGTAGGCCAGGGCCCGGTCTCGTTCGGCGGGGGTGGGTTTGCGTGCGAGGGTGAGTTGGAAGGCGTGGTCGAGCCGATCGGCGTCGTGGCCCTCTCGGGCCAGCAACCGCGTGGCCAGCGCGTCGGACTGTTCGATCACGAAGGGGCTGTTGAGCAGGAACAGGGCTTGAGCCGGGTCGTTGGTCTGGTCGCGGATTGCTCGGGGATTGGACGGGTCGGGGAAGTCGAACAGCTTGAGGAATTCGGGCAGGATCCCGCGCACGATGGGCAGGTAGACGCTGCGATGCGGGAAGGGATCCGTCAGCGGCTTGATGTTCAGGTTCCGACCCACCTCGCCTTCGCCGATTTGGGTCACCTGCGAGGCTTCGGGGCGGGCGAGATCGAGTTGGCCGGAAACGGCCAGCATCGCGTCGCGGATCGCCTCGGCTTCGAGTCGCCTGCGGTTGTGCCGCCAGTGGAGCCTCGCTGCGGGATCGACGGCGAACGCGGCGGGGTTGTGGGTCGAGGCGAGACGGTAGGCGCGGGTGAGCACCAGCTGGCGGATCAACGCCTTCCGCGACCACTTGTGCCGGTGTACGAATCGGTGAGCCAGCCAGTCGAGCAGGCGGGGGTGGCTGGGGGGCTGGCCCAGGTGACCGAAGTTGTCGACGGTGGCGACCAGGCCGCTGCCCAGCAGGTGCGCCCAGGTGCGGTTGACCGCCACCCGGGGTGTCAGGGGGTTGTCCGGTCGAGTCAGCCACTGGGCCAACTCGAGCCGACCACTCTGCGTGTCGGTGACTCGAGGCGGATCAGCGACGGGGACGACCGAGAGGAATCCGCGGGGGACGACCCGGCCGGCCTTGCCCTTTTCGCCACGGACCTGGATCGCACCGTCGGCGACCTTGGCGCGGTCGTGGACCCCGACGGCAAATTCCAGGCTCGGTTGCCTGGTGGACTTGAGCCGGGCGAGTTGCTTGGTGATCGCGTCCAGCCGCTTGACGACCGTCTCGTACTGGACCCTCAACTTCACGGCATCCGGTTTGCCTTTCCGCTTCTTGTTTTTCTTCTTGGCTCTTGCGTCCTTCACGCTCTTGGGGTCGCTGTCGGCCGACCTGGCGTCTGGCTTCCCGTCTGGCTTCCCGTCTGGCTTCCCGTCTGGCTTCCCGTCTGGCTTGGGCAGCCGTTTGGCGAGATTGGCCTTTCGCTTGGTCAGCATGTTGCTTTGTTTCTGCAGGTCGGCCAGCTTCTTCTGCTGCCGCTTGATCTGCGGGATCTGCGACCGGTCTCCCAGGACGAGGTAGACCTTGAGCTGGGCGTCGACGTTCTTGGGTCGATTCGAGTTGCCTCCGAAGAGTGTTTCGGTGCTGCGAAAGATCCCGGCCAGGGCGTAGTAATCGGCCGTGGGGATCGGGTCGAACTTGTGGTCGTGGCACCGGGCACAGGCGATTGTCAGCCCGAGCATGGTCTTGCCAATCACGTCGAGCTGATCGTCGATCACGTCGAGCGGGATGTTGCCACCGTTGAGTGATTTCTGGCCGATCGCCAGCAGCCCGGTGGCCACCTGCAGCCGCTTGGTCTCCTCGGGTGTCTGCGCCTCGAGCAGGTCACCGGCGAGTTGTTCGACGAGGAACCGGTCGTAGGGGATGTCGGTGTTGACCGCATCGATGACCCAGTTGCGGTATCTCCAGGCCCAGATCATCAGCACATCGCGGCTGCTGCCGGCCGATTCGGCGTAGCGGGCCACATCGAGCCAGTGCCGTGCCCAGCGTTCGCCGAAGCGAGGTGACTCGAGCAGTCGATCGACGGTGGCCCGGTAGGCGGCCGGCGAGTGATCGGCCTGGAACTGTGCCAACTGTTCGGGTGTCGGGGGCAGCCCGAGCAGGTCGAAGTACAGGCGTCTCAACAGCGTGGCCGGTGAGGCGTCGCCGACGGGTGCCAGTCCGGCGGTTTCCATCCGGGCCAGCAGGAAGTGATCGATGTCACTTTTCGGCCAATCGCCGTTCTTGACCTCAGGCAGTTCGGGCAGCGTGACCGGTTTCAGGCTCCAGAGATCCTTCGACGGCTTGGGTTGCTTGCCGGCGGCCCCGGGCTTGCCGGCAGGCCGGACTCGGGGGTCGACCGCTCCCGCGGCGATCCACGCCCGGAAGCTCTGGATGACCCCCGCCGGCAGTTTCTTATCCGGAGGCATCTCGAGCCCATCGCGGTACTCGATCGCCTTTTGCAGCAGGCTGGCACTGGGCTTGCCCGGCACCACCGCCGGCCCGTTCTCGCCTCCCTTGAGCAACCCGCCACGGTGATCGAGCCTCAGCTTGCCTCCGAGTTCCTTGGATTGGGCCGAGTGGCACTTGTAGCAGGACTTGACGAGCACCGGCCGGATCTTCTTCTCGAAGAACTCGAGCTGTCTGCGATCAGGAGCCTGTCCCGAGGCGTCTACGGCGAGAGCCGGGACGAGGCAGATGAGCATAAGAAGACGTGTGTGCCGCATTGCGCCATTCATTGTAGAAGGCACCGGGGGGGAGACGACAGCGCCGCTCCGCCACAGGCGGACGGACTACACCAACTCGGCGACTGCTTCGCGGCGATCGAGCAGGTACTGCGGCCGCCCGGCCTGGTCATCGATCGTGGCGGTCATCGGGTCGATGCCGAGGTTGCGGTACAGCGTGGCGAAGACATCCTGGTAGTGCACCGGCCGATCCTTGGGCACTTCGCCCAGCCGGTTGGTCGACCCGATCACCTGTCCCACCTTCATCCCGCCTCCGGCCAGCAGTGCACACGAGGCCTGCGGCCAGTGGTCTCTGCCGCCCCCCTTGTTGATCCGCGGCGTCCGTCCGAACTCGCCCCAGGCGATCACGCTGACGTCCTGGTCGAGGCCTCGGTTGTGCAGGTCCTGGACCAGTGCAGTCACGCCCTGGTCGAGCTTGGGGAGCTGGATCGGCAGTCTCGAGAAGTTGGCACCGTGCCGGTCCCAGCTCCCAAACGACAGCGTCACGCATCTCACGCCCGCTTCGACCAGCCGCCTGGCCATCAGGAACTGGTCCATCCAGTGCGGTCCGGCGTCTTCGCCGAAGGCCGGTGCCGAGCTGCCTCGGCCGTACCGGTCCCGCAGCGCCTTGTCTTCCTTGTCGAGATTCATGGCCTCGATCAAGCGGCTGGAACCGAGCACGTCAAACGCCTGGCGGGTGAACGTATCGGCAGCCTCGTAGACCGAACTGCGGTCGATCTGCCGACGGAAGCGGTCGATGCCACTCAGCAGCCGACGGCGGTCGCCGAGTCGATCGAGCGAGACGCCGTTGAGTTTCATGTTGGCCATGGCCTGGCTGGAGGGTTGGAAGGCGGCGTGGCCCTGGCCCAAAAAGCCGGGGTCGCCGGGGTTGGAATAGGGCGTGTGCTTGGTGGGCGTGGTCAGGCCGACAAAGGGTGGCACCGACGGATCGACCGGACCCTTCAGCTTCGACATCACCGAGCCCAGCGAAGGGTGACCGTTCTGGCGACCGAGCGGGCCGCTGGGGTAGCCCGAGAGCGAGATGTCGGAGTTGTGCTGGTTCGGCGAACCGTACAGCGAGCGGATGATCGCGAACTTCTCCATCGAACGCGCCAGCAAAGGCATGTGCTCGCAGATCCGAATCCCCTCGACACTGGTCTCAATCGGCTTGAACGACCCGCGGATCTCCTTGGGCGCCTGCATCTTCAGGTCGTACATGTCCTGGTGCGAGGGGCCTCCGGAGAGGTAGATCATGATCACCGCCTTGTGACCCAGACCCCCCGTCTTCACCTCCCGACCCTCGGCCTTCGCCCGGGCCTCGGCTCGCAGGATCGCCGGCATCGACAGGCCACCCAGTGCCAGTCCCCCGATCTGCAGGAAGTGGCGACGCGGTACTCCGTCGCAGTAACGGTCGGTCTTTCCTTCGATTTTCAGCATCTGACATCCTCGGGTCGTCTGTCGTCTTGTACCGCTCTGTTTCCAGTGTATCGGCGAGTATTATACGTGGCGACCAGTCGCGTGTGAAATGGCGTTGCACGTCAATCCCACGTGTTTGCCACCACTTCGTCGCAATCACCCGCGGCTTGCGGATCTGGTGCTGACTGCGTGAGAATGATCCGAGCGAAGTGAGTCACTTCTGAGGTCACCTGATGAGCGTTTCGGCGGACAGCTCACCGAATTGGCAACAGGCCACCACGCTCGATGAACTGGTCGCCGGGCCGGTGGTGTTCAAGAGTGGACGGCGGCAACTGGCGGTGTTCAGGGTCGAGACTGCCGAGGGGCCGACCGTCTACGCCGTCGACAACCGGTGTCCTCATGAGGGCTACCCGTTGGCCGAGGGGACCGTCGATGAGTCGTGCCAGTTGACCTGCAACTGGCACAACTGGAAGTTCCGACTCGACGACGGGCAGTGCGTCCTGGGCGGCGACAATCTCCGGCGATACGACGTCAGAGTCGAGTCCGACGGCGGCGTGCTGGTGGATCTCTCTGAAGCAACCCCCCAGCAGCAGCGGGCCGAGATCCTGGGTGGACTGCAGAGTGCGTTTCGGGAACGGGACTTCGGCAGGATCTGTCGCGAGATCACCCGGATGCACTTCTGCGAGCTGGATCCGCTGGACGCGGTCCGCGAAGCGCTCCGGTGGGCTCACGACCGGTTCGAATACGGCACGACCCACGCCGTGGCGGTGGCCGCCGACTGGGTGGGCCTGGCCCAGGGGTACGACGACTGGGAACGGCGGCTGGTCTGCCTGGCCGAGTGCGTCGATCACCTGGCCTTTGATGCGCTGCGGCATCCCGAGTACGCCTACCCGCAGGCGTCGGAGTCGGAGTTCTCGACCGGAGCCTTCCTGGCGGCGGTCGAGGCCGAACGGCTCAAGGAGGCCGAGGGGTTGGTCGTGCGAGGGATCGACGACGGGCTGAACTTCGACGATATGCAACAGGCCTTCGCCGGTGCCGCACTGGCCCACT
>CAUZJR010000422.1:0-5006 GCA_963580005.1 Planctomycetota bacterium
CGGCTGCCGCGAGGTGGTACGGCACGGCGAGAACGGAGTGCTGGTGCCCGCACGAGACGGCCAGGCGCTGGCCAGTACGGTGTTCGACCTGCTCGCCGACCCGGCCCGGCGACGACGCATGGGCCAGGCCAGCCGCGACCTGGTTGGCAAGAACTTTCACCTCGACATCGTCGCGGCAGCCTACGCACGGATCTACCGACAAGCGCTGGGGATCGGCGAGAGCCAGGCCGTTCGAGAGACCCGGCGAGCAGCCTGAGATGGCCCGAGACAGCCTGGGGCGGAATCCAGTCGCCCTACGCCACCGCACGACTCTCGGTCGATTCCGCCGTCGACTCGAACTCACGCAACCACAGCTCCAGCACCAACAGCGAATACAACAGCGTCGGCCGGTTGCGATCCGACAGGGTCCCGCCGTCGAGCAGCCCGTCGACCAGTGCTCCGTCGAGATAATTGCGGACCCGGGCCGACCCGCTGCCCAGCGTGTCCATCAGCGGCTCACGCAATGCCCCGCCAAGCCACGATTCCAGGGGAATCTCGAACCCCCGCTTCTTGCCTCCGATCACCTCAGCCGAAAGCCGATCCCGCCACCCGTCTCGCAGCAGGCTCTTCAGCCGCCGACCCTTCAACCGCTGCGACGCTGGCAACGACACTACGAACTCGGCCAACTTGTGGTCCAGTAATGGTGAGCGGGCTTCGAGCGAATGAGCCATCGTGGCCATGTCCATCTTGACCAGCAGCCCGCTGAGCATGTTGACTCGCACGTCGGTGGCGGCCTGGGTATCGAGTGCTCCCAGGCCGGTCGGGCGGACTCCATCGAGCCACTCTTCGGTCGAACGCACCGGTGGTCCGCACCAGGCCGCCTGCTTGTCCGATTCACGCAACTTGTCGGCAGTCCATGCCAGGTACCGCGCCGATGGCTCGAGGCCCAAACCGCGAAACCACCTCGCGGCAAAACCCAGGCGGCTGCGACGTCGACCCGCCATCCGGCCCAGCACCGCCGCCAGACCTCCGGCCATGCCGCGAACCCAGCTCCGCGGAAGACTCTCGAGACGACCGGCCAAGTGAGCGGCCAGGTGACGACGGTAACCGGCAAAGATTTCGTCTCCTCCGTCTCCATTGAGCACCACCGTGACGTGTTGGCGAGCCAGCTTCGAGATGGCCAGGCTGGGAATCGCACTGGGGTCCGAAAACGGCTGGTCGTAGTGACCGACCAGCTCCAGCAGAGTCTCGCAGGGTGTCACCTGCAGGGGCAGCACCGTGTGCCGCATACCCAGGCTCTCGGCCGTGCGACGAGCCACCTCCGACTCGTCGTACCGCGGATCGTCGACGCCGATGGTGAACGTCTGCAGGTTGCCTTCGCCCACGACGGACGCCTCGTGAGCAATGATCGACGAGTCGACTCCACCGGAAAGAAACATCCCCAGCGGTACATCAGATCGCAGGCGGATCTTCACCGACTCGCGGACCAGTCTCCGAGTCTCCTCGAGTGCCTCGCCGTAGCCGATCCGCCGAGGGGTCGATCGTCGCGACGCTCGGTAGTCATCGAGTGACCAGTACCTGTGGAATTTCAGCTCCTGGCCGTCGAACATCATCACGTGACCTTCAGGCACCACCCCGACACCCTCGAAGATCGTCTCCGGCTGTGGCACGCTGCCCAGCGAGAGGTAGTCGGAGATGCCCTGGGGCCGGACTTCGAAGCGTCCGCCGGCCGATTCCAGCAACGGTCGCAGGGCCTTGAGTTCCGAGGCGAAGACCAGTCCGCCATCGGGAGTCCGCGAATAGTACAGGGGCTTCTTGCCGAACCGGTCTCGAGCCAGCAGCAGACGCCGACGGCGGCGGTCCCAGATCGCCAGGGCGAACATCCCACGCAGGGGCTTCGCCATCTCCTCGCCATGATCCTCGTACAGGTGCACCACCACCTCGGTGTCCGAATCACTCGACAGGCAGTGCCCCCCGCTCCGAAGCTCCCGAGCCAGCTCGCGGTAGTTGTAGACTTCGCCGTTCATCACCACCGCACAATCGCCGGTCTCGTTCCACAACGGCTGTTGGCCGCCTTCGAGATCGATCACCGCCAGGCGACGCATGCCCAGGAAGACGTTGCCGTCGACAAGACGTCCCTCGTCGTCAGGGCCGCGATGACGGATCGCCGCCAACGCCCGATCGGCAACGCCACCAGCGATGGGTCGATTCGTCCAACTACCGAGGATTCCGCACATGAATCAGGTCTCAGGCCGCCTTGCCAGAATCAATTGCCGGGGGAGTCGACGATGTGCGGTGCCTCAGCGAACCGGCCAGCACATCGTCCCAGGTCTCTGCAAACCGCTCGACCATTCGCTGCAGGCTGAACTCGCTGACGATGCGTTCGCGAGCGACTCGGCCCAGTTCGCGACGCACCGCCTCCGGTTCGTCCAACAGCTCCTCGACCGCACTGGCCAGTGCCCGGTCATCGCCCACGGCGACCAACCGCCCGGTCTCGCCCAGCACCTCGGCCGACCCCCCGGCGTCAGTCGCCACGCAGGGCACACCGCAGGCCATCGCCTCGCCCAACGCGTTGGGAAATCCCTCCGAATGCGACGCCAGCACGGCCACATCCAGGGCCGCCTGCCAGCTCGGCATGTCCGATCGCCTGCCCTGCAGGTGCAGCCGATCGGTCCAGCCCCGTTGGCCGGAGGCCGCATCGATCAGCGAGGCCAGCTTCGAGTTCGATGCCTCGATCCCCGGCCCGCACAGCACCACGTGCAGATGCGGCTGCGTTGCGATCCATCGCGCTGCGGCTGAGATCACGGTGGGGAAATCCTTGAGCGGATCCCAGCGAGCGGCCATGCCCACCAGGATCGAGTCCTCGGCCAGGCCCAGCTCGCTGCGGATCGACCGCCGGGCGGCCTCAGAGGGTCGAAACCGCTCGACATCGAATCCGTTCGGAATCACCTCGATCCGACTCGCATCGTAACCCAGCTCGATGTGCCGCCGTCGACCGGAGTGCGAGTTGACGACAATGCGGGCCGGGATGCGTTTCGAGAGCACTGCACATCCGCGAGCAGTCCAGACCGTGGTCGCCTTGTCCCGACCCGGAGTCGGCCCGTTCATTCTCAGGTTCCACACCACCGGAGCCCGGCTGCGGGCCACCCGCGACGCAAGACCGCCCAGCAGGTCCGAATGGTACAGCCAGGTCTGGATCAACTCGGGCCTCGCCGTACGGATCGCTCGAACCAACCTCGACAAGGTCCTCGGACCCGGCAGGCCACGACGCATGCCGATCGTCGTCACCGGGACTCCGATCGACTCGAGCTGCTCAGACGCCGGTCCTCCTCCCACCAACGACACCACCTCCGGCCTGAATCGCCGGCGATCCAATCGGCTCAACAACGAAACCAGCATCGTCTCGGCACCGCCCAGGTGCAGGTTGTTGATCACGTGAAGCACGCGGTGAGAGGTCATGAGAGATGTGTCCAGGTCGACTGGGTCGAACGGATCCGGGGGCGAGCTTCAGACTCGCTGGCCGAGCTCTCGGCCACCAGCCTCGCAAGAACAGCACCACCCACGACAAACGGCAGCACCTGGAAGCTGACCAGCAGGGCCGTCATCACCGACAGCGCCAGAAGGTGCGACACGACATACAGGCAGACATGACGCTGACCGTGTTTCCACAGACCACTGACGATCAGGCCCATCCCCGTGAAGGCCAGCAACGCGGCAGGGATGCCTCCGGACAGCACCACGCCCAGGTAGTAGACATGAACCGTGTTGTTGGTCATCGCCGACATGCGGACGTGCGTGCCGGCCGGGCCGTAGCCCAGCAGCAGGGTATCGGAGGCGTGATCGAGCGAAATCCGGATCAACTCGAGTCGCTCGTCGATCGAGTCCTCAAGCCGCTCAAACCGCTTCGTCACCAGGTCGCTGAAGTGGTACCACAGGTCGCCGATGCCGCTGATGCCCTCGCCCTGGATCACCCAGGCCAGACCCAGCACGCACAGGAACGCCGCCACACCTCTCCGGCGAGGCTCGTGCCAGATGTACCACAGCACTCCGGGCACGGCGAACACAACCGACTTGGATACCGCCGCCAACAGCCCCGGGATCAACAGCAGCAGCACTGCCAGCCGAACTCGAACCCGCAGCAGGCAGGGGATCAGCATCACGCACGGAGTCAGGGTCATCACCAGCGAATTGCACTTCAGGCTCAGTCCCGCCGCCCGCGAAAAACCACCCCCGAAATCGATAATCCGCTGGTTGCCCAACTCGGGAACGTACCCCGCTCCCTGGCCCACCGCCACCACCGCGTTGGTCACTGCCGAGGCCAACACGATCAGCACGATCCGCCGGATCCCCAGGCCGGTAAACGCCACCCAGCCAAACGGCACCACGAAGCCCCAGATGTAGAGCACCTGCACCAGCTCGATCAGGCCGCCGTCGGGATCGAGAAGGGTCGAGATCACAAACAGCGGCAGCGCCATCAGGAAGGGCACCTGGAAGGCCTGCAGCCGAACCAGTTGAGTCGCATTCAACAGCACCGCGGTGACCAGAAACACGTCCGCAAACGTAAAGCTGACGCCGAAGTTCAGCGCCGGGAACGGCAGCAGAAACAACGCGGTCGCCGCACACGCCACCTGCAGGCTGACCGCCGACGACGCGGTGTAACCCTGCGAGGGAGCAACGGGGACGGCGTCCACGAGACTCATGCGGCCCTCCCGGTACTCGCCGTGAAGCAAGTCGACTCCGAGGATGCTGCCGAGTGGAGCTTCTGCAGGGTCTCGGAGAGTACGAACAGCTTCCAGACCGCACCAGCATGCTCGACCCCGCCCGAACCGAACGACTCCACCACCCTCCTGACCGTCGCCCGATCCAGCCAACCGCACTCGCGAAACACCCGCGAGCCCAGGCTGTCGGCAACCCGATCGGCCAAGGGACCGGCCAACCACTTCGCCAGCGGGACGCCAAACCCCATCTTGGGCCGTTCGAACAGCCGACGAGGCACGCGACGGGCCAACTGGTTCTTGAGGACCGTC
>CAUZJR010000423.1:0-4994 GCA_963580005.1 Planctomycetota bacterium
CCCGCACCCACACCCCCACCCCAATTCACCACGCCTCATTCTTCGTTCCCTGCAGGCCCGAACCCCGACGCATCCGGCTACAATGCAATCCGATGCGACACACCACCCCACGTCTCCTGCTCTGCCTGGCTCTCACCGGACTCGCCGGCTGCGGCCATTCCGAGGGACCAGCCGACGATGTGGTCACGTCACTGGCCAGCCACGATGACCAGATCGCAACGGCACTCGAATCGTTATGCCCGCTCGAAACCGACGCAACGGGCAGGATCGTGGCCGTCGACCTCACCAATTTTCAGCTGAGCGATCGCGGCCTTCACCGCATCTCCGGCCTGGTGCAACTCCAGCGGCTCTACCTCTCCTCACCGTCTACCACCGAATCCGGATTCAGGTCATTGGCCGCCTGCCCGTCTCTGGGCACACTCTGGATCGTCGCCGGCGACCTCGATGAGCAGGCCTGGCAGGCCCTGGGCTCGTTGAAGCAACTCAAGCGACTCAACCTCACCGCAACCCCCCTGCTGGGTTCCAGTCCCGGACACCTGGCCCGGCTCGAACACCTCGAATTTCTCGACCTGACTGCCACCGGGCTGACCGACACGGGACTCTCGGCACTGGCTGACCTGCAAGATCTCCACACCCTGATCATCGACCAGGCCCGGATCAGTGACGAGTCGGCCGGTTCGCTGGCCCGGTTCACTTCACTGCGACGCATCAGTCTCAACGCCGTCCCCATTCACGATGCGACGCTGGAACAGCTGGGCACGCTCTCACATCTCGAGCATCTCGACCTGGCCAGCACGCAGATCACCGACAGCGGCATCGCCCACCTGGCCAGCCTGCCCCATCTCGAACAACTCAGCCTCAGCAGCACCGCGATCACCGACACGGGTCTCGAGACTCTCGCCGGCTTCACGTCTCTCACCAGGCTCGACCTCCAGGACCTCAAGATCGGTGAGGCGGGGTGTCGTGCCTTGGCCCGGATCGAGAACCTGGTCGAGTTGCGGCTCAACGGGTGCACGATCTCGGACGCGTCGGTCGAGGCCCTGGCCGGTCTCGAACACCTCGAACTGCTCAATCTCAACCGCACCCGGGTCTCCGACGCCGGGCTGGCCGCCCTGCATGGCCACAAGAGCCTGAAGATCGTCTACGTGGAAACGACCGAGGCATCGGCCGAGGCGACCAAGAAACTGATCATGGCTTTGCCCGGTTGTCGAGTCGTGTCCGGAACGGGGATCGGGTTGCCCGAGCCGGGCCAGTCGAGCCGGTGATCAGTTGGGTGGCTCGGCTGACGAAACCTCATCGGCCGCATGAGGCGTGATCGACTTGACCGTCGTGGCATAGCCGAGGTCCTCGGCCACTGAGACCAGGTCTTCGAGCCGGCAGCTGGCGGCATCGACGCAGAGCGTCGCCGAGCGGTCCTTGACGCTGACGACGACCGGCGGTGTGGGCCTCACGCACGGTAAGGCGGCGAAGGCTCGCTCGAGCCTCGGGCGTCAATCACGAGGTCAACTGATGCCGGGGACGAACAGGACCACGATGGCGTCCCCGCTTGAGGGCATTGCGGTTTTCGAGAGCGGCTGGACCACCACCGGACCGGAATCCCCACAACCACTCAGTAACGCCAGCGCGACCAGAGGCACCCAGCCGGCCCATCCTTGCCGGCACCGACCCTCAATCACACTGAACATGAACCGTTCCTGCCTGCCGGTCGAGTCTGCCAACAGACCCGTGCGAACTGCTTGAAGATACCGCGCTTTAGAATTCATGATACCATCGCCGTGTGCAGCCTCCCATTGGGTTTGTCTGAAGTGAAACCTGAGTCCTGCGAGCTGACCCGTTGCCCCGCTGACGGCCCGCCCTGGCCGGTCGCACTCGGGGAATGATCACACCCCCCGGATCCTGCTCGACCCCGAACCTCTTCGCATGCACCGCCACAAGACAACTCGCCGACGACTGCTGCAGGCGGGCGGTTCCGCCGCGGCACTCTCGCTGGCGTCCACCGCATCGGCCCGCGAATCGAGCAGTCTTGGCCCACAATTCGGCCAGGCCCGTTCGTGTGTCCTGGTCTTCCTCTCGGGAGGACACCCCCAGCACGAGACCTTCGATCCCAAGCCCCGGGCTCCGAAAGAACTGCGAGGCCCCTTCGCTCCGATCAGCACCAACATCCCCGGCATCCAGTACTGCGAGCTGCTGCCGAGGATTGCCCGGATCTCCGACCGGCTCTGCACGATCCGCTCGCTGGCCACAGACGACAGCACCCACGGCAGCAGCGCGTACTACTATTACACCGGCACCAACAAGGTCAAAGGCGGCCTGCCACTGGGCAAGACCGACCGGGCAGCCAATCGGCTCACCGATTGGCCCTCGCTCGCCTCGGTCATCGGCAAGCTCCGACCCACCTCCGCCTCACCCTTCTCCTCGGTGATCCTCCCCGAATTGATTCTCAACAACCCCGGTTACCTCTTCGCCGGCCAGGACGGCGGGTTCATGGGCAGTGGCTGGGACCCCCAGGTGTTTCCCTGCGATCCGTCGCGGCCCGATTACGAGACCGACATCCTGGGGATGGTCAACGAGGTGACCGGCATCAGGCTCGAGAGTCGGCGGCATCTGCTCGAGCGGCTGGGTGACCGGTTTGCGACGAACCAGAGAGGCCCGGCGGCGGCGACCTTTGCCCGGCACATGCGGCACGCCTTCGATGTGCTGCTCTCGGGACCCGCCCGCCTGGCCTTCGAACTGGGCCAGGAATCCGACGCACTCCGCGATCTCTATGGCCGCAACAAGTTCGGCCAGAGCCTGCTGCTGGCCCGGCGGCTGGTTGAGAGTGGCGTGAGATTCGTGCAGGTCAACTGGCCTCGTGAACCCGGAGACCTCTCGGTGGGCAACCCGGTCTGGGACACCCACTTCGACAACACCGGCCGCTGCCGCGACACGCTGTGCCCACCCTTTGACCTGGGCTTCTCGACATTCATCACTGACCTCCACGAGCGAGGCCTGCTCGAAGAAACCCTTGTCGTGGTGCTGGGCGATTTTGGACGCACGCCCAAGATCAACAAGAACGGAGGCCGAGATCATTGGGGACCGGTGATGAGCGGCGTGCTGGCCGGGGCCGGGATCGCCGGCGGGCAGGTCGTCGGAGCCAGTGACCGCAACGGATCGCTGCCCATCGATCACCGCATCCCGCCCGAAGACCTCTCGGCCACCATCTTCCACCTGATGGGGATCGACCCCGAGACCCACATCGAAGTCGCCGGTCGGCCATTCCAGATCACCAGCGGCCAGGTCGTCTCCGAGGTACTCGGCAGTGGACCGATCACCGGGTCACGCGTGCCCGCGGGCGGAACAGTGCCGCGGCTGCCGGACTTCAACCGAGGCCCACTCAGCAACGGCGACTTCAGCGACGGACGTCCCCTCAGCGATGCGGTCGGAGAGGCCGATCACTGGCTCGCGATTGCACCCTTTGACGCAACACGGCCCGGCCACTTCAGCGTGGCCACCCGTGTCGAAGTGGGTCGCGGGGCGTCCAAGCGATACGAAGCCCAGATCGGATTCGGAATCGCAGGTGCGGCACCGGGCGGTCGTCTCGAGACCGGAGCCCGGGCGATGCTAGCCCAGGAGATCTACAACCAGAGACCGGGACGCTACACCTTTAGCGTGCGGATCGCTGCGGTCGCCGACCCCGAATCGGTCAAGGACTGGGCCAACCGATTTCGGGCCCGCATCGTGATCTTCCGCTTCACAGACCTCAGCCGCAGCCTGCTGCACATCGCCGAGTTGGCCTCGATGCCGCTCGCTCCCCCGTTCGGAGAGGCCCCGATCGACGTGGCCGTCGGACGGCTGCTCAAGGACCAGCAGGGAGGCGGCGGGGAACTGCTCAAGGGGATCGGCGTGGGCGTGGTCGTGGAACACATCGGTGATCCGATCGACCTGGCCGATTCGAAACTGAAGCAGGCGGTCCTCAGCCTGCAGCAGGCCCGGGTCCGGTTCCTGCCTCGAGACTTCTCGTTCGCCAGCCACGACGAGAACCGCGACGGCAAGCTCGAGCGGTCCGAAGTGCCCCGGTTCCTCGAAGCCGACTTCGACTCGCTCGACACCAACGGCGACGGGTCTCTGACCCCTGAAGAAGTCCAGGGGTGATGACCTTTTCTTCCCTCGGCCCGCTGCGGCGACTAGCTCCGCTCGAGACGATCGCGCAAGGCCGTGAAGCAGGCGAACCCGTCCTCGAAGGCAGCCTGGAACTCCGTCGGCTCGACGAGTTGCCGTGGACGGTAGGCAACAAACGAACCGACACGAGTCTCGAACGACCAGCCGGGACGGCCGGCGAAGAAATCGAGTAACCCCGTGTCGAAGAAGTCTCGAGTCGCCTCGGCCATTTCCGACTGCAGCACGAATTGCTGCGAGAACTGCAAGTGCCCTTCGAAGTCGATGTCCTGCAGGCCCAGCATCTGGCCGACCCGATCGAACATCCGCTCGGGCCGCATGCGGAATTCAGGCACGTCGAGCACGACCGATTCCATCGCCACGGCCGTCTGCCGATGGACGCGGCGCTGCTTGCCGTGGCCGGTGATGAAACTGTAATCGAAGATCCACAATCGCACCTCGTCGGTGCCACCGGCACAGACGTTGGTCAGCTTGCCCTTGCGACCCTTGTTCATCAGAGGAAACTCCGACAGCGCCAGATGCAGAGCCTCATCACCATTCGGATGGAAGTCGAGTTTGAGCTCCGCTGCAACAGACGAAAGCGCCTCGGTTCGCTTCCTCGCGTTCGCACGGCGAACCAGGTAGATGATCAGGATCAAGACCGGAAACAAAGTCCAGAATCCGCAACATATGATCAGGCCGAGCCAGCCCTCCTCATCAGCCTCATCAGCCTCATCAGCTGCATCAGCCGGATCAGGCTGCTCGAGATCTTTCACGGGCAGATCGGCATCACTCACTGCGGCGGCCGGCGGATCGGCATCTTTATCGGCAGTGGGCTGGGGAGTGTCCTGTGCCCACAC